>JALEMR010000015.1 GCA_022768245.1 Oscillospiraceae bacterium
CTTCGATGGTCCGAATCCATCCTCCTCCACCAAAACCTTGCAAGTAAGCTTGCAAGGTTTTTTTATGCAAAGATAAATTTGTCGGATTTTAATATATTACTGCGGATATGTTTAAAATATCAGTGCAGAATATACGTAACGGCGGCGTTTGAACGCGCTCATTATTGTCAGCTCAAGGTTTTCTATATAAATGTGAAAAAAGAGAAAGGATCTGCTTCTTATGGTAAGAAATGATTTGAGAAACATCGCAATTATCGCTCACGTAGACCACGGCAAAACTACTCTCGTTGACGAGATGCTCAAACAGGGCGGCGCTTTCCGCGAAAATCAGGAGGTCGAGGAAAGGGTCATGGACTCCAACGACATCGAGCGCGAAAGAGGTATCACTATCCTCGCAAAGAACACCTCCGTTTCCTATAACGGCGTTAAGATAAACATCATCGACACTCCGGGCCACGCCGATTTTGGCGGCGAGGTTGAGCGAGTTCTCGAAATGGTGGACGGCGTTCTCCTTCTTGTTGACGCTGCGGAGGGCTGCATGCCTCAGACAAGATTCGTTCTTTCAAAGGCTCTGGAAATGGGTCTGAAGATAATTGTTGTGGTAAACAAGATAGACCGTCCCGATGCTCGTCTCGACGAGATAGGCGACGAAGTGCTGGAGCTTCTTCTCGACCTTGACGCCAGCGACGAACAGCTGGAAAGCCCCGTGCTCTTCTGCTCGGGACGCGAGGGCACCGCTTCTCTCAGCCAGTACGAGGCAGGCACCGACTTAAAGCCCCTGTTCGACACTATCTTAGACTATATCCCCGCTCCCGAGGGCGACGATACTGCTCCCCTGCAGATGCTCATCTCCTCTATCGACTACAACGACTACGTGGGCAGAACCGGTATCGGACGTATCCAGAGAGGTACCATAAAGGTAAATCAGCCCGTTGTCGTGGGAGATTATCACGAGACAAAGAAGCCCTATAACAGCAAGATCGTCACCGTTTCACAGATAGAAGGTCTCGGCAGAACAGCCGTTGACGAAGCAAAGGTAGGCGATATCGTATGGCTGTCGGGTATTGAGAATATCACTATCGGCGACACTATCTGCGCTGCGGATAATTTTGAGCCCCTGCCCTTCGTAAAAATTTCCGAGCCTACCGTTGAGATGACCTTCTCCGTAAACGACAGCCCCTTCGCAGGACGTGAGGGCAAGTTCGTAACATCACGTCAGCTCCGTGAGCGCCTTTACAAGGAGACTCTCCGCGACGTTTCCCTCCGCGTTTCCGACACCGAGAGCACCGACAGCTTCCGCGTTGCGGGAAGAGGCGAGATGCATCTGTCTATCCTTATCGAGAATATGCGCCGTGAGGGCTATGAAATGGGCGTTTCCACTCCCAAGGTACTGATGAAGGAGATAGACGGCGTTCAGTGCGAGCCTGTGGAAAGACTGGTCGTAGACGTACCCGAGGACTGCGTGGGCTCTGTTATGGAGAAAATGGGCACACGTAAGGGCGAGATGACCTCCATGCACCCCCAGGGCAGCCGTATGAGAATAGAGTTCCTCGTTCCCTCAAGAGGACTTTTCGGCTACAAGAGCGAATTCCTCACCGATACGAAGGGTGAGGGCATCATGTCCTCGGTACTGGACAGCTATCAGCCCTACAAGGGTGAGATACCCCGCAGAAACACAGGCTCTCTTGTTTGCTTTGAGACGGGCGAAGCCGTTACCTACGGTCTTTACAACGCACAGGAAAGAGGCTCGCTGTTCATCGGCGCAGGCGTTCCCGTTTACGAGGGCATGGTCATCGGCGCTTCTCCCAAGGTGGAGGACCTCGTTGTCAACGTCTGCAAGAAGAAGCACCTGACAAATACCCGTGCCAGCGGCTCGGACGACGCGCTCCGTCTGGTTCCCCCAAGGATAATGTCGCTGGAGGACTGCCTTGAATTCATCGCCGACGATGAAATGCTGGAGGTAACTCCCAAGAGCATCCGCATCAGAAAGCGTATCCTTGACAATGCAGTCCGCGCCAAGACCCGCGCCAAGGAAAAGGCTTGATGTAATAGTCCTTAGTCCTAAGTGAGTAAAACTAATCCCCGGTAAAAGTGTAGGCAAAAAATCTGTGCAAAATCCATAATGCTAAGATTTTACTTGTTTTTTGTACACTTTTACCGGGGATTATTATTATATGCCCGTCTGCTCTTCGATATAATGCTCGCGGACAGCTCCGAGGAAATGTCCGATAAGCTTATACACGCCGAAGACCACAATGCCGAAAATATTCGTGGCAATAAGCTCGGGAATGAATATTTCCGTCAGTATCTCCTTGTTCCTGTCATAGCCCCACAGCAGATAGTAAAACAGATAATGGAGCGCTCCCTGCACCAGTATTACCGTGAAGTTCAGCAGTATGAAATTTAAAAGCTTTCTGTGCAGATAGCAGTAAAATATCAGCGATACCATCAGACAGCAGAAGGTCAGTATTATCCCGTTGAAGCAGAACAGCGTGTCCTCCGCGATGTCCAGCAGCAGCCCGCAGAAGCAGCCGTATACCGAACAGTACATTGGCGAATCAAACTCGAACGCCGCAGTGCATACTCCCAGATCAATGAGCAGCAGAGGCAGCGGCAGCGTTGTCTTTACGGTGGATATTATCACAAATGAGACGGCGGCAAGAAAAAAATACAGTATCCTGCGGATAATGAGATTCCGCTTTTCCGTTCTCATTTTAAGGTCCATTGTCATCTTTTTCATGGGGATATTTCTTCCTCCGTGACCTCGGACGCTTCCTCGGCAGTTTCCTCGGATATATCATCGTCGGCAGTGTCCGCTTCATTGGTCTGCTCTTCGTCGGATATGTCCGTGCCTTCTGCGATATCGTCCGAACCGGCAGCTATGACCTCGGGCTCCTCTGCGGGAGGCTCCTCGTATTCAAAGCCCGTGATGACGAACACGCTCGACACCGAGGCAGGATTCACCGCAGGCTTTACAACGGCATACATGGACAATCCGCTGTCCTCCATAGAGGTCTCGACCACTACTCCCACCAGCTGTCCCGCAGGATAGCTTGCGCTTCCCGAAGTGATGATGATATCCCCCTCGGCGATGTCGGCAGTCTTGTCTATGTAGCTCATGCGGCAGTAACCGTCCGCCGCCAGCTCATAGCCGCCCTCGATTATCCCCGTGGTCCTTGTCCGCAGGGAATACACGCCTATGGCAGTCTTGGGAGAGTACAGCGTGCGCACTCCCGAGGTATTCTCCGCCACATCGTAGCATACTCCCACAATGCCCTCCGAGGTGACAACCGGGTCTCCCGGCTCTATCCCCGAGGAATAGCCCTTGTCAACGGTAAAGGACGCATAGGGGTCGTTTGTAGTTCTCGCAATGACCGAGCAGGGCGGAGAAAAGGTGAAATCCTCGTATTCCTCGCTGAGCTCCAGCATAGCGAGGAGGTCCTCGTTTTCCTGCTTTAAGCGGTCGTAATCTATCATTTCATTGTACAGAGAATTTATCTCCGACTTAAGCTTTTGATTTTCGTTGTA
The DNA here is from genome assembly GCA_022768245.1 of Oscillospiraceae bacterium. Classification (GTDB taxonomy): domain Bacteria; phylum Bacillota; class Clostridia; order Oscillospirales; family Ruminococcaceae; genus RGIG4694. The sequence goes on from JALEMR010000015.1 coordinate 3,529, forward strand.
GTAATCCTCGGCATTTGCCAGCATATCCAGCGATGACGACACACTGTCCGATATGCTCGCTGACAGCCGCTGAAAGGGACTTATTATCCTGCTCCACAGGTCGGAAGCAGGATCGGCATAGCCGCCCGTAGTCACGGAATATATCATAAATCCCAGAAGCACAGCCATTACGGCGACTATTATTTTGAATTTTATACTGTGAAAAAACTCCTTGATAACGGCTCGCCTCCTGTTGTTTGGTAGTACATAGCCATTAGCTATTAGCAATTAGCGGTTAGCCATCAGTCATTAGTGTTCAACTATTAGTACTTATCCTTTAGCGCTGTGTACGCCGTACTAAGTACTGTCCGCTAATGAGCTCCGTTCCAATAGCTAATTGCTATTTGCTGATAGCTAATCAGCTCCGTGCCAACGGCTCAGTAGTACTTGGATTCGTCCGCCAGCACCTCGCGGAGCTTGTCGTTTTCCTCGAGGACACGGCCAGTCCCTGCGGCAACGCAGTCCAGCGGATTTTCCGCGATGAACACGGGCATGCCCGTTTCACGGTGGATAAGCTTGTCAAGTCCGCGGATAAGCGCTCCGCCGCCTGCGAGGGTGATGCCCTGGTCGATGATATCCGCCGCCAGCTCGGGGGGAGTCTTTTCAAGAGTGGTCTTGATAGCCTCCACCACATGAGAGAGGGGCTCCGCAAGAGCTTCACGTATCTCCGCGGAAGAAACGGTTATATTCTCGGGCAGACCGTTCAGGAGATTTCTTCCCTTTATCTCCATAGTTTCGTTCCGATCGGAGGGGAACGCAGAGCCTATGGCTATCTTTACATTTTCGGCTGTTCTTTCACCGATAAGCAGATTGTACTTTTTCTTGATATAGTTGACTATCGCCTGGTCGAAGGCGTCGCCTGCCACTCTGACGGAGCGGGAGGTCACGATGCCGCCCAGTGAGATGACAGCAACCTCGCTGGTGCCGCCGCCGATATCGACTATCATGGAGCCTGCGGGCTCGGAAACGGGAAGTCCTGCGCCGATAGCAGCCGCCATAGGCTCCTCGATGATGCTGACCCGCTTTGCTCCCGCATTTTCCGCAGCCTCGCGGACAGCACGCCTTTCAACGGCGGTAACTCCCGAGGGGATACAGATAACAACATTTGCACGGGCAAAAAGGGAGCCCTTTATAGCCTTTGCGATAAACTCCTCAAGCATGGCGGTGGTGAGCTCAAAATCCGCGATAACGCCGTCCTTAAGAGGGCGCACTGCCACGATAGAGCCTGGCGTTCTTCCGATAACGTCCTTTGCCTCCTGACCCACATATTTCGGCTGATCGGTCTTGGTATCCACGGCGACCACCGACGGTTCACGGATAATTATCCCCTTTCCCCGCATATACACGAGAGTATTGGCAGTTCCCAGGTCGATGCCTATGTCTTTTGTAAACATTTCGGTTTTCTCCTTTTCCGATTCTTTTGTTCTGTATCTATATAATAAATCTCTGAAAAAATATACACTATATTTATTATACCACGGAAATCTTTTAACTACAACAGATTTTCCGAAAATTATTTTGTCTTTTTTATTTTTTTAATTTCGGGCAAGAACCGGGCAGAATTGCTTTGATTATTTGTGAAATTTGACAAAATTCGTCCGTCATAACAGCATTGACGGCAATTCTGCGCTGATAATTATTATCCTTAAAGTATAAATCTACATATAGTATAACCATGTTCTATTTACAATAAAAGAAAATCCCTGTTAAATGTTGTGCAAATATACAAAAAGTCAATATTGCTATTGCATGTAATTATAAAATGTGTTAAAATATATACGATGTTTTTGGTTTCAGAAAAAAATCTTATAAAGGAATGAATTATATGGAAAAGGCATTATTTCAGCAGAAGATCAGCGATAATCTTATGACAGACTATCGCACGACCATCAAGGAAGCGACTGTCCGTCAGCTTCACAACGCAGTGTCCCGCGCTGCTATGAGCGATATCATCCCTCTGTGGAACGAGTCCGAAAAGCGCCACAACAGCCGCCGCAGAGCGTACTATCTCTCCGCGGAGTTCCTTATGGGACGCGCTGTGTACAACAACCTCTACTGCGCAGGTCTCCTTGACGAGGCTAAGGAGATATTCGCGGAAAACGGCGTGGATATCAACTGTCTCGAAGAGATAGAGGACGCCGCTCTCGGAAACGGCGGTCTGGGCCGTCTTGCAGCGTGCTTCCTCGATTCCGCTGCGGCACACGATATCCCCCTCAACGGCTACGGTATCAGATACCGCTACGGTCTGTTCAAGCAGTCCATCGACAACGGCTTCCAGAGAGAATCCGCCGATTCATGGCTGGATCACGGCGACGCATGGAGCGTCCGCGCCGACGAGGACGCTGTTATCGTTGAGTTCGCAGACCAGGCTGTTAAGGCTGTTCCCTACGATACGCCCATTATCGGCTTCGGCGGAAAGGCTGTCAATACTCTCCGCCTGTGGCAGGCAGAGAGCGTAAAGGGCTTCGATTTCGGCGCTTTCGACAATCAGGAGTACATAAAGGCTTCCGAGGACGACGTCCTGGCAGAATCCATCACTCAGGTGCTCTACCCCAACGACAACACCGAAAAGGGTCTCAGACTGCGCTTAAAGCAGCAGTATTTCTTCGTAGCTGCGTCTATCCGTGATATCGTCCGCAGATATAAGAAGACTCACTCCGATTTCTCCGAGTTTGCAAAGCTCTATGCAGTTCAGCTCAACGATACCCACCCCACCGTGGCTAGTCCCGAGCTTGTAAGGATACTCATGTTCGAAGAGGGCATGTCCTTCGGCGAGGCATTCGATATCGCAAGGAATACCTTCAACTACACCAATCACACCGTTCTGGGCGAGGCTCTCGAAAAGTGGAGCATAAGCCTCTTCAAGAGCGTTATCCCCACCGTTTACGAGATAGTTAAGCTCATCGACAGCTACATGAAAAAGGACTTCAAGGCAAAGGGTCTCTCCGACGAGAAGATAGCTTCCATGGCAATTATCGACGGTGACCGCATCCATATGGCAAGAATGGCAATCTACGGAAGCTCCCACACCAACGGCGTGGCTCAGCTGCATACCGATATCCTTAAAAACGACGTACTCAAGGACTGGTACGAGCTCTATCCCGAGCGCTTCCAGAACAAGACCAACGGCATTACTCCCCGCCGCTGGCTGGGACTGTGCAACCCCGAGCTGTCCGCTCTTATCACCGAGAAGATAGGCAGCGGCTGGGAGACCGACCTTGACCGTCTCTCCGAGCTGAAAAAATTCGTGGACGACGGCGATACTATCCGCCGCTTCAACGAGATCAAATACGAAAAGAAAAAGCAGCTCTGCGAATACATCAAGAAGCACGAGGGCGTGGAGCTTTCTCCCGATTTCGTGTTCGATATCCAGTGCAAGCGCCTTCACGAGTACAAGAGACAGCTGCTCAATGCGTTCTCGATAATGGACCTCTATTTCCAGATAAAGGACAACAAGCTCCCCGACCTCCAGCCCACAGCCTTCATCTTCGGAGCAAAGGCTGCTCCCGCTTACCGCAGAGCTAAGGGCATCATCAAGTACATCAACGAGATAGCTAAGCTTGTGAACAGCGACCCCGAAACAAAGGACAAGCTTAAGGTCATCTTCGTGCAGAATTACAACGTTTCCTACGGCGAAATGCTCTTCCCTGCCGCAGATATCTCCGAGCAGATATCCACTGCGGGGCTTGAAGCTTCGGGCACGGGCAATATGAAGTTCATGCTCAACGGTGCGGTAACTCTGGGTACCTTCGACGGAGCTAACGTAGAGATAGTCGAGGAAGCAGGCTGGGAGAACGAGTACATCTTCGGCGCAAGAGTGGAAGAGCTTGAAAAGGTAAGACCTACCTACAACCCCAAGGAAAAGATATACTACAAGAACGAGCGCGTCAAGAGAGTTATCAACACTCTGGTGGACGGCACCTTCAACGACGGCGACACAGGCATGTTCGGCGAGCTGTTCAATTCGCTGATAAACGGCGCAAGCTGGCACAAGCCCGACAACTACTTCCTGCTGACAGACCTTGAAGGGTACGTGGATACAAAGCTCCGCGCCCTCTACGACTACAAGAACCGCGAGGTATTCGGCAAGAAGTGCTGGATGAACATCGCCAGCGCAGGCAAGTTCTCCTCCGACAGAACTGTGAAGCAGTACGCCGAGGAGCTCTGGAAGCTTTGAGCAATTGAGAATATAAAGGAGAAACTCATATGAGCATTACCGAGCAGAAGCTTACAAAAGAATACAGCCGCTATATGTGGCAGACTGATTCCGACGTGCCCTTCACCGAAGAAATGATACTTTTCACTCTTAACGCAAAGAATACTACCTATGCTCTTGCCGCGCTCAGCGACGGACATCTTGCCCATGCGTATTACGGAAAACACATTGAGGACGATGATATCTCCTATCTGCTCCGTCTGGGAGAGGCTCCCTATACTGCCACCGTAAATATCCGTGACAAGGGTACCGTTATGGATACTCAGCTTTTCGAATATCCCTGTCACGGTATCGGCGATTACAGAGAGCCCTGCTTCATGATAATGGACGAGGACGGCATGAGCTCCTGCGACTTGAAATACAAGTCCCACAAGATATACAAGGGCAAGCCGAAGCTTGTTCAGCCCGATATGGTGACTCTTCCCGCAACATTCGCTAATGAGGACGAGGCTGAAACTCTGGAGATAACTCTCCTTGACAGCCACAGCGGCATTGAAGCTGTCCTTATTTACACTGCCTTCAATGACCTTGACGTTATCACAAGAAGCGTTCATCTTAAGAACACGGGCAGCCGCAGGGTCAATATCCGCAGAGTGCTTTCCGCCTGCGTGGACTTCGATTCCGACAAGTACGACTTCATCACCCTCAACGGCTCATGGGCGAGAGAGCGCGTAATGGAGCGTTCTCCCCTCCACCACGGCAAGCAGGGCATTGATTCCGTCAAGGGCGAGTCCTCACATCAGAACAATCCCTTTGCCGCTCTGGTCTCCCATAATGCGGACGAGGACAGCGGCGAGGCTTACGGCTTCAATCTCGTTTACAGCGGAAACTTCTTCGCACAGGCAGAGGTCACACAGCACAAAAAGACACGCTTCGTCATGGGTATAAATCACTTTGACTTCAACTGGCTCTTGGAGCCGGGCGAGGAATTCGCCGCACCCGAAGTCGTTATGGTATACTCTTCGGAGGGCATCGGAGCAATGAGCCGTACCTTCCATGACCTGTACCGTGAGCACCTTATCCGCGGAGAGTACAAGGACAAGCGCCGTCCCATTCTCATCAATAACTGGGAGGCTACCTACTTCAACTTCGACACCGACAAGCTTATCGCCATTGCAAAGCAGGCTTCCGAGCTTGGTATCGAAATGCTTGTCATGGACGACGGCTGGTTCGGTCACCGTGACAGCGACAACAGCTCGCTGGGCGACTGGTTCGTCTACGAAAAGAAGATAAAGGGCGGACTGAAATATCTGGTGGACGAGGTCAACAAGCTCGGCATGAAGTTCGGCATATGGTTCGAACCCGAGATGATATCCCCCGACAGCGAGCTTTACAAAAAGCACCCCGAATGGGCTATTCAGGTGAGGGGCATGGAAATGACCCAGAGCCGCGAGCAGTATGTTCTCGATTACTCCAACAAGGAGGTCCGCGACTACATCTACGGACTTATGAGGAATATCCTCGACAGTGCGAATATCGAATACATCAAATGGGACATGAACCGTCAGCTCACCGAGGTAGGCTCCACATCGCTCCCCGCAGAGCGGCAGAGAGAGCTGTGGCACCGCTATGTTCTCGGCGTATATGATGTGATGGATCGTCTCACCACGGATTACCCCCACATTCTCCTTGAGAACTGTTCGGGCGGCGGCGCGCGGTTTGACGCGGGCATGCTCTACTATTCGCCGCAGATATGGACCTCCGACGATACCGACGCTATCGAGCGCCTTAAGATACAGCACGGCACATCTATCTGCTATCCGCCCTCCGCAATGGGCGCACACGTTTCGGACTGCCCCAACCACACGGTAGGCAGAACAACTCCCTTCTCCACAAGAGGAAACGTTGCAATGGTGGGCACCTTCGGCTATGAGCTTGACGTTACTCGCATACCCGAAGCCGACAGGAACATGATACCCTCCCAGATAGAGCAGTTCAAAAAAAGCAATCCCTTAGTGCGCACGGGCGACCAGTACCGCATAGGCAATGTATTCGACGACAACATGTGGGACGCATGGATATTCGTCGCAAAGGACAAGTCGGAAGCGGTATTCACCTTTGTGCAGGTCCTCGGCAGACCCAACTACAACAGCAGGCGGATAAAGCTGAAAGGACTTGACCCCGACGCTAAATATTTAAGCAGCAAAACAGGGGAAGTCCACAGCGGTAATGTGCTGATGAATGCAGGCATTGACATTTCGGTTCACGGAGATTTTGCCTCGGAAGTCATATACTTCACTAAGCAGTAACTCCCGTCCAACCACCCCAAATACTATTAACTCATTTACCCCAAGATACTCTCAACAGCCAACCCCGAAGGGTGTTGGCGCCCCACAAAAACTTAGCGGAGCATTGGTAACCGATGATATTCAAGCGGGGCAAAAGAGTGGGGAGAGGAAAAAGTGGGTGTGGGAGGAAAAACGTAGGGGAGAGAAAAGCGGCGCTACACTAAAACTATATCTTTCGATGAGAGTACGAGTAAGCCGCTTGTCTCTTCCCGAAGTTTGTCCTCCCACACGCGTGGTGGCGGCTAACGCAGTTAGTCAGCCGAATTAGCCGTGAACGACTTACAATTACTTATATAATACTAACCGATTCCTTTTTGTAAATCTAAGGATATTGTTAATAAGCGGCAGTTCGTATGATTAAGCAAATGCTATTTGGGGCGGGCACGGCGGGACTCCCTTCACTACATTCCATAAGGAGTAACTATCAAATGAAATATACAATGGACGATCCCAATATCAGATATATGGGACGGATAGATAACAGCGACCCCAAGTCGCCGACTATGTACTACGCGGGCTCGCAGATGAAGATAAGATTCACGGGGGACAATATCTCCGTGAGCCTTAAAAATCATACCGTATGGGGAAATGTATCGCTGGGCTACGTTGTCGACGGACGTGAGGGCAGGCTCCCTCTCGACCCGCAGAATAACGATAAGGAGATCACTGTCAAAGCGGCAGGAAATCTCGGCGGCGGCGTGCATACTATCATTTTCTATAAGCGGCTGGCGGCTAACCACTATATCACCTTTACGGGAATTGATATCGAAAACGGCGAAATACTCCCCGATGAAACAAGGTATGACCTGAAGATCGAGGTCTACGGCGACAGCGTTTCCGCAGGCGAGGTCTGCGAGGCGGTGGATTTCGTGGGACTCTGCGACCCCGAAAATCACGGCTCGATCTACGATAATTCATGGCATAGCTATGCTATGCAGACCGCTCGTGCTCTCAACGCGGAGATACACAACATCGCTCAGGGCGGTATTGCCATATTCGACGGCACGGGATATTTCCACGCCCCCGATTATATCGGCATGGAGACCGTTTACGATAAGCTCTGCTATTTCCCCGAGGGCGGCGAGCTTACACATTGGGATTTCTCCCGTTATACGCCCGATATCGTCATCATTGCGCTGGGTCAGAACGACAAGCACAATGGGCTTACCGACTCCGACGATATAGATATAACAGACCCGTCCACCCGTAAGCACTGGAAGGACGGCTATAAAAAGCTGGTCCGCAGCCTGTCTGAAAAGTACGGAAGCGGTACGAAATTCGTGCTTACCACCACCGTACTGAATCACGACAAGGCATGGGACGATACTGTTGAAGAGATAAAAAATGAGCTTATCGCCGAGAATATCAAGGCGTATCATAATCTTTTCAGCAGGAACGGCTGTGCTACCCACGGTCACCCCCGTATCCCCGAGCATGACGAAATGGCACGGGAGCTTACCCGCTTCATACGGCTGAATGTTCTGTGACGGCTTCCCCGTTTCCGTGGAAATGCAGGCGGACAAACTCGCATATATACGCCCCGGGCACCGATATCAGAAACCATGCGGCAGTAAATGTGGGGCATATCTGACCTAAGAAGTTCAGGTACATGTGAGAATAATCCCATACGTCCCAATGCAGTATCAGATTGAGTATTATCCCCGATATCAGCTCGCAGAGGGTGATAGTCACCATTCCGAACATGCATTTTGAGAGAAGCCCCTCGTCGGGATGTGCGGCATAATGATGATACATTATCATCAGCGCAATGCCTGCTGTCAGGGTCATGCTCCAGTGAGTAAATCCCCTCGACACCACCTCGATAATGGAGTAGATAGTTCCCCCCAGCAGAAATATTATCCCGTATTCCTTGTATTTTGTCATAACACTATATCCTTTCATTAGCTTTTGGTAATAATATTATTGACATAACGGCAAAAATAATTACAGTAAAATAAAGGAGTATTTACCATGTTTGATTTTTCAAAGCTTAATTTAGGCGTGGACGGCGACAGCATAACCGCAGGCGAACAGTGGTCCTATCATGTTTATAAGGATCTGGGATTTGCTTCGCATCATAATGTTGCCGTGGGCAGCTCGGTATGGTACAAGAGAAAATTCACTAAAAACGGCGTGACTGTGGAAACTCAGGACTATGATTCCCCCGATTTCGCAGGAATAAGCGACGGCTGGGAGCCTACCGACGATATGAACGAAATGCAGAAGAGAATGAACAACTGCGCAGTAGTACATATCCAGAAGTTCATCTCAGAGGTAAAAAGCGGTGCATATCCCGCTCCCGACGTGTTCGTGTTCGCCATGGGCACCAACGACGAGGCGCAGTACATCGGCAATGCGGAGTTTGCTCTTGAGGGCAAGGACGCCGATATCAATAACACCTACACCGAAGCAGGTGCAATGCGCTGGTGCATACAGACTATCATGACGGAATATCCCACAGCGAGAGTGTTCGTATGCTCGCCCATTCAGACAGGAATGCCCAATCACAACAGAAAGGTGGAGTATTCCATCGAGAACATGAAGAAGATATGCGGCGGAATGTCAGTTCAGTTCATCGACTGCTTCCATAACTCGGGCATCTGCGAGAAGTTCGAGATAGAGGGCGGCACAGGCAGATACTTAAAGGACGGACTTCACCCCGATGTCCCCGGTCAGACCTTAGAGGGAAAATATATCGGCAAGGAAATTCGGAACAATATGTTCTGATATGTGGCAAAAATCGCAGGCAGGAGCTTTCGGGCTTCTGCCTGTTTTTATAAATTATAACAAAATTTTTCCCCGCACCCCTTTTCTTTTTGGCAGACCTATGATATAATAAAAACAGTATTATTTGTTCTCAACAAAAGGAGCATACTTATGAAACGGAAAAATCTATTCAACGACGGCTGGGAATTTGCTCTTGCCGAAAATAATTCTGTGCTCGCCGACAGCGCAGACCTTGACTATAAGCCCGTGGATATCCCCCACGATTGGCTCATTTACGATACTTATGATCTATATAAGTCAAACGACGGCTTTTACAGAAAAACCTTCGTCATAGACGATATCTCCTCCGCAGACTATATCCTCTATTTCGACGGAGTTTACATGAACAGCACCGTTTTCATCAACGGCGAGGAATTATATACCCAGACTCACGGCTACGCTTCCTTTCAGGTCAATATCTCCGACCACGTGCAGGAGGGCGAGAACCGCATTGATGTGATAGTCCGTCATCAGGCGCCCAATTCCCGCTGGTATTCGGGCGCGGGCATTTTCAGGAACGTTTATCTGTACAAGCTTTCCACCGTTCATATCAACGTGGACGGAGTATATATCTCCCCGGACCCCGACACAGGCGATATCTACATAAGCTCCGAGCTCAGCGGAGTAAGCAGCGTCATGCCGCCCATGAAGCTTATCTACACTGCTTTGTCCAAGGACGGCACTGCCATAGCCCGCGGCGAAAAGGACGTGACATGGAGCTGCTGCGAGACCGTTATCCATGCCGAAAATTATAAGCTCTGGAGCCTTGACGAGCCCAACCTCTATACGCTTAAGACCGAGCTCATCATCGCACAGGACGGCACCGTGCTGGACTGCTCCGAGGACAGCTTCGGCTTCCGAAAAATAGTATTCGACCCCGATAACGGCTTCTCCCTCAACGGCAGGGAGATGAAGCTCAAAGGCGTGTGTCTCCACCACGACTTAGGCTGCTTAGGCGCTGCATTCAATACTGCTGCTCTGGAGCGTCAGCTCATGCTCATGAAGGACATGGGCGTGAACTCTGTCAGAACGTCTCACAATATGCCCGCTCCCGAGCTTATGGAGCTCTGCGACAGGATAGGCATGCTGGTGGACGACGAGGCATTCGATATGTGGGAGCTGCCCAAGACGGAATTCGACAATGCACGCTTCTTCAAGGACACCGCTCCCAATGATGTGATGAAGTGGGTAAAGCGTGACCGCAACCACCCCTGCCTTATCATGTGGAGCATAGGCAACGAGATATACGATACCCACGCGGACGACCACGGATATGAGATAGCAGAAATGCTCAAAGACAACGTCCGCCGCTACGACTATAAGAAAAACGCCGCCGTCACGATAGCGTCCAACTTCATCGAATGGGAGCGCTCCCAGAGAATAGGTGAAATGCTGGGCGTTTCGGGATATAACTACACCGAGCGCTGCTACGACGAGCATCACAAAAAATATCCCTCCACCGTCATATACGGCTCGGAGACCTCCTCCGCAGTCCGCAGCCGAGGGATATATCATTTCCCTGCCGACGTCCCACAGCTCACTCATGACGACCACCAGTGCTCCTCTCTTGCCAACAGCTGCGTAGTATGGGGCAAGCCTGCCGAGGAAGCGTGGATACTCGACCGCGACAGGAAATTCTGCTGCGGACAGTACATCTGGACGGGCATAGACTACATCGGCGAGCCCACCCCCTACAGCACCAAGAACAGCTATTTCGGCGCTGTCGATACAGCGGGTATCCCGAAGGATATCTACTATTTCTATCAGTCGGTGTGGACAAGCTTCAAGGACAAGCCGATGATACACCTGCTGCCCTACTGGGACTATAACGACGGTCAGCTCATAGATGTCATTGCATACACGAACGCTCCCTCCTGCGAGCTTTTCGTCAACGGACGTTCTCTCGGAGTAACTCATATCGACCATGAAAAGGGTGATATTCTTCATGCGCACAGCATTGTCCCCTATGAGGCGGGATATATCTCCGCAAAGGCATACGACGAAAAAGGCAATACTATCGCAGAGGATATCAGATACAGCTTCACCGACCCCGTTTCCGTTTCGGCAAAGCCCGAAAGAGCGGAGATAAAGGCAGACGGCGAGGATATAGTGTTCGTGGAGATATCCGTCACCGACAAGGATGATCACCCCGTAGAAAATGCCCGCAACCGCGTGACTGTGTTCGTTGAGGGCGCAGGAGTGCTCATGGGCACAGACAACGGCGACTCCACCGATTACGACCAATACAAGACCAACAGCCGCCGTCTTTTCAGCGGAAAGGCTGTGGCAGCCATACGCTCCCTCACCGAAAGCGGCGATATCATCGTAAGGGTAGAATCCGAAGGCTTGCAGACTGCTCAGGTCATCATCAAGGCAGTGCCCGCGGAAATACGGGAGGGCATATCCTGCAATACTTACGTGGAGTGCATTGAAAACACCAACAAGGAAGTCCCCGTTAGAGCAATAAAAGCATGCTCCGACATAAATACGCTCACAAAGGATTCTCCCACTGCGGAGGTAACATATAGGCTTCTCCCCGAGAACGCCACATTTGCGGACATCTCCTGCGAAGCATTAAAGCCCGGCGGAATAAAGACCGCTTGCGGAAAGGCGGAGCTTAAGGACGGAAAGGTCATCGTAACAGGTCTTGGCGACGGAGAATTCAACCTGCGCATGACCTGTAATAACGGCGGAAAATATCCGCAGGTCATTTCCGAGCTGCACTTCTCCTGCGAGGGAATGGGCGCAGCTGTGCGCAGTCCCTACGGCTTTAACTGTGCGAATACATTCTCAAGCGGCTCCGACGAGCTGAATTTCATCAATAACAATGCGATAAGCGGCTTCGGAAACAGCGGCTTTGCACGGTATGACAATTTCGACTTCGGACGTGCGGGCTCCGACGAGATCATACTCCACATGGGACACAACACCAACAAGGATATCCCCGTCAGACTGTATGCCGAGCAGCCCGAGCGCACTCTTATCGGAGATATCATGTTCCCCGACAACAAGCTGTGGGAGGGCTTTGCTCCCATGAGCTTCAAGCTTTCGAGGACTGTCCGCGGCATGCAGGATATCGTCTTTGAAATTGACGGAAACCTCACCTTCGGCGGCTTTGAATTCGTCCCCAATGACGAAGCTGTTTCGGAGATACTCCCCGTCTACAACGACGAGCTGTACGGCGACGACTACACCATCGAGGGCGAACGCATCGTTAACATCGGCAACAACGTAGTCATCGGCTTTAACGGCATCGACTTCGTAGAGGGCGTCACAAGGATAACTATCACGGGCAGAACGGACAACGAGCTGAACTCTATCCAGCTTCGCACCGTCAAGGACGGCGTGCAGAAGACCCGGCTCCTTGAATTCAAGAATTCTCCCGATTACGCTCCCCGTACCTTTGAGATAGAGCCCCTGACGGGAATAAATGATGTAAGCTTTGTTTTCCTCCCCGGAAGCAAATTCGACTTTGAAAGCTTCAGGTTTGAAAGATAATGAGTAAAAAGAAAAAGAAGAATAATAATAATTTCAAGGCGGCAGCCGCAGTGTTCGGCGTAGCAGTCATTGCGGCGGTAACTACCTTTATTCTCAGCGGCAGAAGGACCGATATCGACACTGCTCCCGTGATAGAGACCGAGCTGCTGAATATCACCACCACTTCCCCCGAGGAGACTATCCCCACTCCGCCCCCCGAGACCTCCGCTTCGAAGGCGTACGTGGTCACAGCGAATACCGACGATATCCTCCCCGACGATTATGTCCCTCCCGAGACCGAAACGGACGAGGAAGCCTATGAGGACGAATATGCTGCGGAAGAGGGTGCTTCCGACGAGACCGACGCTCCCGCTCAGACAAGAACGGTGATAACCAGCCGTGCGCGGACGGAGTTCAACGGGAAGTCGGTCTATATCGACATGAAGAATATCCTGCAAAACCCCGAGCTTCCCGTGGGCTGTGAGATAACGGCGCTGACTATACTGCTGAATTACTGGGGCTTCGACGCGGAAAAGTGCGATATGGCGAAAAATTATCTCCCCATATCCTCGGGACGCTACAAGTACGAGGACGGCAAGACCTACAAGGACAGCTTCTTCGACTACTTCATCGGCGACCCGTTTTCGCGGGGCTACGGCTGTTTTTCCAATGCGATCGAGAAGGCTGCCAACAGCTATATCAATCAGCACGGCGGCGGCTATATCGTGAAGAACATCTCAGGCTGCTCCCCCGACACGCTGTACGGCTATGTGGAGGACAATATCCCCGTGCTCATATGGGCGACCGACGGCATGATAGAGCCCGAATATTACGAGACATGGTACGATATCGACACAGGCGAGCAGCTGGACTGGTACTTGAACGAGCACTGTGCGGTGCTGGTGGGCTTTGATATCGACAATGATACCGTGACCCTCAACGACCCAATGAAGGGGATAATCGACTACAACATCAACAAATTCGAGACCCGATTTGCGCAGATGCACAGTCAGGCAATAGTTATCCTGCCCGCAGAAACGGCGGATACAGAGGTCACGGAAGAGACTACAATATCCGAGGAATACTCCGAAACGGAATACACCGAGACTGCTGCCTATGAGGAATACTCCGACGAATACGAGATCGAGATCAGCGAGGAATACTGAAATGGAAAAATATATACTGGCGTCCGCGTCCCCGAGAAGAAAAGAGCTCATGTCGCTTATCACCGACGATTTTGAGATAATCCCCGCGGACGTGGAGGAGATTCTCCCCGAGGACATCTATCCCGAGGAATGCTCCGAATATCTTGCAGAGCTGAAAAGCCGTCATGTGAGCAGGCTTTACCCCGACAGAACGGTGATAGGCTGCGATACGACTGTGATAATCGGCAGAGAAGTATTAGGCAAGCCAAGTGACAGCGGGGACGCCTTTGATATGCTGAAAAAGCTTTCGGGAAAGACACACCTTGTCATCACGGGAGTATGTATCTGCAAAGGCGAAAAAGCACGTAAATTCTCGCAGATATCCGAGGTGGAGTTCTACGAGCTGTCCGCCTATGAGATAAACGGCTACATTGCCACAGGAGAGCCCTTTGACAAGGCAGGAGCCTACGGCATACAGGGCTTCGGCGGACTGCTTGTGAAGTCGATACGGGGTGACTACAACAACATAGTAGGACTCCCTGCGGCAAGACTGAAGCGGGAGCTTATCGAATTTGACAAAGAAGCATAAAAACAACGGTCGGAGCATATCGAAATACGCTCCGACCGATTTTTTCAGAAATTATAAACAATTACTCCAAGGTAACCCACGATCACGATTATCCAGGTGACGGTGGTAAGCACCAGCGGAGCCGCACGATGTTTTCCTGCGGCATTAGCCTTCATAAGTCCGAAGCCCTTCGTTCCCGCCACGATAAGGACTGTAAGTCCTGCGGGGAAGGTCAGGAATCTTATAAGCAGATTGATGATAACGCCCGCAGCAGGAAATCCCGACAATGCGGAAATATCCCCCGCCGTCAGCTTCTCAATAATATCGGGGTCGCTGTAGATAAGCACCGAGCAGACCGACGTGACGGTATTCATTATCATATGCATGAGCGTGCAGGGCACAAGCGAATCGCTTCGCACATAGAGCGCTCCCAGAACAAGTCCGATAAGGAAGCCGTTTATTGCCTGTGCGGCATTGCCGTGCATAAGTCCGAATATCACCGAGGAAAATACCACTGCAAAGCGGCAGCTGTACATTTTCATGGATTCAAGGATAATTCCGCGGAAAAGCAGCTCCTCCAGCAGCGGTCCGAATGCGCACACATAAAAATACAGTATGATATTTGCTCCCAGCGATGATTTCTGTACGATAGTGCTGTCCGTGGCGCCCTCTGTGCTGCCCTCGACGATAAAGTACAGCAGCATCACAATAAACACAGCGACAGTCTGAAAGAAAAATCCCACAGCCGAGCCGCCCGCGACCTCGCCCAAATTGTAGCCCTCGCGGGTGAATTTGCTTTTCAGGTCAAGTCCCAGCATTTTCACTGCGATAATAATAGCAGTCACTTCGGCAATTATGGGAAATCCAATGGAGAACAGCACGCTCGTATAATCATTGGACGCGATAAGAGTCTGTCCTGCGCGTAATATTTCGGAAATACTGCCTTCCGCACCCGAGACAGCCCCCACGATAAGCATAAAAAGTCGGCTTACTATCTGAAACACTGCCAGATCGACAAGAACAGCAAGTCCTGCTGCGGAGTATCTTTTTCTTATATACTTTTTTTCCTCTGCGTCGGGATAAACCGAGACTGTCGTTTCGTTCATATGTCCACCTCAAATCACCTGTAAAAAGTAGTAAAAAAGCAGATGCCCCAGGACATCTGCTTAATACAGACAAAATCAAAATTTCAGCTTACGATCACTTATCGTCGTTAATTGTGTTGCCCGCCGTGTCGTCAGCCGTGTTCTCTTCGGGAGCAGCCGTTTCTGTTTCCGCCGCAATGGGAGGATCGATAGGCTTTTCAAGCTTAGATCCGCACTTGCCGCAGAAATCGTTATCCTTGTCACATTCAGCTCCGCAGTTCGAGCAGATAATAACTCCCTTAATGATATCGAGTTTCTTCTTCATCTCGTCGATCTCGTCCTGCTTAGCGGATATCTCCTCGCACTTTCCGAAGAAGGGAGAGAGCGAATCAGCCTTAGCCTCTTCATAAACGGACTTGCCCAGCACTGCGAAGAGGGTCTCCTTTTCCTTTTCGGCAACGGAGATCTTGTAGCTCAGCTGTGTAGTTTCGGATACCTGCTTAGTCTTATCGCCGATAGCCTTTCCTGTTTCCGAGAGTTTTTTTCCGAGATTTTCAAACATAGTCAATTCCTCCTGTTAATAATACTTTGCGCACGGGCAGTCAGCACCTGCCTGTTCGCCTGTGTATCAACAGATCCTATGATTTTATTATAATATCAAATTTCGGATTTGTCAACAGTTTCTAAGAACTTTTATAACATTTTTCCTATTCTTCACCTGATTTTCACAAATTGTGAAATTATCGGCGAATTCACGGGCGATACCGTCTATATCGCAGTCTGTGGAGGTGTACAGCACAGCCAGTTCATCGCCCTTGTTCACGCGGTCGCCCACCCGTGCGGTGAATATAATACCTGCGGACATGTCGATATCGGAGGACTTATCCTTCCTGCCCGCGCCCAGCTTCAGCGAAGCAAGCCCCGTCTTTTCGCAGGATATTCCGCCGATATAGCCTGTTTTGTCGGCGTATACGGCTCTTTTATATTTCGGCTGCGCAAACAGCGAATAGTCCTCGATAACGCGGATATCTCCGCCCTGGAGCCCTATCATCTTACGGAAAGACTCAAGCGCCTTTCCCGATGAAACTGCCTCATGAGCCATCGCCATGCACTCCTCGGGGGAGCCCTTCCCTGCCAGCGACAGCATTTCCGCCGTCAGGGCGTATGCCACCTCGGAGAAGTCCTCCTCGGCATTGCCCTTAAGCGCCTCGACAGCCTCAATGACTTCAAGGGCATTGCCCACATTTCGTCCGAGAGGCTTATTCATATCGGTAAGCAGCGCGGAAGCCTTTTTCCCTGCAAGCTCGGCAGTACGAAGCATTGCCGAAGCAAGCCGTTCCGCGGACTGTTCGTCCTTCATGAACGCGCCGTCGCCCACCTTCACATCGAGGACGATGCCGTCCGCGCCGGTAGCCAGCTTTTTGCTCATAATGCTGGAGCATATCAGCGGGATAGACTCCACCGTCGCAGTAGCATTTCGCAGAGCATACAGCTTCTTGTCTGCGGGACAAAGCGAGCCCGTCTGACCCGTGATAGCAAATCCCGCCGACTTTATAACGGAGATGAACTCGTCATAGGCAAGACTTGTGCGGAAACCGGGAATAGCTTCGAGCTTGTCGATAGTGCCGCCGGTAAAGCCCAGTCCCCTGCCCGACATTTTAGGAACATAAACTCCGCATGAAGCGCAGACAGGCGCGGCAAACAAGGTGACCTTGTCTCCCACGCCTCCCGTGCTGTGTTTATCAACGCAGAATTTATCGAGACAAGGCGAAAAAACGTCGCCCGAATGTTCCATAGCCAGCGTAAGAGCGGTAGTCTCCTTATCGGTCATGCCGTTTAAGCAGACTGCCATAAGCCACGCCGCGACCTGATAATCGGGAAACTCCCCCGAGGTCACGCCCTTAATAAACCATTCGATATCCGACGGGGAATGTTCTCTTCCCCATCGTTTGTCGTCAATAAATTCGTATATGCCGATCATTCAACTGTAATTCCCTCGTAATAGAATTTCAGAATATCAACGTAAGAATATCCCTGCTTTGCAAGAATATTTGCGCCGTTCTGGCTCATACCGACTCCGTGACCGTAGCCGTATGTAGTGAAGGTAAACTCACCGTCGGAATAGGACACCGTAAACGAAGCGCTCTTGATGCCGTAGCCCAGTATCTTTTCACGAAGCTTAGCACCGCTAATCTCAGCCTGACCGTCAACGCTTATAGTGCTGACATAGTTGCCGTCCTCATAATCGGTAACGACCAGCCAGTTTGCGGGGTCATCGGAAAGTGTGATGCCCAGATGCTTTTCAAGACGGGACCTGATATCCTTTGCGGAGTAGGTCTTTACAACGCCGTAGTTGGGATCGTAATCCTTGTCGAAGGGGCACTCCTTGCTGCGGAGATAGGGAACATCGTCTCCTCCCCAGACATTCTGTGCGGAAGCGGTAAAGCCCGAAGTGGACGCAGTATAAACTGTCTGAGCCACAGTGCCGTTATAGTAGCAGCACTGTCCCCATACGGAAGCCACAGCCTCCTTGACCTCTTCGGGTATCTCATCCTTGACGAGAACGGAAGCGGTAAGTCCCTTTTCGTTGTGATATTTTACGTAAGAATAGGCAGCCACCGCCTGTGCCTTAAGAGCCTCCTTGTTGAAGGACGGAGACATCTCATTAGCAACGATCATGCAGACAAGCTGATAAGCGTCGAAATCCTGCACCTTGCCGTGTACCTTTGCGGTGAGAGTTTCCCCGCAGCCGTTTTCATCGAATACGG
This sequence comes from Oscillospiraceae bacterium, assembly GCA_022768245.1. Classification (GTDB taxonomy): domain Bacteria; phylum Bacillota; class Clostridia; order Oscillospirales; family Ruminococcaceae; genus RGIG4694. The sequence continues at coordinate 21,881 of JALEMR010000015.1, forward strand.
CATATGTAGACTTGCCCGCTTCTCCGGTGCCGACCACCTCGTCAAAGCTGTAATCGGGATCGGGCTCGGGAATATCGGCTGCCTCGGAGGACTGCTCGCCGTCATACTCGGTAACATAGCTTTCGCCGTGAGTAGCGGCATAAACAGCGGGGCTTGCTTCAAGATAGCCTCTGTTTATATCCTCTGCGGTAATATTTCCGCTGTCGGGAGCCGCCGAAGAATCGGTGCTGCCCTCGGAAGCGGAAGTCCGCTGTGTATCCCTTGCGCTGCTGCGGCTCTCGGAAGCGGAGGCAGAAGCGCTCTGATATTCGTATACGTTATCCTCCTCACGGAAGATCTTATCCAGCTCGGAATCGGAGAAGCCGCTGTAAAGCACGCTGTTCTCGCTGTAATTCTCGTCGGTGATCTCGTCGGGATCGGAATCCAGTCTGGGTGCGGACGAGATAAGCTCGTCAACATCGGGGACTGCCTTAGGGATAATTATCTGTGCGGGAGCCTTAGGCTTGACCGAAGACAGTCCTGCCCGCAGCACCGCAGGGGTCTCATCGGAAACGGTCTCATCGTCGGGAACGGGAAGCTCCTCAGCGGCATCGGTCTCCTCGGGATTTGGGGCATAGAAGTAATCGGAAGCGATCTCCTCCTCATGTACGTCCTGAACCATGCAGAATGAGAAAGTGTAGAACATTCCCACGGTCAGGATAGCAGCTATGCCGTTCAGTATGTGTTTCAGCTTCATTTTAACAGGATCCTTTCACGGGTCTGCAGATATATTCATGAAATGCATAAATATAGACCCTATTTCGGAGTCCCCCGCGCTGTTAAGGGCGGAAGTCTCGTGTTTCGGCTCGTCTTATGCGGATAAGATATCTTTTTTTAGCTTATTTCCGCGGGCTGATATTTTTTTATGCCCTGTGTAAGACTTGCTTTCGGTGTACTGTTATCTCTTTCGTTTGCTTACTCCGTATATGAACCGCCGTGATACTTGTAGTAAACAGCGGGCCATTTCGGGTTTGGATTGATCTGCAGTTTTGAAGTATCAAAGCCGTCAACAGTTTCGCCGTCTCTGAGCCGTCTTGCGATTATGGCATGGCGGGACTCGTCCCACTCGGTGGAGCAGGTAGAGAGGGTAAGGAACTTATCTGTCGGCTGAACGTCCACCCCTGTGATGATAGTGCTGCGCTTTGTTATTTCGGAAATGAACGTATCATAGGAATACGTATCATTGAAATTGATATAATTCCAATAATCAAAGACATTGCCGTCATCGTGCTCGGGGAGAGCGTTAGTAACAAAGGAAGAAATTATCACATAAGTACTTTCTTCGTAGTTGTTACTGAAATATATAAAAGGATTTTGCTGCCAGTAATTATAATTCCAGCGGTAATAATCCATATTTCCGAACATAGAGCCGTCTGCCTGATTGTGTGCGTAAAGCACGATATTGTCAGACTGCATATCGGGATAATCATTTACGATATTGCGGTAATCCGCAAAGCAGGTACCGCACTGGCGGACCTCGTCGTAAAAGTTGTGGGTAAGATAGTACTTATCGTCGTCGCCCTGAACAACCACCTCTTCGATGATACCGGGTACCCTGACATACCCCACGGTATCGGGGTTAATGTTCAGCAGCTCCTGAGCGGAGGGCGTAATGACCAGCGGCTCGCGGACTATCTCGGTGACAGTGCTGTCATCAGAGTCGTCCGTATCGGGTGCGGAGGTCTCCGACGTACTGTCGGGGACGTCCTCTTCGGCAGAGTGTATCACGCGGTACTGCGGGGTATTGTTAAAGATATCGGAGATCTCACGGTTATTTTGTTTTGCCTCATAGGCGGTATAGAAATACCAGCCGAGAACGATAAGGCAAGCCGCAAGCACTATCACTGCGATAATAAGAGCGGGGCTGATACGTTTTTTGCCGTTGTCTGTGCCCGCCGCATGCTTAGCCGAAGCTGAACGGCTGCGGGTGGCATAGTCAAAGCCGCCTCTGTTGTCAATATCGTAATGCGGTTTTTTTGCCCTGTCTTTCTCTTGGGACATACAAAGCCTATCTCCATTCTATCTATGCGTAAGTACTCTTCTATCAATTTCCCGCCCCGTTCTCCTCGCCGCCGGGTGCAGGAGCTTCCGTCTGCGCGGGAGGTTCTGTCTGCGCGGGCGAAGTGCCCTCGGTCTGTGTCGGAGCAGGTGTAGTCTGTTCCGATGAAGGCGGCGTTGTCGGCGGAGCTATAACTATGTGAGACGGAGGCGTCGTATGATACGGAGTCGTAGTAGTGGTCTCCGACGTCTCGGAAACAGTGGTAGTTTCCTCGGTCTCAGAGGTCTCGCTCTCGGTAGTTTTTTTAGTCTTTGCGGTCGTCTCCTCGGAAGGAACGGTAGTCCCCTCTGTCTCGGAAACGGTAGTTTCCTCCTCGGCAGTTTCCGCGGTCGTCTTCTCTTTGCGCGTCTTTGAGGTAGTTTCCTCGTCAGCCTCGGACTCGGGAACAGTAGTCTCGGAGGTCTCGCTCTCGGTTGTGGTCACAGTGGTCGTTGTGGCATATGTGGGCACGGAAAGCACAGCATTCCAGTCGATCCCCTTAGCATTTTCATTAAGTCTTGCCTTGGAGAAATCGAAGGTATCAGCCGTTTCGCCCTCACGGAGAAGCCGTGCGAACACAACGAAGCGGGAATCCGCGTATTCATTGGAGCAGGTAGAAAGCACCAGCAGGCGGTCGCCGTATGTAACGTCAACGGGAGAAATTATCTGATTTCTCTTTCTGACCTGCTTCATATACCAGCCAAAGGTAAGGGGATCGGAAAGTGTCTCGATGTAGTCGTGATAGTGGAAGACCTCTCCGTTGCTGTCCTGCTTTTCGAGTGTATTGGTAACAAAGTACGCAAAGATAACATACTGACCCGATTCAAACTCGGTATTGAATGTTATGATAGGATTCTCAGTATAGAAATCAATATCGTACTTGTATTTTTTAAGGTTGCCGAACATGGTGCCGTCGCGCTGATTGTGACCGTAGAGCACAATGCTCGGAGAAACGTAATCCTCGGTAACGGTGCAGCGGTGATCCATGAAAATGGAGCCCGCCTGATTAACGCCGTTATAGTAGGTGTGGGTGAGATAGTATTCATTGTCGTCGGTCTGAACCACAGGCTGAGCGATACCGCAGCCCTCCAGCTCCATAAATCCCACCACATCGGGGTTTATATTCTTATAATATTCCATTACGGAGAAATTATGCTCCAATATCTCCTCTTCGGTGGGAGGAATGGTAACGACCTCGCCGTTTTCGTCGATAGTGGTCGCAACAGTTGTGACGATAATTTCCTCGTCCCTTTTCTGATCCTCCACAGCCTGTTTGGACTGCACGAGATTAATTATCAGCAGCACCGCCGCGGTGATGAACACTATAACGGCGATAAGGAATATTATTTTTCTGATAACTTCCCAGACGCTGTCGCCCTTCATAGGGAACAGTCCGCGGAAGAAGCCGACCTTTTTCTGTTCCTGTTCCTGTGCGGGAGGCTCTTCGGTATCGGGAGCGTCCTCCGAAGCAGAGTCAGGGTCGTCGATATCAAACAGGACCACCGATTCGGTATCGGCAGCTTCTCGCTGCTCATCGGGAGATTCAAGGGTTATGCCCTCAACGGTCTCGACAACGACCTCGCCGTCGTCCTCCTCGTCGGACGTATTCTTTTTGCTGTCCGAAGCAGGCAGATCATCGAGTGAAAAATCAGCGATAAGGCTGTCGAAAAATCCGCCCACATGGTTCTTATTTTCGGCAGGCTCAGTTTCGCTGTCCTGTTCTTTTTTTTCTTCTGACATATTGATCTCCAATCTATGTTACGTCAGTTGCCGTAGTAGATGTAGTTCCAGTCGGGCTCCTTGACATTCGGATTAAGCTGTGCGAGGGAAGTATCGACCTCGGGGCTCTCGCCGTCCCGCACTCTTCTTCCGATAACGATAAAGCGTGAGTTATCAAATTCATTGGAGCAGGTAGAAAGGGTCATGAACTTGTCGCCCTCTTCGATGTCCACTCCTGTAAGTATCTCGGTGCGTTCGTTGATATTCTTCACGAAGCTTTCAAAGCTGCGCTTGTCCGAGCTGTCGGAGCTGAACCTCACGAAGTTGTGGGGGTCGAATATCATCCCGTCCCTCGCCTGAGAAGCTGTCGACTCGGAAACGAACATTGCAACGATCTTATATGTATACTCCTCGTAAAGATTCGAGAAGGTAAATGTGGGGTGTTCCTTATAGAATGAGAATCTGCTTGTATTCTGCTGTGTGACCTTGTAATACTGCAGTGTTCCGAACATGGAGCCGTCCGCCTGATTGTGACCGTAGATGGTCACATTATCCGACTGATTGAAATCGTAGTCGTTGATAATGCAGCGAAAATCCACGTAAAGGGAGCCTGCCTGACTGCTGCCGCCGTAGAAAGTGTGGTTGAGGTAGTAGTCATTGTCCTCGCCCTGAAGGATAACGCTGTTGATAGAGGTACCGTCCACCTTGAGCCAGCCCGCGGTATCGGGATTCTGTTCCACGTAGGAGGCGATATCCTCCCTCATCACCAGCGGAGGCGGAGGAGTGGTAGTAGTTTCGGTCTCGGTCTGAGTCTCGGGGACTGTCGTCACCGTTGTGGTCTCGGTAGTGACCTCGGTGATAAGGTTAGTTTCGAGTTCGGTGCCCTCTGCGGTATCGGAGACCTCCTCACGGGAGCCCGACATAAGAGAAACAAGGAAGAACACGAGAGCCGCCAGCAGTGCCACAAGAATTATAAGCACTGCGATCTTGCGGATCTTCACCTTAGCGCTGTCCTCCTTGGAGGGGATAAAGCTTTCAGCGAAGCTGTTTTTGGGCTTTTCGGAGGAAGCGGCAAAACGGGAGCCGCCCGATGTATTTTTATCTTTATTATCTATTGGCATGAGATTCTCCTGAAATCAGTAAATTACGTCCCAGTCGGGCTCCTTAGCGTCAGCATTGAGCACTGCCGAAGAGGTATCCACGGAAGTATCCTCGCCCTTGCGGGTCCTGCGGGCGAACACGACGAATCTGGAATCCTCAAACTCGCTGGAGCAGGTGGAAAGCACCAGGAATTCATCGCCGTATTCAACGTCCACAGAGGTTATTATCTGGGAGCGTTCCATGATATTGTCAACAAATTCCTTATAGGAACTTCTGTCAAGGTCGATATAGTTGTGATATTTAAAAACATTTCCGTCAGCGGTCTGATCCTCTCTGGTCTCGATAACGAAGTACGCAAAGATCTTGTAAACGTCAGCCGAATAGTTTGACGAAAAGTTTATTGTCGGATGTTCTTTATAGAAGTCGAGATCGTTCTTGTAATATTTCAGCTCGCCGAACATGGTCATATCCCGCTGATTGTGACCGTATAAAGTAAGCACATCGGAGCGTTTTCTCGCGGTGAGTTCTGCGCGGTAATCGAGGAATATGGTGCCCGCCTTGTTAGCGGAGCCGTCGAATGCGGTCTTAAGATAGTAGCTGTTGCCGTCGGAGGACTTTCGCTGAACAACAGGAAGGGAGATATCGGTCCCGTCGATATAGACATAGCCCACGGTATCGGGGTTGATAGCCAGCAGCTGCTTTGCAGCGGGAAGCTCTTCGGGTTCCTCGCCGATACCCAGCCCGGAGAGAGAATCCCCCAGCTCGGTCTTATAAGACTGCCATATCTCTTTAAGGTCTGAGTTAAGCTGTTTTGTATTCAGTGAAGCGCGGAGCTCATTCAAGAGGATAACTCCGCAGGCGATAAGCACGAGCACTGCAAACTGAGTAAGCAGCTTGCTGAAGACCTCGCCGATGCCGTCACCATGCTGAATAAAAAGCCAGCTGCCTCTGCGCCGTTTATTTTTCTTTTTAACGGCTTTTTTCAAGGCTTTTTTGGTTCCTGTAGACATTCCCAAGGCATGTCGGTCCTTTCAAATATTTAATTTCACACACACTTTTTATCTATATAGGGTAGGATATACATATAGTTATCCCTTGTATATACTCCTACATAATTATATAATACTACAAATCAGTCCATTTGTCAAGGAAAGCGCTTATATTTTGTTACTTATGTCAATTTTGAATAAAGCTTTATGTCGCATATTAGCAATTTTATCATTTCAAAAAAGTGTTATTAACATTTTACACAAATTTTCCGCATAAAAAACCGCCCTACGGAAGCTCCGCAGGGCGATGAAAATTATTCGAAACGAGATCAGTCAACCAGCTCGATGATAGCCATCTCAGCAGCGTCGCCGCGGCGGGGACCGATCTTATAAATTCTTGTATAGCCGCCGTTTCTGTCCGCATACTTAGGTGCGATCTCATCGAACAGCTTCTTTACAACATCTTCCTTAGTTACATATGCAAGAACCTGACGCTTTGAATGTAAATCGTTAGTCTTAGCTATTGTAATCATC
>JALEMR010000007.1 GCA_022768245.1 Oscillospiraceae bacterium
ACATTCACGCCGAAGCTGCGGCAGAGAGCGGCAAGTCCGCCCTGATAGCCTGCGCCCACTGCGCTGAATTTCCACTCGCCGTTTCTGCGGTATATCTCGCAGACAACGATAGCGGTCTCAATGGAGAAGTCCTCTGCAAGGTCGTATCTGAGAGCTTCCTCGCCTGCGAAGTCGTCCTCGGAGCTGCGCTTTGCAACTCTTACGTAGGCATTGGAGACCTGACCGAAGTTCTGATTTCTCGACTGTGCCTCGTGGATAGTTACAGTAATAGCGATCTTGCTGATATTTGCGGGCACCTTTGTAAAGTCGATGAGAATGACCTCGTCGTCGCCGTCGCCTGCGCCGGTGAGATTATCTCCTGTGTGCTTAACGGAGCCGCTCTTATGCTCTAAGTTGTTGTAGAATACGAAGTCCTCGTCGCAGGTGACCTTTCCGCTGTCATCAAGGAGAAACGCTGCGGCGTCAAGGTCGAAATCGTAGCCGCCGTCATACTTGTTTGTATCCCAGCCCAGTCCCACAAGTGCGAGGGTCATGGACTTTTCAAGGCTTACCTTTTGTCCTTTAGAAAGATTAACTCCCATAATACTACTTCCTTTCAATTTATATAATGTACTGTTTATTACAGAAATCTCTTTGCCATTTCAGAAATACCATTGTCGTTGGTAGGCTGACCCACTGCGCTGAACTTCCATTCGCCGTTATAGCGGTAAAGCTCGCCGAATATCATAGCAGTGCTTCCCGGATAGTCCTCGGAGAGGTTGAACTTGCAGAGCTCGCTGCCGTTTGAAGCGTCAACGATGCGGATAAATGCATTCCGGATAAGACCGAAATGCTGACCGCGTTCTCTTGCCTGATAGATAGTTACAACGAAAACGATCTTCTGATACTGTTCGGGTACCTTTTTCAAGTCGACGATTATCTGTTCGTCGTCGCCGTCGCCTGCGCCCGTGAGATTATCTCCCTGATGATTAACGGCGCCGCTGCTGTGGCGGAGATTGTGATAGAAAACGACATCGCTGTTGGAGGAGAGTTTATCTCCCGCGGTGAGCATGATAGCCGACGCGTCGCAGTCGATATCCGCGGGCTTCTTGGAGAAAAGCCCTCTTTTCTGAGCGACCTCGTCCCAGCCGAGACCGACGATAACTCTTGAAAGTCCCTGATTATTTTTTGTAAGGTCGACCTTCTGACCCTTCTGTAAATTTACAGACATGTTTATACATTCCTTTCTGCTTCGGAATTATGCTTCCGACATGTTTACGGAGCCGCCTTGCCGCAGTGGGGAGCGGCTCCGATTTTGTCATTATGCCTTGGACGACTTGTTCTTTACCGAGACGATGCCCTTTCTGATGAGGTCCACGGGGATAATAGATATTGCCATTCCGAGGATAACGCACCACTGAGTCAGTGTTAAGGGTACGCAGTTCATGACCTTTCCGCCGAGGTAGATCATGCCTATCTGAACGACGGTGATAAGACCGAGTATCTTAAGGAAGCCGCTGTTTCTGCCGATGTTGTCGAACAGGTTAGCCTTTTCCGTTCTCGCATTGAATGCGTTGAATACCGCGATGAAGATGAACAGTGCGAAATATCCCGAGAACAGAGCGTCGAATCTTGTGGAAACGGTGCCGTCAGCATTTACTATCTCAGCGTCGTGTTCGGGGCTGGGAACGTAGAAGGTGGGGATATCCGACCGGTAGGTCTCATTGATGTTGATCTCCTGCTGTGACAGGGGAACGTCCTTGATGAACACGCTCTGGATGGGGGAGAACAGCAGGAACGCCATACTTAAGATAAGTGCCCATGCGGAGCCTGTGATGATCTCGGACCACATATACTTTGAGATAATGGGTTCCTTTCTGGACTTGGGCTTTTCCTGCATATATCTGGAGAGAGCGGGCTCGCCGCCGAATGCCAGCGCAGCAAGGGTGTCCATTACGAGGTTTACCCAGAGTATCTGGATAATTGACAGAGGATTGTCCATTCCCAGCAGCGGGCAGATGAAGGAAACTGCCACAGCCGCAACGTTGATTGTGAGCTGGAATATGATGAATTTTCTGATAGAATTGAAGATAGTGCGTCCGTAAAGGATAGCCTTGTCGATAGAGTTGAAGTTGTCGTCGAGGATAACGATGTCGGAGGCTTCCTTTGCGACTTCCGTACCGCCGCCCATTGCAAAGCCGACGTCTGCCTTTTTCAGAGCAGGGCTGTCGTTTACGCCGTCGCCCGTCATGCCCGCAACAAGGTCAAGCTCCTGTGCGATGCGGACAAGTCTTGACTTGTCGGAGGGGAGCGCTCTTGAAATTACTCTTAAGCGGGGGAGTATCTTCTTGATCTCGTCGTCGGAAAGCTTGGAAAGCTCGTCTGAGGTAAGAGTAACAGCGTCGTCGATGTCGATGATCCCGGCTTCCTTAGCGATAGCGCATGCAGTATCCTTGCGGTCACCCGTGATCATAACGACCTGAACGCCTGCGCTGTGTACTTCCTTGATAGCTGTAATAGATTCGGGACGGACCTCGTCTCTGATTCCGAGTATACCTACCAGAGTCCATTCGCCGTTGGGGAGCTTGTCGCTGTCCTTGTCGATAGTCTTGTCTGAAACTGCGAGAGCGAGGACTCTGATAGCACGTCCCGCCATTTCATTCATCTTGTCGTCGATGACCCAGTTGCCGCTTACGGGCACCTTTTCGCCCTTTGAGTCGTAGAAGAACTTGCAGCGTTCAACTATCTTTTCGGGAGCGCCTTTGATAAGGGTGAGCTTTTCGCCGTTTACGGAAACTGTGGTAGCGGAGTACTTATTGTCGCTGTTGAAGGGGATATTTGCAAGCTTCTCCACGCCCTCGGGAGTCTTGCTGCCGATAGCGAAGGTAAGCACTGCGCGTTCGGTAGCGTTTCCGCCGATAGCGCGTCCCTCGTTCACAACAGATGTAGAGTTGTCGATTATCGACATGGTAAGCAGATCCTTGAGCCTGCCCTCGGTCTCGTCCACGGACTTGTACTCGGTGCCGTAGCCGTCCACGAAGGAGACTACTTCAAGCTGACCCTTTGTGATAGTACCTGTCTTATCGGAGAAGAGAATGTTGAGAGAGCCTGCTGTTTCGATTCCGTTTATCTTGCGGACAAGAACGTTGTCCTTGAGCATTTTTCCCATGTTCTGTGCGGAAACGATAGCTATCATAAGTGGGAGACCCTCGGGAACAGCCATAACGATGATGATGACTGCAAGAATAATTGCGTCAAGAATGTTGGTGATAAGCTCGGGAACGAATACGGAGGATTCTCTTGCGAAGAATGCCGTAACGCCGCCGTCAAATTCGAGGAACAGTCTGGAGAAGAGCAGAGCCACCGCAATAGCGATACCGCCGATGTAGCCGAACTTGCTTATGCCGTTTGCAAGGTCTGCAAGCTTGACCTTAAGAGGCGAATCTCTCTCGTCGTCCTGCTGGAGCTCTGCGGCTATCTTGCCGTACTCGGACTTGTCGCCCACGGTCTTTGCGATCATGACCGCATTTCCGGAGCATACGATAGTACCTCTGAACACCTTGTATTCGTTGAGAGTGTCCAGTGCCTTTTCCTCGTCCTCCACATAGCCCTCGGGCATAACCTTTTTGGTAGCCTCCTTGGACTCGCCGTTGAGAACGGACTGATCCACCTTGATAGTACCGTCGGCGATGATACCGTCAGCAGGTATCTTGTCGCCCGACTGGAGCAGGATATAATCTCCCGCCACGATATCGTCGATAGGGATCTCAACGATAGCGCCGTCGCGGTATACCTTGCAGAGTATGCGGGAAGCCTCGTCCTGGAGCTTCTGGAAAGCGTTCTCGTTGTTGTACTCGGAGATAGTGGAAACGAAAGTCGCCAGAATAACAGCGACAGCTATTCCGAGGGGCTCGTACCACTCCACGCTTTCGGCGACGACGCCTGTCTTGCCGAGGATAAATATTCCCACGTTGACCAGAAGAGCCACGATAAGTATCTTTATCATCGGGTCGTCGAAATTGCCCTTAAGCTTATCCCAGAAGGATTCGCCTTTAGTTTCGGTCAGCTTGTTGCTGCCGTTTTCTTTGCGTGACTGTTCGACCTCTGCCGAGGTCAGTCCCTTAAAGTCCATGTCTTATAATTCCTCCTATAATATTTTGATCTGTTTATGCACGAAATGTATGATATACAATGCTGTCTGTGTGTAATAAGGATATATTTCCTCATCTGAATATATAATATCACATATCAGGATTAATTTCCATATATTTTGCATTAAAATCAGATTAGAAAAGTATCACTCAAGACCGAGAGTGTTTTTTATCTCGCCTGCGAGATACTCCGCAGCCACTTCATGAGTAGCCTCGGTGGGGTGCCAGTCCGCAGCGTAGCCGAGAGTGCCGTCCTGAGTGGGCAGCTGGAGGAAATGCACCTTATCGTCTCCGTTATCTTCTGAGTATATGATCGCCGCTTCGCCCATCTCGTTGAAAAGCTCAGCGCCCATGATTCCCAGCACGCAGAAGATGTCGGCGTCCGGATTATTTTCCCTGACCTGACCGATAAAGTCCATGTAAGCAGCTTCAAATTCGGCGCGCTTGTCCTTGTCGCCCTTAACGTAGCTGTTGTCGTTGGTGCCGAGATTGATAACTATGATGTCGGGCTTGAATCGGCTGAAATCCCAGTCGATATCCTGGGGAGCGGTCGTTCCCGCGAATTTGTTGTAGGAATAGCCCAGCTTTCCGTAATAGAGAGGTATCTGCTGACTGTCCGCCTTTTTGGACGGGTCGTTTGTGTATCCCGAGATTATGCCCCAGCCGCTGATAGAGACCATGCTGTAATCTGCGTCCAGAAGCTGAGCGGTCTTGTAGGCGTAAGCCTTGGTCACGTCCTCGGTTGAGGTGGAGAAGTGGTTCTCCTTGACCTCGTCGTCAACGCCGTAGCCGCAGGTTATGGAATCGCCGATGAACTCTATCTTAAGAGGCTTTGCCTCGGCGGGAGCCACCGACTCGCCCTCGGCTAAGACAAAGGGCTTTATGCCGATAGTGGACTGTGCGGTCTCGGACAGCTTGATTATCTGTATCTCGGACGTAGTGATCTCATCGTTTTCGGCAACGCGGAAGGTCTTTTCTGCGGAGTCGATCATCTCATCGACAACGCGCTCGCCGTTGACATAGACAGCCACTCTTGCCTGATTGTCCGAACCGACAGTTGCTGCGCCGTCGCCGACTATAGTGATATCGAGACCCTTGCCTGTGTAGACGAAGTCAGCTCCCGTGCCCGAGAAGGCGCACCAGAGAGTGTCATCAATGAGCTCGGTCCTTCCGGTGAGCTTGACGTTCTCCTCGGTGAGCACCACGGGAGAAGGCACTGCGGATTCTTCCGCGGAAGCTTCCTCGGTAAGGGATTCGGTCACGCCTGCTTCGGGGGCAGTCTCCGAAGCAGATGAATTGTCGGCGCAGCCTGCGAAGATACCGCAGCACATCAGAGCGCAGAGAGCGGCGCATATTATCTTTGTTTTCATAGTATTCCTCCGATTTTTATTATATTGTAAAAAAATCCGCACTTAAAAAAGCGCGGATTTTGTGCAGGCACATTCCTATTTTCCCGAGTCGTCGCCAACTGAGTATTTTCGGCGTATGTGAGCTTAACTGCTGTGTTCGGAATGGGAACAGGTGGAACCTCACAGCCATTTGCACCTACAATCAAATAATACCACATTTTTTATGCTATGTCAATATCAGAGCATATATTTAACATTACCTTAACAAAAATTCCATATATACTCAAAGCTCATGAGTATCGGTGCCGTTATTCAAAGCGGAAGTCCCGTTCTCGGCGGATATTTCCTTATCGTCGGAGACTGCTTCCGTCCGTGAGGCGGCATTTTTGCGGTTGTTGTAGAGTATGCCCGCGATGCCGAGAACAGCGGTGATAACAAAAGCGATGATGCCCATGGTGATATTCCGGCTCTGAATGGAGGAGCCTATCATCACCGAGGAAATTGTGGCGGGGAATCTGGCGAGAGTGGCTAAAATGCAGAATTTTCTGCCGTTTATGGAAGTCAGCGGGATAAAGTAGGTCAGAGCGTCCTTTGGTATCCCGGGGATAAGGAACATGATAAAAACTATAAGCTCCAGATTTTTTTCCTCTTTAAGGAATTTGAAGCGTTCGAATTTGTCCTCGGAGACAAACGCCGAGACCAGCGGCTTTCCGACCTTTTTCACCATTGAATAGACAGCTGTGGTCCCCAGCAGGAAGCCCAGCATGCAAAGCGCAGTGCCGCCTGCGGTGCCGAAAAGCACTCCGCCGAGTATCTCCACGGGGCCGCCCGGGATAAATGCAATGATTATCTGAGCCACAACGACGAGCATGTATATCACCGGACCGAGAGCGCCTGTTTCCAGGACCTTTTCCTTAGCCTTTGCGAGACCGTCCTCGGTGGCGAGGAGCCTGCAGTAGGGAATTGCCGCAGCGGTTATGGCGGCTGCTATGATAAGAAACAGCACAACGGCTATGATACGTATTTTATCTGTCTTTGTGAGATGCTTTCTTGACGTCTTGCTTTTCATTTGAATTCTCCTTTTTGTCGGGTTTATCGGGTCGACAGGACGAAAATGGTTCACTGCCCTAATGATAATTATATACAGCAATGTGGATATTTGGTATGTGCTTTTGTGAAATGATTGTGAAATATTTTACGTAATATTATTCCTAAAAAAATGACCGCGCCGATATCACAGCTTCGGCGCGGTCATATCATATGCTGGTACGAATGGACAGGCTTATTCGGTGTCCCCGAAGAAATCCCCGCCGTCATCTTTGCAATCGGGAGGATCTTCCTCGCTGTCCTTTTCGCAGGCGCAGAGCTTTTCGTCCTCGGGACAGGGGAAGAACTGCTCGGTGGGGAATTCAAGCTTGCTGAATATCTCGCAGGGGGACTCGGCGGGGGAGCAGCATTCCTTCCCCGGTATGCAGTAATCGTAAGACGGGATAAGCAGCGAAACGGGACGGGTGAGCTGTATCACCGAAAACAGTCCGAGAGTTATGTATATCCCCTTGACGAGCACAGGCTCGCAGCTGCATGAGTTTTTCAGCTTTTTGCAGTCTATCCTGGTCTCGAGGGCGATGGGAGTCACTACGCTGACGGTGACCTTGGGCTTGTTGATGACCTTGCAGCAGCAGTCGTCCTTGTCGTCCTTATGTCTGCGTTCGTCGCTGGAGAAGGTCTTTATGTCGCCGTTTGCGCCGTAGAGTATCACCCGTTTGTTCCAGACGGCGGTGCCTGTCAGAGGATAGCATTCCTCGGTGCAGCTGTTTTCGTAGGCGTCCATTTTGATATCGAAGGTGTAGGTGATATCCACCGAGTAATAGCCGCATTTGAAGGGCACGTTATCGACGGCTATGCATACGCGGCTGACGTCCACGCAGCGGGTCTTGATGATGTTCATGCAGTCGGTCAGGCAGCAGCATGCGTCAAGGCATACGGGAAGCTCGCTGATGCAGTCTCTCTCGGAGCAGGTATCGAAGATACGCTGGGTCTCGATGCTGACGGCTTCCTTGAAAAAATCGGGACATTTCTTTGGCTCGCTCATATATACTCCGTTCTTCTGCGTTTGCAGATATATATTGCGCATTTCTGTTGAAAAACAGCGCTGTAATATATTTTATTCGGAATATAACAGTTTGATACAGATTTTTTGTTTATAATGCAAAATATCCTCTTCCGGCAAGCAGAGGAGGATATTTTCGTGGATATTTTACTCCACAGCCTTAAGCGAAGTCGCCATATCTATACTCTTCATTCTGAAATGCATGGTGATATTGACCAGCGCAGAGAAGAGTATCGTGATAGCCGCAGCCACCGCAAAACAGTAGGCGGGTATGGACGGATCGAACATGACCGAATCCGCTTCGGCAAAGATGATGACTATTTTAAGCAGTCCCACTCCGCCTGCAAGTCCCAGCAGCATGCCTATCACCGTTGAGAAGATGTTCTCGCGGAATATGTAGGAGGACACCTCGCCGTCGTAGAAGCCCAGCACCTTCAGCGTGGCAAGCTCGTGGATACGCTCGTTGACGTTTATCGTCACCAGATTGAACAGTATGACGAAGGCAAGCGCTCCCGAAAATACGATTATCAGGATAACGACAAGGGTCAGGCTTTCGATAAGATCGCGGAATCTGTCGCCGCCGTCCGCAGTGTATGTCACCGACAGAACAGCGTCGTTTTTCAGTATCATTTCGGAGAATGAGCCGCTGTCGAATCCGTCCGCAAGGTCAAGGAGATAGGAATTTGAAGCGCTTTCTCCCAGAAGCTCTCCGCAGGTCTTCTGCGTGATGTAGACGTAGTTGTTGGCATAGTTTTCGGTTATGCCCAGCACGGTCAGCTGTCTGCTGCCGTCCTCGACGGATATTGCGCCGCCCACCTTCACGCCGAGTATGTTGGCAAGCTTTTCGTTGATTATGGCTCCGTCCTCGGGGATATACAGCTTAAGTCCCGATTTTCTTTCGCGGAGATTGATATATTTGCCTATCTCGTTGATGTCCTCGGGAGCGACGATGTAGCAGTCGGAAACGGTCCTGCTTTCGGAGGAGACCTCCTTTATCGCCTGATATGCGCCCATGTATGAATCCACCGTATCGCTGCCGCCGATAAGCGACGTAAGCTCGTCCAGTGTTTCAATTTCCGCGTCGGTGTCGAATGCCACAGCCGCGTCATAGGTGAGTATCCCGCCGAACTGCAGGTCTACAATTGAGGAGATGGAGTGCTGCAGACCGAAGCCCGCCACCAGCAGTGAAGTACAGCCCGCTATGCCCAGAACGGACATCAAAAATCTGCTCTTGTATCGGAGAAGATTTCTGAATGTGACCTTAAATGTAAAGCTGAGCCTTCTCCAGATGAAGGGCAGCCTTTCGAGGAAAACTCTTCTGCCGCTCTTCGGGGGTCTGGGCCGCATAAGCTGCGCAGGCTCTGCGGAAAGCTCCCTTTTGCAGGCAGCGTATGCCGATACCGAGGTGCAAATGACCGATACCCCGAGACAGCCTATCAGATAGGTCCACTTGAAGGGAGTCTCGATATCGGGGAAATCGTACAGCGATACATATGCATTGAAAATGATGCGGGGGAGAATGGGCAGTGAAACGCATACTCCGATAACGCTTCCGAGAATGCTTGCTGCTGCCGCATAGATGACATACTGCATGGCAATGCTGCCCCTTTCAAAGCCCAGCGCCTTGAAGGTGCCTATCTCGGTGCGCTGTTCCTCCACCATTCTCGTCATGGTGCATACGCATACCAGCGCGCCTATCAGTATGAAAAACAGCGGGAATATAAGCGCTACATTGTCAACGCGTTCGCAGTCGTTGGCATAATCTGCATAAGCGCTGAACGCCTCGCCGCGGGTGAAAACGTACCATTTCCCGTTTTCTATGGTATCGCTCAGTTCTTCTTCCGATCTTTCAAGCTCCGCATGGCCGTCGTCAAGTTCTGCTCTTGCGTCATCGAGCTCTGTTTTGGAAGCTTCCAGCTGCTTTTCGGAATCCTCCAGCTGAGCTTCGCCCTCTTCAAGCTGTTTTCTGCCGTCGGAAAGCTGCAGCTGCGTTTCGTTGAGAAGCTCGGAGGTCTCCTGTATCTGCAGAGCGATATGGCTTGTCTGACTTCTGACAAGCTCGTTTGCGGAGGATATCTGTCTGCGCATTTCCTTTTTTCCCGCGCTGTCCGATGCAGGGTCGGTGATTATGTACATCGCCAGCATATCCCGCATATTGACATCTATCTCAAAGGCGTCGTAGGCGGACTGGATATCCTTAAGCTTATTGACGAGCTCGTCGGGGAGAGTCTGTACATAGCTTTCCCGATATTCCTCGAGGATATCGTCTATATCGAGGCAGGTCTGCTGAAGAGTGAGGAAATCCTCCTGAGCCTTTTCAAGCTGTGCAGCGCCGTCGTCGTACTGCTTCTGAGCGTCTTCAAGCTCCTTCTGCTTTTCCCGGAGCTCCATTCTGCCTGTATCGATCTGCTTCACGGCGGAATCGTAGGCGTCCTTACCCGAATCGTATTCCTTTTCGGCGTCTTCAAGCTCTTTGCGGGCGTCGGCTATCTCCTCTTCGGCGGTCTTTCTGACCTCTTCCTTTCGGATATCGACTCTTTCGTCGGCTAAGGCTTCAAGGCTTTCTGCGATGATATCCGCTCTGTCCGAATACTCGTCGTAGAAGCAGTTAAGTCCCGACAGGCTTTCTCCGCAGAGGTAAATATCCGTGTAGGTCTCGTAGGCGAAGCTTTCCTCGGGGATAAGGATATATCCGTTGGCGGAGCCGTTTCCTATGGTGGAGGTGCCGCGGTCGTGGGATATATACAGCGGAGAATGCACCAGACCCACAACGGTGTATTCGGTCCGTGACAGAATATCCCCGATATCCGAATCGGAATCGGCGGAGAGGGTTATCTTTTCGCCGATTTTAAAGGGCTCGCAGCCCGAGGGAGAATAATCCGCAACACATTCATCGGGGCTTTCGGGCAGACGTCCCTCGATGACCTCGGGGATATTGATATCGCTGTCCGCGCTGTATGAATATGCCGCAACGATGAGATTTTCGGTGTCTCGGGTGATGAAAAGGTCGGCGGAATAGCCCGCATAGATATCCGAAACGTCGGAGCTGTCCGAAAGCGCCTTAACGTCGTCCTCGGAGAAGCCCAGAGTCGAACGGAGACGAAGATCCGCGGCATTATGTCCGCTGACGAATTTATAAGCGGAATCCATCATATATCCGCTTGAAGCCTTTATCCCAGAAAAGAAGGCGCAGCCTATTGCAATTATCGCAAGTATGGAGATAAATCTTCCTCTTGTGCGGTGGAGACTGCGCAGAGTATTTTTAAGCTGATCGTTTTTCATATGCTTTCCCCTCAGAATATTACCATTCGATAGACTCCACGGGGGAGGGCTTTTTGTTTACGACTATACGGGAGACCTTGCTGTTTTTCATGGTGATTATGCGGTCCGCCATGGGAGTTATCGCCTGATTGTGAGTGATGACGATAACGGTCATGTTCTGCTCGCGGCAGGTCCTGTGGAGCAGGGAAAGTATGGTCTTTCCCGTGTTGTAGTCCAGCGCGCCGGTAGGCTCGTCGCAGAGCAGCAGCTTAGGATTTTTCACCAGTGCGCGTGCGATAGCGACTCTCTGCTGTTCGCCGCCCGAAAGCTGGGAGGGGAAGTTGTTCAGCCTGTCCGACAGCCCCACATGATTGAGGACCTCCTTCGGGTCGGAGCTGTTTTTGCATATCTGCGCCGCCAACTCCACGTTTTCCAGCGCGGTGAGATTCTGTACCAGATTGTAGAACTGGAACACGAAGCCGATATCGCTGCGGCGGTAGGCGGTCATCTGTTTTTTGTTGTAGCCTGCAATGTTCACGCCGTCCACGAGTATCTCGCCTCTGTCGCATCTGTCCATGCCGCCCAGCATGTTCAGCACGGTAGTCTTGCCCGCGCCCGAAGCGCCGACGATAAGGGCGAATTCTCCCTTTTCGATATCAAAGCTCACTCCGTCGGAAGCGGTGATAGTCACCTCTCCCATTTTGTAGCTTTTATGTACTCCCTTTAGTGAAACAAAACTCATATTATGTGTTCTCCTTCGGTTGGTAGTCAGTACTTAGTACCCGGTACACAGTACTTAGTCCGCAGCTGTTAGCGATCAGTAATTAGTGATTAGCAATAAGTGATTTGCAGATAGTCCTCAGCGATTTGGTGAGAGCAGATCACTTGACTTCCTGCTTGATTTTTGTCATTAATAATATAATTATAGCACTTCTTCTGGGGATTTTCAATACATGAACGGCATTTTAATGCTTTGTTTATATTTTTGTCATATTATATACAGCAATCCTTCGGGTATTTGTGATAAAGTATAACTAATAACTAATTGCTATTGTCTAATTGCTAATGGCTATTAGCTAATGGCTCGTACACAAGGAGGAAACGCACAAATGCCCAAGATAAAGCATATAAAAGCAGACCTGCTCTCCGATGAGGAGATGACTGCCGTATCGGATATGTTCGATAATGCGGAGCGGAGAATGGACGAGAAGCTCATGGAGGAGATAGACCGCCGCAGGGACGGTATGGTCAGAAGCAGCACGGGGCTGTGGGTGCCTTACGAGCCCGACAAGAAGCATATTGTGCAATAAGAACCTGTCTTCACAAGCATATGCGCACGTCTTTTCGGCAAATTTTGCCTAAGACTGCGTTAAAAATCCTTGCCGGGCGACAGCCCGCCTGCGGATTTTTGCCTTGTCTTAGACAAAATTATGCTCGAAAATCCGCA
>JALEMR010000020.1 GCA_022768245.1 Oscillospiraceae bacterium
AAACAGGATTTTCAGCGGCACAAATCAAAGATTTGTGCCGTACTACCTAAATAATGTCTGCCTTGCCGCCGCTAACGGGCGGCAAGGTGCAAGGTTTTTGGGCTAAATCGCCCAAAAACCTTGCACCCAACAACCGAAAAAATGCTCCGAAGCAAAGCTTCTACGCACTTTTTCGGTTATTGAGCAGACATTATATAGTAATAATATCATCTGCTGACGGAAAAGTCAAGATGATAACGAACATATCTGTCAGAACAAAACGAACTATGAAATATCGCTTTATTGAGTTGCAATTCATAGGCGGATATGTTATAATGAGCATGATGTGCGGTATTGCCTATAAAACTGAGGCGTTAAAGGGAACGCTGTATGCGGCTTTATCGGTGCTGCCTCAGCTCCGCCGCAACAAAGCGATCCGATAAACAACAGACCATACAAAGGAAGCTCTTATCATGAAAAACAAAAAGAAAAAAAGAACCGTCAAAAGCATTCTCGCAAGCAGAATGGTGGTAGTTATTCCTGCGCTGGCACTGCAGATATTCTGGATAATCGTGCTGATACGGTGGCTGACTCCGTATTCGGCAGTTATCGGTACGGTGCTGTCTGCGCTGGCAACGCTTTTCGTGCTGTATCTTACGTCCAAAAGGGACGAGCCGTCTTACAAGATACTCTGGCTTATCGTGATATTGGCGGCGCCTGTGCTGGGCGCGCTGCTGTATATCTTCTTCGGCAATAAGAAGACGGGCAGACCGCTCAAACGTCAGCTTGCAGCCGCAAGGAAAAGAATGGGCGAGCCTCCCCTTCAGGACAGCCGCATTATCGAAGCTGTCGAAGCCGACGACCTGCGCGTGTCCCAGACTATGAAATATACCGTGAAAATGTCGGGTTTCCCCGTTTATGAGAATACCTCCGCGAAATACTACAAATGCGGCGAGGACCTGTTCTTCGATTATATCGACGAGCTCAAAAAGGCACAGCGGTATATCTACATCGAGTATTTTATCATCGAAAGCGGCTTTATGTGGGATTCTATACTTGATATCCTCACAGAAAAGGCGAAAAACGGCGTGGACGTAAGAGTTATCTACGACGACCTCGGCAGCTTCGGGACTCTGCCCTCAAGATATAATCTGGAGCTTATCGACAGCGGCATAAAATGCATGAAATTCAATCCCTTTATCATTTCCGTTACGGGGCGGCTCAATAACCGCGATCACCGCAAGATAACCGTTATCGACGGCAGAGTCGCTTTCAGCGGCGGCATCAATCTGGCTGACGAGTATATCAACAAGGTGCAGAAGTTCGGCTACTGGAAGGATATCGGCTACAAGATAACGGGTCCTGCCGTTAACAGCTTCACCTACATGTTCGCGGAGTTCTGGAACGGCTTCTCGCTGGAATCTATTCCCCGGAAATTCATTGAGGAAACAGCTCCCGCCCCCGAAGTCCCCGACGGATATATCCTGCCCTACTACGATTCTCCCGCCAACACCTACCACACCAGCGAGGTGCTTTTCACCGAGATACTGGCAAAGTCCGAGCAGTATGCCTGGTTCTATACGCCCTATCTCATGATGGGCGACGAGCTCAACAACGCCTTTATCCGTGCGGCGGAGCGGGGCGTGGACGTGCGGATAATCATGCCCGGCATTCCCGACAAGAAGGTCATTTTCCGCATTTCGAGAAGCTATTATCGTCCGCTTATCGAGGCGGGAGTTAAAATATACGAGTACACTCCCGGCTTCGTTCATGCAAAGGCGTGCCTGTCCGACGATGTGACGGGGACTGTGGGCTCGGTCAATCTGGACTACCGCAGCCTGTATCTCCATTTTGAGTGCAATTCGCTGTTCTATAAGGCTTCTATGCTAAGTGACCTTAAGGCTGACCTTGAAGAGTCTATGTCGAAAAGCAGGGAGATTTCCCTTGAGGACACAAAGGGGAATGTGTTCCACGAGATGGTGAATGTTGTTCTGCGGCTGTTTGCGCCGCTGTGCTGATATTATACTAATCCCCGATAAAAGTGTAGACAAAAAATCTGCGCAAAAACTATATAATGTCTGCTCAACAACCGAAAAATGCGTAGAAGCTTTGCTTCGGAGTATTTTTTCGGTTGTTGGGTGCAAGGACTTTTGGCGTTTTAGCCAAAAATCCTTGCACCTTGCCGCCCGTCAGCGGCGGCAAAGCAGACATTAATCAGGTAGTTCGGCACAAATCTTTGATTTGTGCCGCTGAAAATCCTGTTTTACAGGATTTTCAGCCAATAACTGCCCTTCGGGCAGTTATTGAGTACGCACTATATA
>JALEMR010000033.1 GCA_022768245.1 Oscillospiraceae bacterium
CACCTTGCCGCCCGTTAGCGGCGGCAAAAGCAGACGTCAATCAGGGAGTACGGCACAAATCTTTGATTTGTGCCGCTGAAAATCCTGTTTTACAGGATTTTCAGCCAATAACTGCCCTTCGGGCAGTTATTGAGTACGCACGAAATAATATCATATCAGAGCCTGAATCTGCTGATAGCCGACTTGAGTCCGCCTGCCTGCTCCGACAGCATTTCCGCTGCCGCAGCGCTTTCCTCGGCTGTTGCAGAGTTGGACTGAATGGAATTTGTAACGCTTTCCATTTTTTCCTCCATGAACCTGATGGAGCTCTGCTGCTCGCCGCAGGTATAGGCGATATTGTCTATCATCGTATTCATGTTGTTTACCGATTCTGCGATCTCGCCGAAGGAGCGGGTTATGCTCTCGACCCTGCGGCTGCCCTCGTTGATGGCGTCGGTAGATCTGGTGATGAGGCTCTCCGTTTTCTGTGCAGCTTCCGCACTGCGCGCCGCAAGATTCTTGACCTCGTTTGCGACTACCGAGAAGCCCTTTCCCGCAGCTCCCGCCTTTGCCGCTTCCACAGAAGCGTTAAGCGCAAGGATATTGGTCTGGAATGCGATATCGCTTATGTCCTTGATAATGCTCTGGATCTGTCCGCTGGACACGCGTATCGCGTCCATGGAGTCGTTCATCTCGCGGAGCTTTTCCGTGCTTTCGTTTATGCTTTCAAGAACATTTACCGAATAGTTCTTCGTTTCAAGAGCAGTATCGTTATTCTTTCCGATAAGGGCTATCATCGAGGCGTTCAGACGGTTCATCTCGTCTATCGCAGCAGCCTCCTTAGTGGTGGATTCCGCCAGCATCTGGGCGCCGTTTGCCACCTGTCTTGCACTGCTGTCCACCTGGATGCTTGCCTTTTCAATGCCCTTGATAACGTCCCGCAGCGAACCGATTATATGTCTAAGCGCTTCCTTGACCGCTTCAAATTCGCCCTTGAATGCGATGGTCTCGTCCAGACCGCAGGCAAGGTCATAGTTCGAAATATTGGTAGCTACGCGGTTTATCTCCGTCACATAGGAATTCAGCGAGTTTACCGTGGTGTGGAGCGCTTCGGTGATGCGCTGGAGCTCGTCGTTGGAGTTGCAGACGTTCATATTCTCGTCAAGCTTTCCGTCGGCGATCTTCTCGATCTGCGCAGTTGCGTTCACGATAGGAACGGATATCTTATTTGCGCGTCCCGCAGCCGCTATGCAGCCGATGATTATCGTGATAACGCCGCCGATAAGGATAAGCGCACAGGACTTGATAACATTGTCGGAGATAGTGCTGTAATCGGTGGCATAGAATACGTACATATCCTCGCACATATTCTCCTGATGAGGTATCTGCTTGCCGATAACATAGTATGTGATGCCGTTGAAGGTTATCTTCCGGCTGTAGCCGTCTTCGGCATTAAGATTTGTGATAAAGCTCTCAAAATCAGCGCTCAGGTCCTTGATATTCCCCTGAGACCTCATAAGCTCACGGTCGGAGCAGAACATCACCGAGCCGTCCGCCTTGAAGATACAGCCGATATCATTTTCATCTATGGCGTCGGTCACCGAGTTATAGAAAACGTCGAAGTTTGCTTCGCTGACCTCTCCGATATTGACTACCTCGCGGGATTCCTTTACCTTTTTATAGGCGACGGGAGTCACATATTCACCGTCCGCATTCTGTGCCATGGGACATATGTAATACTGCTGATTTTCCAGGTTATCCATGGCGCTGTAGGATTCCTCGGATATATAATCCTTTTTAACGCCCTGTGAATATCTGTTGACAAAGAACGTATCGTTATTTACCATCAGATCGAGATTCTCGGCTACCATGCCCATCTGCGAAATGTAGAAGGTCTCGGAATTTCTCAGCAGGATCTCTCCCATATCCTCAAACTTGCCGTGGATAATGGAACTCTCCGATATTATAGCGATAGCCGATATTATTACCGCCATGCACAGCGATATGATTGTGCACAAGGCGATGATCCGCTTTTTAATACTGCTTTTCATCTGAATCATCTCCTATGAAAACGTTTTTACAATAAATAATACCTGTCAGCTTTTTCGTCTCTTCACTTCTTTCCTCTTGTATTTTACCATATAGGCTCACTTTTTTCAATGCATAGTATACAACAAATCTATTAACAATTTGCTAAGTTTGCAACATATTGACAAAAACCCCGTTTGGTATTATAATATTATCACAAACAATATTTTCTATCGGGAGTCACATATGAAAAGATATACAGCAATACTCACCGCCGCAGCGCTCTGCATGACGTTTTCCTCCTGCGGATACGGCGGCGATGATACCGATGATGATGTCTCGGAGACTATAGTCACCCGGTGGGACGGGGACGCTCCTCTGAATATCCTCAATGCCGATTTCAGGAATATCGTCTGGGGAATGGACAAGGTCGAGACCGAACGTCAGGAACAGCGCCGCTCCGACGGTCAGGGAGAGGACTATCTCTTCTACGACAATGTGAGCTTCGCAGGCTTTGACGGCAGACTTTATTACTATTATAACGAAAATCTGGAATGCACCTCCGCCGCGTATATTATATCCATGTCCCCCGACGACCCCTCCTATGACTCTGCTTACGGCAGGACAGATGATTTTCTGACGGAGCTGTTCGTCCCTCCCGACGAGGAAGGCGGAAATATCCGCACTATGCCTTCGGCGGTGATCGAGCTCACAATGACGGATACCGATATTGAACGGATGATCTCGGTGAAGTTTTCCATGCCCGATGGATACGCCGACAAGAAGCACAGCTCTAAGGTCATCTATTTCGAAAACGGTGAGCCTGTGGGAAGCAGTGTCTCGCCATAAATAAAAACGGATAAGCCCCTCGGACTTATCCGTTTTTTGCTTATTCCGTTGTTACCGATTTTGCAAGATTTCTCGGCTTATCTACGTTGGTGCCGCGCTGAACGGCTGTATAGTAGGCTATCATCTGCAGAGGAACGATAGTCACCATAGGCATGAGCACATCGCTTACCGCAGGCAGGACTACCTTGTAATCAACGCTGTCCTCGTCATAGACAATACCCTTTCGGGTAACAAGCACTACCTTTGCGCCCCGCGCCTTGACCTCCTTGATGTTGGACTGCATCTTTTCGAAAAGCTCCTGCTGGGTGGCAACGGCAATGACAGGCATATCCTCCGTGATAAGGGATATGGTGCCGTGCTTCAGTTCGCCCGCCGCATAGGATTCGCTGTGGATATAGGATATCTCCTTCAACTTCAGAGAGCCCTCCATGCTCATGGCATAGTCAAGACCTCTGCCGATGTAAAGCAGACTGTCCGCATTCATTATCTTGGACGCCACGTACTGATACTGCGCCTTTTCCTCGATGCATTCGCTTATCCTGTCGCTGATACCGAGAAGCTCCGAAGTGAGCTCACGGCACTTCTCCTCGGTGATGCCCTGCTTTGCGTATGCTATCCTGAACGCAAGCAGATACATGAAGGCTATCTGCACCGCATACGCCTTCGTGGAGCAGACCGATATCTCGGGGCCTGCATTGGTGTACATCACCATTTTCGCGTCGCGGGCGATAGTCGAGCCTACGACGTTTACAATGGCAAGGGTATCTGCGCCTATATTGTTGGACAGCCGCAGCGCTGCGAGAGTGTCCGCAGTTTCTCCCGACTGTGATATGATGATGACCAGGTCCTTATCCGTCACCAGCGGACGGCGGTATCTGAACTCCGACGCGATATCCACTGTTACGGGCACCCGCGCCATATCCTCGATAACATACTTTGCCACCATGCCCGCATGCATCGCAGAGCCGCAGCCTACGATATATATGCGGTCGTAGCCGTTTATCTTCTCGTCGGTGAGCCCACATTCCTCAAAATCGGGCATGCTGTCCTTTATTCTCGGGGAGACCGTGCGCTTTACGGCTTCGGGCTGCTCGTGTATCTCCTTGAGCATGAAATGCTCATAGCCGCCCTTTTCCGCGGCTTCGATATCCCAGGTGGCGGTCTGGAGCTCCTTTTCCACGGGATTGAGATTTATATCGTAAAAGCTTATCTTATCGGCGGTTATTTCCGCTATCTCGCTGTGTTCCAGCAGATAGTATTCTCTCGTATGCTCCAGAATTGCGGTCACGTCCGAAGCGATATAGTTTGCATGTTCGCCCTTTCCCACAATGAGCGGACACTCCTTGCGTGCGGCGTAGATGACGTTTTTATGGTCTCTGAAAATTATCCCCAGAGCATATGCTCCCTCGATCTTGCCGAGGACCTTTGCAATGGCTGTAAGAGGGTCTCCCTCGTAATAATAATCGAGAAGCTTTGCCACCGTTTCGGTATCGGTCTCGCTTTCAAAGCCATATCCCTTTGATATGAGGAATTTCTTTATCTCACGATAATTTTCGATGATGCCGTTATGTACGATAGACACTCTTTCGTTTCCGATAGGGTGAGAATTTACGTCCGACGGCTCGCCGTGGGTCGCCCACCTTGTATGACCTATTCCGCAGGTGCCGTGAGGCTTGCCCTCGGTCTCCAGCCTGTACAGCAGTCCCGAGTGCTCGTCGTCGCCCTTTTCGGGCTTTATCTTGCCCTTTGCCTTTACGGTCCTGATACGGTCGCCCTCAAACACGGCTATCCCCGCAGAGTCATAGCCTCTGTATTCCAGACGTCTAAGAGCGTTCACCAGGATATCGGCACATTCCTCTCTGCCGACAAATCCGACAATTCCGCACATTTTTGTTTACCTCCCGTGTTCTATCTGCAAATGTTTCGGCGAATGTATATAAGTCACTCCATAACAGTATATACAATTCGCCGTTGAATTATTATAGCGTAGTATAGCGATTAGCAATTAGCAAATAGCGATTAGCTAATAACAAAGCTAATAACTAATAGCTAATGGCTAATAGCTATCAGCTCCTTTTACTTGGTGCCGAACATGCGATAGCCTGCATCGCCCAGTCCCGGAACAATGTAGTGCTGGTCGTTGAGTCCCTCGTCTATCGCTCCGCAGTATATCTGTACATCGGGGTGAGCTTTCTCGATGGCTGCGATCCCCTCGGGATTGGCAATGATACAGATGAACTTCACGCTCTTTGCTCCTGCGTCCTTAACGAGCTGAATTGCCTTATTGGCGGTTACTCCCGTGGCAAGCATGATATCTGCAAGGATAACATCTCTGTCCGCAGTATCAAAGGGGAGCTTGCAGTAATAATCCACAGCATTGGTGGTCTCGGGATCTCTGAATGTGCCGATATGTCCGACCTTTGCGGCGGGAACAAGACGGGTTATGCCGTCAACCATTCCCAGTCCTCCGCGGAGCATGGGTACTATCGCAAGCTTGCTGCCGGAAAGCACCTTTGTCTTTGCGATGCCAAGCGGAGTCTGAACATCGACCTCCTTGACGGGGAGAGTACGCAGCGACTCATAGCAGATGAGCATTGCTGTCTCGGAGACCAGCTCTCTGAACTCCTTGGAGCCTGTGGTAACGTCTCTTAAAAGAGATATCTTGTGCTGGATAAGGGGGTGTTCTATTACATTAACGTTGTTCATGATAAGCTTTCCTTTCAAAAATTACTGTTCGTTTTCGATCTGTGTGATCTCGTCTACTCTGCGCTGATGACGTCCGCCCTCGAACTCCGTGGAGAGGAACGTATCCACCAGCTCGCAGGCAGCGCCCGGTCCGATGACTCTTCCGCCCATGCAGAGCACATTTGCGTCGTTGTGCAGTCTTGTATACCTTGCCATATAAGTATCGGTGCAGAGTGCGGCGCGGATCCCCTTTACCTTGTTTGCAGCCATTGATATGCCGATGCCCGTTCCGCAGACGAGTATGCCCTTATCCGCCTGACCCGACGTGATAACAGCGCACGCCTCCTTCGCAACTAAGGGATAATCGCAGCTTTCACCGTTCATACAGCCCTTTTCGATAAATTCGATATTATTGCTCTTAAGATGTTCGATTATTTCACGCTTGAGCTGATAGCCTGCGTGGTCGCTTGCAATTACTATCATAACACAGTCCTCCGAATTATGAAATATGATATTTACATTATAACACATATATTTTTATTTTTCAAGCTTTTGCAGGACTTTTTTACAAAGGTTTTATCCGCCCACTTGTTAAATAATTGTAACATTATGATTGATAATTCTTTAACAACATATCTGCATGCTCTTTATTCTATGTAATAATTTGGAAGTATTTCCTGCGTTTTGCAGAACATATATGTAAATAATTACAACTCCGATACAAAATCAAAATCCTATTGACAAAAAGAAAAATGCGTTTTATAATTAATGTATAGATAGAAAAACAAAAGATATTTCAGCAAAACGGAGATATAAATGAAAAGAAAAATTTTGATTGTTGCTGCGGCTGCGGCAATGATTTTGTGCGGCTGCACCGAAATAGCCGAGGACCCTCCCCATAGGGAGACCTCGGAAGAAACTGTTTCCGTCACCTCGGAAACGGTCTCAGAAGCTTCGGAAACCGAACCCCCGGAAGAGGTCACAGCTCCCCCTGCGGAAGAGGATACCCCCGATTCGGAGGATTTTTTTTCGGTTTTTGAGGGCGCAGACTACAGGTCAGGCAGGATAGCCGACGATATGACCGACGCTGTGATGTGCCTGTCCGACGATATCTCGACTGCGGAGCTTTCTTCGGAAAGCGTTAAGGAAATTATGGAAAAGGACGAGCTGTCCGATACGCTGTTTCATTTTGCCGTTCCACGCTGCAGCGGAGTGCTTCCTGCACAGTCGTCCTCGGGCGATATGTACGCTTTCAGCTTCGAGGACGAGGAGGGCACCGAATACGCCGTTATCCTCGGCAGTGCAGAAAACTCTGACCTGTCCCGCGCCGACAAGTATGTCAGCACCTGCACCGAGGTGGAATATCTGGGCTACTGCTCCGAACAGGACGGTCAGCTTATGGTGATGCCCATAGCCGCAGGCAATTCGCAGTGCGGTATCTACGGCGTTGTCCCCGTGGCGGAACAGATAGGCTACGATATGTCCGACACCGAGGAATTTGACGGCATTCCCGAAAGCATAAGCATATCTCTTTCCGCTTCCGATGACGGGACACGGGTCTATTACGGCATTTCTCATCGGTTTGAAAATGATGTGTACTACGTCTTCACCAATATTTTCCTGAACGGAAACAATATTACCGACAGCATTGACCGGGACACCTCCTCCATTCTTAAGGGCAGCGGTGATATCGCCTTTACCGACATTGACGTCCGTGAGGGAGACGCTCTCTATTTCGTGGGCACCGTTTACGATGCCGATACCGACGAACTCATATGCGACGCGTCCTTTGCCTCTGTTGTCGGAAAGCTTGAATAATAAAAATCAGCATAAAGCTGCGCGTTCCTTCCGCACAGCTTTATGCTTTCTTTTTTATGCCTTTATGCCTTTTCCACAGGCACCCATATCTCGCTGTAGGTGTTTTCGGGGTGCTCGGGGTCGGGAGGCGTCAGATAGACCTCAAGATTATAATTGCCCGAAAGCTTATACTCCTTACAGCTCGGGAGCCATTCGCTCCATATCTTCGTGTTTACGTCCTGCAGAGCCTTCGGAAGCGCTCCCCGACAGGGAAATACAGCCCATGCTCCCGCGGGGATCACTTTTGTGGTATAGCCCTCGGGCACCTCGTTCCACGGAAGATAATTGTCCGCTATCATGTACTCGAACTCCTTGCCGTTCCCGTCAAGGCAGACTCCGTACATTCCGCAGACGATATCTCCGCCGCCCGTGCTGTAATGCTCGTCCCAGAACTTCGGTATCTCCGTGTAGGAGGTCTCCATATCGAAGCTCCTTGTTCTGCCCATTACCGTAAATGCCGCTTTTTCAACTATTTTGTACTCTAACATAGTACCGCCCTCCAATGTAAGCTTTATCCTTATTCGCGCAAAGTGCCGCAGACCTGCGCCCTTTTCCTTTGCAGCCGTGGGAGATATGCCGTGAAATTTCATGAACGCACGCGAAAAACTGTCCGGTGAATCATAGCCGTACTTCAGCGCTATATCAATGACCTTTGCGTCCGCCGATGAGGACAGCTCCTGCGCCGCCAGAGTAAGCCTTCGGCTGCGGATATATTCTCCGACGCTAAAGCCGCACAGCACGCTGAATATCCTCTGAAAATGAAACTCCGACACATACGCCTGCGCGGCGATATCCTTCACCGACAGTTCCTCGGTGAGGTTGTCCTCCATGTATTCAACGGCACGCTGTATGCCCTCTGTCCAGCCGTTCATGCTCATCACTTTCCTTCTCCCCGTCTGTGCTTTCATTATATCACAGCATCAGATCTTTTTCCCGACTTTTTCTGCTATTAAAAGCAGGTGCTTTTAAACGTGATTCTATTATATATTATCTCTTGATATGTGTCAACCCTTTATTTATATAAAATGAATAATTTTGCTATTGAAATCCGAAAAATTATGTGTTATAATATAAATATCTGTATATATTGCGGAGGAGGACTTATTATGGTCAATATCGACAGCTATCTCGGCAAGGTGGAGCTTTCCTACAGCTATCTCTCCGATCTGGTAAGATACACCGCTTCGGGCTGCTTCGGCGTTGCCGACCTGAATGCGGCGGACAGGTTCCACAGCTTTTTCCGATTCCTTAAGGGCGGAGCCTTCAACGACAAGGGCGTTGCCGTCGAAATGAGGAACGGCAAGCTTTACATCGCAGTGCATATCACCGTTTTATACGGCACTAATATTTCCGCGCTGTCGGAAAATCTATCCCACAAGATAAAATACACCATCGAGGACAAAACAGGTTTACAGGTCGGTAAGATCACTGTTTTCGTCGATGGCATCAAATCATAAAGGTATGGAAGGAATGATACCCGTGATAAACGGTTCTTTACTTAAAAACGCCTTTATTTCGGCGGCTGTTACTATCTCAAACAACAAGCGCACCGTGGACGAGCTCAACGTCTATCCCGTTCCCGACGGCGATACGGGCACTAACATGTCCATGACCCTCGGAAACGCTCTGACGGAGCTTTCAAGCGCTTCCGACGATATCTCCGCTTCCGAGGCGGCGGATATCTGCGCTTCGGCTATGCTCCGCGGCGCAAGAGGAAATTCGGGAGTTATCCTCTCCCTGCTTTTCCGCGGCTTTGCAAAGGGCTTCTCGGGAAAGGACGAGATCGGCTGCGATGATATCGTGAACGCTCTCGCTCTCGGCGTGGATGACGCTTACAAGGCGGTCATGAATCCCACCGAGGGAACTATCCTCACCGTTGCACGCACCGCCTCCGAAAGGGCTGCACAGTCGGTCAAGCACACGAACGACCCCGTTATCCTCTGGACGGATATCTGCTCCGCCGCAGAAGAGGCTCTCGCAAAAACTCCCGACCAGCTGCCCGTGCTGAAAAAGGCTAAGGTCGTGGACGCGGGCGGAAAGGGTCTTACTATCATCTGGAACGCTATGCTTGAAATATTCAAGGGCGGAAGTATCCCCGAACAGCTGGGACAGTCCGTATCCTCCGCCGCAAACACAACGGTGGGCGACTTCGACGACGAGATCATCACCTTTACTTACTGCACGGAATTTATCGTCAGAAAGAACAGCGGCTGCCCCGACGCTTCGCGGCTCAAGGCTTTCCTCGAGACTATCGGAGACTGCGTAGTTGCCGTTGACGACGACGATATCATCAAGGTACACGTTCATACAGACCACCCCGGAAAGGCTATCGAAGAGGGTCTCACCTTCGGCTCACTTATCAATCTCAAGATAGACAATATGCGCTATCAACACGAAAACAAGGCTAAGGACGCAAGGCTCACCCGTGAGAAGAACATCGTCCCCGCAGAGCCTGTCAAGGACTTCGGCTTCGTTGTGGTCGCTAACGGCTCGGGTATCGAGGAGATGTTCAGAAATCTGGGAGCGGACTGCATCGTCCGCGGCGGTCAGACTATGAATCCCTCTACCGACGATATTATCAGGGCAGTCTACTCCGTTCCCGCAGAGACTGTGTTCGTGCTGCCCAACAACAAGAATATCATCATGGCTGCGGAACAGGCTGTAAAGCTCTCCGAAAGGAAGATATGCGTTATCCCGTCGAGGACTATCCCTCAGGGCATGAGCGCTATGCTCAACTACGACGCGGACGGCGATTTCGACACGAACCGCCTCAACATGACCCGTGCCATGGAAAACGTGTCTACGGGACTTGTCACCTTCGCCGCAAGAGACAGCGAAATGGACGGCCATGCAATCAAAAAGGGCGAGATACTCGGTCTTGAAAACGGAAAGCTGGCTGTTATCGAAAAGAACGTCAACAAGGCTGCCTACAAGGTCACCAAGAAGCTGATGCACAGCGGCGCTTCCTACGTTACGATAATCTACGGTGCGGACGTTACCGAAAAAAGGGCAGACGAGCTGCGTGAATACATGGTATCCAAATTCGGCGGCTCCGTGGACGTCAACTTCATCAGCGGCGCTCAGCCTGTATATTACTATATCATCTCAGTGGAATGATATCCCGATAAAGCGGTTTCTTTGAGCCGCTTTATTTTTTATTGACAAATGGACGGTAATATTATATAATAGTGGTATAAAATACAAACGAATCTCATATACATAATAAGTATACATTATAAACGGAGTGATCTTACGTGAACTATATCAAAACTGCCGACATCAACCGTGGACTTGAAAACGACAGGGATAAATTTATCGGACTGTCCGAAAATAATTATTCCTCTCAGCTTGAACAGGCTGCCGAAAAGATATTCCTCGACCGCAAAACACGTCCTATCGTTCTTATTTCGGGTCCGTCGGGCTCCGGAAAGACTACCTCCGCGCTGAAAATTGCCGAGCTGCTCAAAGCACGCGGCATCAATGTTCATACCCTTTCTATGGATAACTATTTCCTGCCCTCCGATCTGGGAGAGCTTCCCCGTGACGAAAACGGCAACGTTGACCTTGAATCTCCTCAGCGGCTGGATATAAAGCTTTTCTCCGAGCATCTGGAAAAGATATTCATGTGCGAGCCTGTGGACGTTCCCATTTTCGATTTCACCACCCAGCTTCGCACGGGCAGCGTTCCTCTGCGCAGAAAAGCGGACGAGATAATCATCATCGAGGGCATACACGCCCTTAATCCCGAGGTCACGGGCGATACCGACAGCTTTACGAATTGTCTCTACATCAGCGTCAGAACAAGAATAGTTGCCTCCGATAATGATATTCTTCACCCCAGACTTATCCGCCTTATGAGAAGGCTCAGCCGTGACCGCCTTTTCCGCGGAAGACGTCTTCAGGACGTTTTTGAGATGTTCAACAGCGTTTCCGCAGGCGAGGAGCTTTACATCATGCCCCACAAGCACAGGGCTGCCTTCGACATCGACACCTTTATGCCCTTTGAAGCGGCGATCTATTCCGAGATACTCCACAGCGAGCTGCTTGCTATCGAAGCCGATATGGCGGACAATGCGAATTACCGTCAGATAGTGAAATTCCTCGGCGAGATACACCCTGTCGCGGCGGATGTTCTGCCCGAAGCTTCGCTTATCCGCGAATTCGTCGGCGGCAGCAGCTTACCGTACTGACGCAAACGGAAAGGAAGGACCGAAAATGCTCTCCGAATTAACGCTCATCATCACCGAAAACACAAACGAGATAATACAGGTGAAATATGCGCTTGATTCGGTATGCCCTTATCACGGGACGACAAGGCTCGACATCGCCGAGCTGCTGTCGGGCTATGAGGATAACAGGGGGAATATGCAGTACCTCGGCTGCGCAGCCGCTGTTTTTGAGATACTCTGCCGCGGCGGGAAGCTGCACTGCATATCCTCGGAAAACGGCGCTCTTCTGGAGAAGATATTCAAGCTGTACAGCGCTCTTTCCTATGAGTCTCACAAGCAGGAAAAGCAGATGCGGCTCCTCGAAGAGCAGTGCACCGATATGCTCCGCGCTGCGGACAGGATCGCGGGCATAATCAGAAATCATACCTTTGAAACGCTGACCGCGAAGGATCTCAACGCCATGAAAAGCTATATGAAAAAGCATATCCCGCCCGTTTCCGAGCTTATGGGATATCCTCCCGATATCATGGACGAACTGCGTCCCGTGTTCGACCTTATGCGGCTTCTGGTGGACTTCTCCCCCACCGACCCCGACCGGAAATACATCGAAAACATTTTCAGGACATTTTACAGCTAAAAACTCCGCCGAGGGCTTTCTCTCGGCGGAGTTTTTTAGGGCAATACCTGCTCGCTGTTTACACGGTTCCTGCCGCAGCCCTGTGCGAACCGATGATGCTTCGGATATTCCGATAAAGATATGGCTTCAATGTCTCCATATCCACAGGCTCGCCGTACAGTATGGCGCTGTAGCAGGCGGAGCTTACCGGCTCAACTATCATGAACAGCATTATCTCGGGGTCGTCATATTTTTCGGGATATTTTCTCAGAAGCCTTAGAAAATCCTCCCGAAAATCTATATCGTCATCGTAAACGGGATCGCTCATTGCCGTCTTGAATATCCCCCGGCTCAGATTTTTTGAGATGAATTTCAGCAGATCGGGATTTTCCGCAGTTGCGCTGCTTGCTCTTACCTTTAACAGCACAGGGTTCAGCATGAACGCAATGCGTTCTGTTTTCAGCAGCATATGGTTCGCTGTTCTGCCGATCCCCAACAAAAACGGAGAAAAGGTGGACTGGGCTTATCAGCTCATCGTTAATTTCTGCGGCTCCACTATCGGCGCAGTTCTTGCGGTCATCGCGGCTTCATGCGTAAAAGCGGCTCTCGTATAAAGCGGTCCGCTTTTGTTGGGTGCGATGAAGAAGTTTTCAAAGTCGCGTTAATGACAAATACAGCGTACATGATGCCGATATCGGTATCATGTACGCTGTTATTTCCATTTACATTTACGGCTGCCGAAGAATATGTACCTGATATGCCGCAGACCGTCCCGTATCGTCCGAAGATGTGACCTTCCGCTGCGTCCGTCAGGACTAAGCGTGACAGGTATCTCTGCGATATCCGCACCTGAGAGCGCAAACTTTCCGATAATTTCGGTGGCAAACTCCATGCCGCTGCAGGAAAGCCCCAATGCAAGCGCTTTTTGCCGATCGAATCCGCGCAGTCCGCAGTGAAAGTCCCGCACTGTGGTGTGAAACCGCAGTCTGCCGAGAAACGAAAGTACGGGCACGCCGATATATCTGTGCGAAAACGGCATTGCACCCGCAGCAATATTGTCCATGCGGCAGCCCATTACCAGAGGATATCCCTCCCGAAGCTTCTCAATAAATCCGTCCAGATGCAGAAAATCATAGCTCATATCGCAGTCGCCCATGATGATATATTTCCCGCGGGCAGCTTTGATACCGCCGATAAGGGCATTGCCGTAGCCCCGTTCGGTCACGTTCACCACCCGCGCACCTGCTTCCTGTGCCAGTGCTGACGAATTATCGGTGCTTCCATTGTCCGCAATAAGCACCTCACCGCAAACGCCGCTTTCATCAAGGAACTGCCGAGCCTGACGCACACACTGCACAACTGTCTGCTCCTCATTAAGACAGGGCATAAGTATCGTCAGCTCAACCTCGTCCATGCTTTTTCCCTCCTTTTGCGGGGGGATTTTTCTTTTTCGGGCGCAATTCGATCGAGTACCACCAAACAGCAAGAAATGCCAGAATAGTCGAAGCAAGCGCACGATATGTAAAGAACTCGTGCAGATATGAGTGATTGTTCAGCAGGAAAAATCTTGCAAAGGGCAGCACGCCGAGTATCAGCATGGTAAGGATAAAGCTGCGGTCAAACCGCTTGCGGCTGCGGAACAGATAGAATACCGAACCGAACACCACAGCGGATATCAGAAGCCCCGCCGCTAAAGCGCCCCCGTCCACACGGTCTGTGCCGCCGAAAAGAGTCGAAATATTTGCTGCGGGTGCAAGGAAGAGCTGCTTTACGGGAGAAAGCTCCTCCGCTTCACCTGCGATACGCACCTCGGCGGAGGTGAGCGCTGCTATGAATTTGTTTTCGCCTGTGACAAGGCTCGCGGCACTCCATTTCACGAGAAATGTCCCTGCGTAGGACAGTCCCCACGCAGAGCCGCATTTCAGCATCAGAATCATATTGCTCCGCAGCGAAGGGAGCTTGTTATCCTGCTTTCTCATTATAAATACGATGATAAGCGGAATAAGTATCGTCAGCGTTTCGCAGGTGAGAAAGTCGAAGAAAGCTATCATCACTCCCGATATTACGGCAAGCACCGAAAGCGCTCCGTCATTCCGTTCATACAGGATATACAAAGGCAGCAAAGCCAGTGTTACAAGCACGGCAGGCTGATATTCCACCGACAGGCGGATATTCCACATATGAACACACAGGAATGACGCCGCAAGCGCACCTGCCGCGAAATACTGCCGCTTTTTTATAAGCAGCGCCGCGTTTGCCGCCAGAAGAACGAACGCCGCTATCAAACCGATAAGCTTTATGCCGCTGACATCGGTAAAGAGCATCAGCAGGCGGATAATGCCCGCCGTTCCGTGCCAGTAGCGGGTATAGTCTGTGTTCGGCTCGGCAATGCCAGTAACGGCGCAGTACAGTCCCCAGTTCTCGCCGTAGTCTATGGTGCCGTCATCGCCGTCGTAGTAGGCGGTGTCCAGCGCGGAGCGGAACGGGTCGCCGCTGCCCATGTTCCATGCAACGTTGAGCAGTATCGAATCGGCATAGTTATCCTGCACCAGCCGCATTTTCGAGTCGAACGGGAACGGCTCCTTGTCCTTATAGTACAATGCGCTCGCAAGCATATTGTCATAGATACGCTCGTTGGGGATAGCCGCCGCAGCGGTCAGCGCCGCCAGGAGTACCGCCAGTACCGCTGCAAAGACGGCGGCACGGCGTAGTATAGCAGTAAATGTTTTCATATCATACCTCACAAAATTTCACTGTAACTATTTTACCACACATTTGGCAGTTATGTCAATACAAAATGCTCACAAAGTAAGCAGTTCGTGTACAAATAGCATAATTTCGGAGCGAAAATATAAAATAATTGCATTTTCTTCTTGACAAGACAGTGATTTGGTTATATAATATAAAAAGCAATAGGACAACTATGCAATAAAGAAAGGATGATAATTTTGTTTAAGAAACGACTAAAAGGGCTGCTTGCCTTGGCGCTGGCAGCAGCTATTGCCATGATGGCACTTCCGCTCACTGTATCGGCTGAATTGGGAGGTAGTTATTCTATTAAGGTGTATAACGGCTTGGGCGAACCGACCGGCGATGTAATTAAAGTGACCAATAAT
The DNA here is from genome assembly GCA_022768245.1 of Oscillospiraceae bacterium. GTDB lineage: Bacteria > Bacillota > Clostridia > Oscillospirales > Ruminococcaceae > RGIG4694. The sequence goes on from JALEMR010000033.1 coordinate 15,300, forward strand.
AACAACGAAGATTTGATTCCCGAAAACTCAACAGATGCGCTCAAAGGTAAATACAGGCTGATATACGGTGATTATGAATCATCTAATATAACGACCAAAGACGGTCTGTGGAGCGCTATTAAAGCCGTTGATAACTCCAAGGGCGAATTTGATGTGAATAAAGCAAAGCTCGTCAGATATGTTAAGTATTATATATTTATAAGTCCCGGCTATAAAGAATTCACATCGATCAATCTGGCAATGGGCGACACAGATAACGAAGTCATAAACTATCTTAACAAAAGAAAGACCTCTGCAAGTATCTGGGAAATAAGCAGTTATGACAGTACTTTTGTATCCGGCGATTCGTTCGATACCGGGCTGAATGAATATTTACAGACCCACGACTCCGATGTTGTCTCTTTGGGAAATAAGGACAGCATCTATTTGACCGGAACAAACCCCTCAACGTGGGGAACAGACTATCAGGGGGATTACGAGTCCAAAGATTATGTAGCATTTAATTCCGACATGAAATATCCCGTAGAGGTTTCAGACCTTGCCGCCGAACTTATAAAAGAAAAGAAACCCACGGCGGGTAAGAAGTATGACATCGAAAACTGGGAATTCTGGCCATGCTTCACGACGAACTCCGGTTATGTATATACGAAGAATAAAGCTACAGTTGTCAACAAGGACAAGATCACCTTTGCTTATTATGACGGACGGGAAAAGTATGGAGACGTTCTCGTTTATTTCCCCCAGACCGATATCACCGTTTCGGTAACAGCATCAGTTCCCGTTATCGGGGAGACCCCCGCATCAACAACAGTCAGAGTACCCCAAAACGACGGCTACACCATAACTGACGTAAGCTGGTCTGTTGACGGCACTGAATTGACCTCCGCCGATAAGTTCGAGGAGGGTAAGCAGTATACCGTTGCTGTAACTCTCAAACCGGATACAGGCTTACAATTCATCGGCACAACTCCCGCATCAATAAACGGCAAGGCTGCGGACGCAGTTCTGAATGCTGACGGCACGCTTACCGTTTCCCGCAGCCTTGTCAGCGCAAGCAGAGTTTCTATTGATATGCCTTCAGAAGATCTTAAGAACGCTGTCCTTGACGACTATGACAGAGAGCTCCTCGAACAGTATCCCGACCTTGATATATCCGTTCTGGTAGCAACAATAACGATCGACCCCGAAAAGGTCCCCGAGGAAGATGCAGCGGCTATTGATAGTGTCCTCGGAGAATACACCATTGGCTGCTATCTTGATGTAAATCTGTTTAAGAGATACAGCAACGGACTTCCCGACAGAGAAGTAACTAACCCATCTGCACCGATTACGCTCCGCTTTATCGTACCCGACAGGGTCCTGCAGCAGTACCCCCCCGAAGAGTATGTATATTCCGTATTCTGCAGCCATGACGGAGAAGGCTTCCCTGTTGAGTGCAGTTATGATGCAGCCACTAATACTATGAGCTTCACCAGCGATAAATTCTCCATTTATGCACTCGGCGTGGCTGCCCGTCAGGACGATACATCCGGTGCACACACTATCACAACAGACAGCCATATCAAGCTTGAAGGCACATCATTCAGGCCCGGCGACAGGGTAAACTATCGTGTGGACGATCTTTATGTGGCATATATTTATGTCAACGGAGAGGCAGTAAAATGCATTTCGGGCACAGGCTCCTTTATAATGCCCGAAGGTAACGTAAAGATAGTTTGCTATAAGGGCGGCGGTTCAAATTATATGCTCACCGCAGGCGTGGCAAGGTCCTATGTATTCTCATATGATGCCGACATGAACGCCATTGACGTATCCGCCACCAAGAAGAAAAACGACTATATCATCGTTGACCTCGGCAAGGAGTATGCAGGCAAGTCCTTTACCGTTTATGAAGGCAGGAAGAGCACCGAAGTGAAGATAACAGAGGGCACCTTTGACGAAAACGGCAGATTCACCCTTGATATCGATCACGGCATGAATTATACCCTCATTGTTGAGGATTGAACAGATATTCAAACACATTAAAAACAGCCGGGCTGACATCAGCTCGGCTGTTTGTGTATGTTGACATAATATCATATGCTCATTATATATTACTCATATCAGTAATAATAGCTATCACAGCGGTGCAGGTGCCGTCGGCGATCTCTATGTCAAAGCTCCCGTTATACTGCATTGCTATGTCGCGGAGTATCTTAAGACCGTATCCGCTGCTTTTCTGAGGGTCAAGCTTACGGTTTTCGGAATTGCACGGTACGGGATTTTTACAGCTGATAAGTATAACGCTGTGCTTCTGCGCAGCTTTTATTTCTATATGACGAGCTGACACATCATCAAGCTTGACCGCCGCCTTTATTGCATTGTCAAGCAGATTGGAAAATATGCAGCACAGATGATTTTTCGCGATACCTTCGGGCGCATCAAGACGGATATCGGCAGTGAGAATAATATTATTCATTTCACAAAGAGTAGCTTTTTCACCGATAATTGCATTCACGATGGGCACACTGCAATACTCATACTCTTTGGTATTGTCAATGCTTTTTTCGAGCTCTGCCATAAGCTCCTTGGTATCGTTCAGCTTGCCCGACGAGATGAGTATCTGCATCGCAGCTATCTGATTTTTGATATCATGCCGTATTTTGGCTGTTTCGTAACGCTTTGCCTCTATGGTCTCGTAATGCTTTTCCTCCAGCAAGCGGGTATATTCAATGGCTTTCAGCTCCTGCTCAAGACACTTTTTCTTTTCAAGGTCTGTGATAAAATACAGAAAAAATATGTCGGACACCGCAAAGATAAGCATTGCCGCCAGTATCAGATAAAACGATGAAAACGAGCGTTCATTCCAGTATAGGTTCTGCAGCATCATAGCCGTATACGCCAGTGCCTGTGCTATCGGAAATACAATGAACATCCAGCTGATTTTATTTTCGCTCTTGTTTACTATCCTGTTCCAAACAGCAGCCATGATATATTTCAGAGGCGTAACAAGAAAAAGAAGCAATACCGATATCATTACCTTTTCGGAGTCGTATTTGAACATATTCGCATAAAAATCAAAGCTGCGGATCATAATGTGAAGCATTATCTCAACGATACTGTCTATCAGCAGACTGATTACATTGAACATTATCACCTTTATTTTACTGTCGGCTGTTATGAGTATAGTCAGGATTATCGAAACGGCAAGCATCAGAAAAGGTACCAGATTTATCGCTTTACCAACCATAATAAATCTCAGCATTATAGGCAGAACAGCATAGCCAAATGCCATAACAAGATACAGAACAGGCTTTGGGACCTTGATCTTCAAACAGCGCAGATAAGCCCAGCTTGTTACTGCCGTTTGAAGGATACAGATAAATACCCACATATAAAAGTACGGGTTTTTAAGTTCGGTGACAGCTATATTCATAACATATCCTCTTTTTATTTTGAAAGCAGATCGCGTTTGAGATAATCCAGATACAATTCCTTGCATTCACGGAATTTGGAGCGGCTCACAGGAATCGCAGCATCATTTTCGAGAATGATCTCGGCAGAATTAAGACTTTTTATCTTGTCCATATTTACAATAAAGCTTTTATGTGACAATGCAAAGCTTGCCGAAAGCTTCTGCTTGAAATCGGAAAGCTTTTCATAGGAAACATAGGTCTTGTCCTCGGTCACTATCTTAATAAGATGTCTGTCGGACTCAACGTACAGAATATCCTTTTCATCGACCTTCGATATTATATTCTGAAAGGAAACGGCGACCATTTTCGGGTGGTTTTCTCTGATCTGCTTCCTGACCTTTTCAAGCATTGTCAGAAGATATTCACGCTTCACAGGCTTTGCGAGAAACCCCGGAAAATTTGAGCTTTTGAGAAACAGCTCATGAATGAATCTGTCTATATATGCAGTAACATATATGATCTTTGTGTTCGGGGAAAGCTTAAGAAATTCTTCGGCATAATCTATCCCGTTTCTGATATCACCCAGATCAATGTCCATTAATACAATGTCAGGAAAAATGTTGTTGCTGATGTCATTGAAAATACAGTCTGCGGATGTGTATAGTAAAAGCTCGTCCTCCTCAAAAACGTCGGAAAACTCGTCTGAAAAAGCATTAAGATATAAAGGTTCATTATCACAGTATACGATCAACAAAGCATATAACCCCTTGTGCAGTACTAATAAAATAATGTTACCATAAATCCTACTTTTTTTCAACTGTTTTCGGTGACAAAAAGCTGCAAATTCTGACATTAAAACAACCAAAAATGCTTTTTGTATTGATTATTATTTTAAATAGTTTATAATACAAATAAATACTTTTATGGAGGAATTCTATTATGAAAAAAATCAGGAAAATATTCACGGTGCTTATTGCTGCGGCTGTTTCCGTTGCGGCTATGGTATCAACGGCTTTTACGGCAAGCGCAAAGGGTGTATTCGATGATGCTATTACAATGGAGCCTTTGACGTATTATTCTAAAGATCTTGACAGTAAAGAGGTGGTTTTTTACAGGATCAAAGTACCATCTGAAGGAAAAATCAATATTTTCTGCGGTGATACAGTTGGCGGTGGTTGGGTAAGTTATGCCTTTATCGACGCTGAAACAAACGTTATTTCTGAAAGCTTTTTTGTACCAAACTGTATGGAAGAAATTAAAGATATAAAAAAAGGCACATATTATCTTAAAATCATAGCAGGAGGTGATGATAATCTGTTCTATGAAAATTTGTATTACAACTTCATCCCGAACGAAAACAGCACAGGATCATATGACGAACCCACCGCAGTTATCGCATTAAGGCTCAAAAAGGGTGACACCGCAAGAGTGACCGTTGTTACAGACGATTATGACGGAAGCATCACATGGACATCTACAAAGAAGTCCGTTGCGACTGTTTCCAAGGGCAAGATAACCGCAAAGAAAAAAGGCAATGCAAGGATACGTGCATATCTCGATGACGGCTCTTATACGGAAATTTTAGTTATTGTTGAGAACTAAATCGAGCAAAAAGCTTAGTATAAAAGCTCCCCTCTCATCGGGGAGCTTGATTTTAACAGCGGGAGAAGCTTATGAAATATAGAATTATGATGAAACGTATTATCACGGTAATGACTGTAACAGCTATCGGTGCTGCATTATTGTCGGGCTGTGAAAACATAAACGATGACGAAAATGCAGTTACACCTTCTGTTCCGTCCATGACATATGAAGCTGACGAAGCCGAGGAAATGACCTTGTCCGAAACATCAGCGACAACCACGACCGCAGCCGCAGCTTCGGCTGTTGAGACCGATACGGTCAGTGAAGCTTCCCTGACCGAAGCGTCGGCTTCCGAAAGCGATACGGATGAAAATTCCGAGCTCACCGCGGAGACGACAGCTGAAAACACAACATATAAAACTTCCGTAAGCCTGAGTTATCAGTCGCCCGAATACATTTCGGGCTATAATTTCACAGATGCCGCAAAAAGTCAGCTTCAATCGGAATTATACCAGATGACGAGTACAAGGCTCGATGATGATATAATTCTGCCCGAAGGAGGGGTAACGGAAGAGCATATCGGAAACTATGTATTTATGACCTTCGGAAACGGTGAGGGTCTGTGGGGACTTGATTACATTGAAACTATTGATCTGAGCCGTAAGTCTGACCCGCTGGGGAAATTCGATTCTTTCGGGCTTTGCGATGTTTATGACGCCGAGGGCGTTGACAGATTTCTTTACAATGTTTTCGGTTACAAGGCTACTCATGAAGAGAATTACAGATATGTATATTATAATAACGGAAAATATTATAAATACACCGGCGACGGCGGAGGAATGAACGATCTGAAAATCGAAAGCATTACCGAAACAGCAAGCGGAACATATCGTGCGGACTATGTTTATACCGACTATTACTTCAACTCCACCCTTTACCTTACAGCAGTGTTCAATGTTTTCGATGATAACGGCAGGACAAGATTTCACTATTGCTCCATAACTGCCGATACACCCGACGGGGATAATTCATCGGGTGAAAGCGGCGAATGGTATATGGAGGTCATCGACCAATACAGAGAGGTGATAGATAACAGCGTGTCATACGAATTTCTATGGGATGATGACACTAAATATCAATATGTTCCCACTGCACTTACAAGTTACTATAAACTGCCCGAATGGTATCTGTACGATATAGACGGAAACGGCACAGAGGAGCTTATCTGTCAATATAATATCTATCTTTATGATAACGGTAAGATATATATGCTGTTTGACCCTGACGGAGAGCATTGGTCTCTGGGTCACCGTGCCGGAATGTATTTTTATAACGGAGGAATAATCGGAGTGCATTGGTCGTCAAGCTATGTATGCTTTTCGGACGAATACTTCAAAATTGACGGAACATCGCTAAGAGTTATAGACCATATCCACTATGATAAGTACGAAGACGAAAATAACCCTGTATGGAGGGACGAAGATCCCGATACACATTATCCTGAGGAATACTATGATAAGTTCTTTTCCGAATACGGTGAGGCAAAAGACCTTTCCCCGTACCGCATCACCGTATGAGCGAAGGATGAAAATAATTAGTGCGTACTCAATTACTGTCCCAAAGGCAGAAGTTGAGTACGCACTGTTTATACTGTTTTGCTGTTATACAGAGTCATTATCCTTTTCTATCCGATATCCAAGCTTAATGATCGTTTTTATTGTTTCGACAGCAGTATCACGGTCATATTTTTTTTCGGCTTCGGAAAGCTCGCCATACGGAACAAGACATGGAGTTGTCTTAGTACTGTCGTCGCGTGTCCGACCGTATTTCCAGCCCTCGGATATCCGATTTTTCGCCCATACTTCATGCACATTTTCCGCTATTTTTTCTGTAAGGGAAATAAGCTCCTCAGGCAGACACACATCTGCCGTACAGATCGGCTCCGGTTCGTACATATAAATCGCTCCTTATACTAATCCCCGATTAAAAAGTGTACAAAAAAACATGATATTATGCGCAAATGTCAGTTGGCTATAAAGCCCTTAATATAAAGAAGAAACTGTGCAAATTTACAGTTTGTTAATATAGTTGCGTAGAATTTTTACAATTTATCATTTATACTGAATATAATATATTTTATTTATTATATAAAGGATGAATGATTTTCTGAATAAAAATAATTTAACACAGAATGATGTAATTGAATATTTGAAGGGCCTCGATTATAAAAAGTTCTCTGAAATTGTCAAAGAATATTCGGCACATACTTCAAGAGATTATACTGAAGAAATGCGCAAACTTGCATCTGCTGATTTACAAGAAAGACTTTCTGCATTACACATCAACGATAATTGCCCAAAATGTTTTGGTAATTCTGGTGTTATAAAAAGTGGAATAAGAAACGGGATACAGTATTATAAGTGCAAATCCTGCAATCAGTACTTTACACGTTTCTCAAATACCATTCTTGAAAAATCACATTATCATTGGGATATATGGGTCCAGATGATGTATATGGTATTGAATGATATATCAATTCCTGATATGCTTACTAACCTCGAAAAGGATTATGGACTTACGAAGATTAACTCTCGGACTGTTTGGCTAATGAGAATGAAAATCGTTCACGCTATTGCTTCTTTGTCAACATTTCAGTTGTCTGGAGTAGTTCAAATTGATGAAACTTTTATACGAGAATCACAAAAAGGTTCAAGGCATCTTGAATCTGTATTTGGTGATGAAAAACGACGTGCAAGAAAAGGTAGATGTCCCTCACAGCTTGGTATTATGGGGCTAGAATTCGCCAGCGTAATAACTGCAATAGACGGAAACGGCTTTTGTATATGCAAGGTCGCCTCTCTGGGAAAAACAAGTGATGAGCGTTTCGAAGAATTGTTTGATGAATATATTAAAAAAGCTTCATTTATCTGTTCTGACGCAAACAAACTCTACAAAAGATACTGTAATAAAAAAGGTATTCCTCATTATATAAAGCCATCAAATTATCAAAAGATACTTGATAACAATGGTTACCTTCATTCAGACAAAACCACTCTGAGTTATACAGAAATGATGAAATGGAACGCAGGAGTAAAAAAGAAAGCATATGAAGCTAATATAATTGATTATATTGATAATATGGGTCATTTATCATATGAAGAGTTTAATGAAATAAAAGAAACTAACCATCTTTCATTAGCGAAAGCTAATGAACTCCATTCAGATATCAAGTTATTCATAAACAAAACAAAAACCAATGTTTCCACAAAATATCTTGCCGATTATATGGGTTATTTTTGTTTTATAAGGAATTGGAAAGTAGTCAACGGACATTATCCAAAATCAAAAACAGAAGCTGAAGAGTTGCTTATGACTATATTACAAGAAGGAGCATACTTTTCTTCTGATACTGCAAAAAGGCAAGAAATTGAAGCACCAATTGTGTCTCCGCAATATGTTGGAAGATTAAGAAATGCTACTGCAATTATAAGATATGCTCAAAAAGATAATTACATCAAATTTGGGGCGGAAGACGGCGTTGATTCATTTAATCTTAAAAAGTATCTTACAGAAATGCCAATTCAAAGAGTTTTGATTATTGCCCAAAAATGTAAAATTTCTCAATACAAGGATTTAAAAAAGACCGCTTTAATAAAACAGATATTAAAGCATCCTGACTGTGAACTAATAATATTCAAAGACATCCTTGATAATAGAGAATACATTAAAGATGATGATGCTATTTTCATTATTCAGCGTTATGGAGAATATTGAATATTTCTGGGTCCGATAATCAAACTGTGTAAATGCAATTTTCACCAAATTTTTGACAATACTAAAATTGCAGCCAAATAAGGCAACGCTGAGGAGCGACCCGACGCAGGCTGTAAGATATACGGTGATGAGCAGCGGCCTTGTCGCTG
>JALEMR010000086.1 GCA_022768245.1 Oscillospiraceae bacterium
GTTCAATGGTAGAATCCCAGCCTTCCAAGCTGGTCGCGTGGGTTCGATTCCCATCACTCGCTCCATTTGCGCCATTAACTCAGCTGGATAGAGTAACTGCCTTCTAAGCAGTAAGCCGCTGGTTCGAATCCAGCATGGCGCGCCAATATATGGTGGGTGTAGCTTAGTCGGTTAAAGCGTCGGATTGTGGTCCCGAAGATCGTGGGTTCGAATCCCATCTCCCACCCTCTTATATATATTGATAAATCAGCTGTTCGCGTTCTGCGAACGGCTTTTTTGTTGCGGCTGTTAGCGGAGAGTATGGAGCACCTAGTACTTAGTCCGCAGTAATAAGTCCATAGCTATTAGTGCCCCAAGTTAACAGTAATCAGTGAACGCAGTGGACGAACCGCCCACTGCAAGCCCCAAACAGCACTATTTCCTTTAACCGATGAGACAAACAACAGCCGACCCTCCCGGTGTCGGCGCCCCGCTAAAAGTAACCGCCGCCAATCAACTAAACAAGAAAAGCAACAGCAAGTGTAAGAGGGGCGGGCGCGGCGGGATATCATCAATTCAATAAGGATGCTATAAATATTCTGACAGCGACAGCGAGTATCAACATCAGCACCGATGTCATGTACATCAGCCGATTCATGCGGCGGATGTCATTCGGTTCGATCTCTCTCGTGCTGTCGCCTATCGTGTTCTTATGGTGTAGCTTCCCGAAATAGTACGCGTCTCCTAACAGCTCTAACCCTAACGCTCCCGCTGCCGCCGATTCCGTCTGCGCAGAGTTCGGACTGGGCTGACTGTCTCTGTCCCTCTTCCATATCCGATACGCCGCTTTCCCGTCCAGCTTTAAAATGTACGCCGCAAGTATCATCATCAGCGCCGACAGCCGCGACGGGATATAATTCATCACATCGTCCAGCTTCGCCGCGAATCGTCCGAATTCTATGTATTTCTCGTTTTTGTAGCCTATCATCGAGTCCATCGTGTTCGCCGCCTTGTAGATGAAACCGAATACCGCTCCGCCTATCCCCATGTAAAACAGCGGCGCACATTCGCCGTCCGAGGTGTTCTCCGCTGCTGTTTCCACTGCCGCTTTCAGAACGCCTTTCTCGTCAAGCTTGTCAACATCTCTCCCTACTATCATCGACACCGCCCGACGCGCTTTGTCAAGGTCATGCTCCTCTGCGGCACGGTATACCTTCATGCACTCGTCCGATAAGCACCTCGCAGCCAGCATATAATAAACGAGTACGGTCTCCACAATTGCTCCAAGCCATAGATTCGCCGAGTAGCACGCCCAAAGTATTATCATCGGGATAAGACCCGACAGCGTTATCATTATCAGCGCAAGATATGTGCCGCCTGTCCGCAGACTGTTGGGCATTATCCTTCGGAAAAAGCCTTCCAGCGCCGATATGCATTTCCCCATGAGCCGCACGGGGTGGGGTAAATTGTACGGGTCCCCGAGGATAAGGTCAAGGACAAACCCGCATATCAGCGGCATTACCGCAATTATATAGTCCATTATATCTCCTCCGTGATGATAAGCCTTCTGCCGTCCCATTCCGTGACATAGCCGCAGCCGTTGTCCCTGTGACAGCCGAAATAGCTCCGCTCGGACAGCACGGACAGCACCGACATTATCGTCCCGCCGTGGACAACATAGGCTATTACGTCTTTTTCGCCGTAATTTTTCACCGTGCCGAGGAAGCCCTCCACACAGCGCCTGCGAAAATCTCGGGGCGATTCGCCGTTCGGGAAAATATCCTCTCCGCCGCTGTCTATCCAATGCTGATAGGCGGCGTTTCCGTTCAGTTCGGCATAGTTTTTCCCCTCGAAGTCCCCGAAGTCGCACTCCCGCAGCTTATCGCAGATGACGGGCACGATATCGGGATAGATGATATGCGCCGTTTCTATGCACCGCCTCATGGGGCTTGTCACTGCTATGTCCGCAGGGGGATATTTTTTTCGGGCGATATATGAAATGCCCTCGGCGGACAGCGGCTCGTCCGTTATGCCTATGTACCGCTTTTCCGCATTGCCCGCGGTCATGCCGTGGCGTATGAAAATTATCCTCACAGGCTCTCCCCTTTCAGAAGCTGCGGAATGCCGCAGGTCATGCGTATCACCGTTTCCGCACGCTCTGCCAGGAAACAGCCCGCCTGTCCCGCAAGCTCACGTCTGCGGCGCTCGGTTTTGTCAAGGGGGATTATCCCGCTGCCAATTTCCGTCATTATGATAATGACCTCGGGATTTTCCGTGAGAAGCTTTTCCGCCGATTTTACCGCATTTTCCCCGTTTTCGTACACAAATTTTTCAAAGCGGTCAATGCACTTCGCAGAGGATATATTCTGCATATCATCTCCCTCGATGATGTCATTTTCATCAAGACCGTACCGCTTTTTCGCATATCCACGCTTGCCCTGATATGCTCCTCCCACTATCAGTATCACAGTATCACCCCCGTAAGCATTATATCCGCCGCAATAACAGCCGCAGCCGTTATCAGCTCGAAAAGCTGCAGAAAATATCCTTCGGTATCGCCCGTTATACCGCCGAAACGCTTCAGCGACGTGTGACGATAATACAGGAACACGATAACTCCGCAGACTGTCGCAGCAATTCCGCTAAGACCGCCGCAGTATATCATCGCCGCCAAGGTCACAAGAAGATATAATATCTCCGAAGCGATAGTCACCCTCCTGTGAGCAGGCTCGGCAAAGCTTGCAAGACTGCCCTCTCCCCGCGCGTTGGGCAGAGTTACTGCCGCAAGTGCGCTCCATGCTCTCGACTGTACGGGTATCAGCCCGATAATAAGCATGCTCCCGAAGCCCGATATCTCCGAATATATCCCCGTCTGCAAAAGCAGATATATGCACAGCTTTATCACTGCAAAGGCTCCGATGTGGTGGTCCTTCATTATTTCAAGCATTTTTTCCCTGCTCTGACAGCTTGCCAGCGCGTCGTTCACGTCGCAGTAGCCGTCAAGGTGAATACCTCCCGTTATCATCACGGGAAGCGCCGTGCAGATGACACCGAACATCAGCCTGCCCACGGAAAAATACTCCGCGATATGATACCACAGCAGCAGCACCGCTCCCACGACTGCTCCCACCAGCGGGAAAAAACACAGCGCATACCGCCTGTTTTCCTCCTTCCACTCCACCCTGGGGACGGGAATCCTCGAATACATCAGAAACGCCGAGCACAGCGACTTTATCACAGACATGACGGCAATTCTCCTTTCAGCACAACGGGCAGTCCGAACACAGCTTCGATAACAACGTCCGCCATTTCCCCGAGACCGCTGTTTATCCGTCCCATTTCCCCGATATAGTTCATGGTCTCTTTCGGGTATGATACCCCGTCCGAGCCTACCTGACTTGTGACAGCGGTGAATATCTCCGTGGTTTCAGACAGCTTTTCAATGTCGCGGAGTATCTTATATGCGGGGTGTTCCTGCCCTGCAGAGAATATCTCGTTGGCACAGAGATTCCCCACACATTCAAGCAGTGCTCCGCTGCCTTGGGGCAATACTATCTCACCCACATCGGTGTACTTCTCCACCGTCACAAAGCCCTTTCCGCTTCGCATCTCACGGTGACGCTTTATGGCGGCTTCCGCTTCCTCGCCGTATGGCTCCATTGTGGCTATGTAATATCCCGGCACTGCATATGCCGACAATATCTTCTCCGCTATGGAGGACTTTCCGTTTTTGCTGCCCCCTGTGATAAGTACGAACATCACAGTTCCACATACCTTTCCATATCAAGTTCATCGAATCTATGAGCCAAAGCATACACCGACAGCGCTCCGTCTAAAAGCGGCAGCAATAAAATCCCTCCCGTGCCCTCGCCCAGACAAAGCTCGCCTGTGATGATCGGCTTCATGCCTATACTGTCAAGAAGCTTTCTCCCCGCAGGCTCCTTTGACACATGAGAGCACAGCATATAGTCACACACGGCGGGACATATCCTCGCCGCAAGGACTGCGGACACTGCGGAGATAACTCCGTCTATCACCACGGGGATATGATAGTAAGCTCCGCCGAGGAAAAGCCCCGTCATGCCCGCGATGTCATATCCGCCAAGCTTTGCGAGAATATCTGCGGGGTCGATCCCGTCGGGGGAATTGACTGCAATTGCCCTTTTTACGACATTTATCTTACGGTCAAGTCCCTCTGCGGTAAGTCCCGCGCCCTTGCCTGTAACCGCTTCGGGGGATTCGTCCAGCAGCACCGAGGCTATGGCTGCGGAGGTGGTTGTGTTGCCTATGCCCATTTCCCCCGTCACCAGAATTTTATAGCCCTTATCCTTCATTTCTCCTGCGATATCCATTCCCGCGGATATGGCTCTTTCAGCGTTTTCGCGGGACATTGCCGCGCCCTCGGCGATATTTCCCGTGCCGTATGATATCTTCCGCCGCAGTATGCGCTCGTCGTCAATATCCGTGTTCATGCCGATATCCACGGGGAGAACGTCCGCATGAAAGGTCTGCGCCATGCGGTTTATGCTTGACGTGCCCGAAGCTATCGCCTTTGCAACTATGGCGGTAACACTGCTGTCCGACTGGGTCACTCCCTCGGCGACAACTCCGTTATCCGCGCAGAACACCACCGCGCACCGCTTTGAGATATCCACATTCTCGCTGCCGGTAATGCCCGCAATTTTTATGACCGCTTCCTCCAGCAGTCCAAGGCTGTGCAGAGGCTTTCCCACGCTGTTCCAATGCTCCTGTGCTTTTCCCGCCGCCGCTTTATCTGCGGGAATTATTTTACCGATTCTTTCCATTTCTATACTCCAGACATGCTTTCACAAAATTTTCCGCCGCAGAGATATCCCCGTACAGGTACAGATGAGGAAATCCCGCGTAAATGCGCTTATCCGCGTGAACGCAGTAATTCCCGCCGCGGCTGCGCTTTGAGTAAAAATCTCCGCCGATATCGGTGCAGTCCCAGTAGTGGAACTCGTGGGAGCGTATGACCTCGCCCTTTTTGCAGAGGAGATTATCCCGCTGCGCAGTCATATCGCCGTAGCCGAAGCGCTTCAGACTGTCGGTCTTATAGCAGTCTCCGTCATATACTCCGACCATATCGTATTTTCTGCCGTCATTGCCCTCTAACGTGCGGTTGAGATACATAAATCCGCCGCACTCCGCTATCGTGGGAAGCCCCTCAGTTACCGCATTTCTCACCGAATCCCGCATGGAGATATTCTCCGACAGCGCCTTTGCATAAAGCTCGGGATATCCTCCGCCGAGGATAAGCCCGCAGATTTTTTCGGGGAGCTTTTCATCGGTGAGGGGCGAAAACTCAGCGATCTCACAGCCAAGCCCGCGGAGCAGCTCAAAGGTCTCCTCGTAGTAAAAGCATAACGCCCTGTCCCGTGCAGCGGCTATCCTCACGGGAGCGTCGGTCAGCGGACTTATCCGCGGCGGCTCATAGGGGATATCCTGCGCAGACGCCGCTATTTCAAGGAGCCTGTCTATGCGGATATTTTCCTCCGCAAGCTGTCCCATGCGGTGAAGCTTATCCCTTAGCCGTGCAGTCTCGTCGGCGGTGACAAGTCCCAGATGACGGCTCTCCAGCATAATATCGGGACAATACGGGAAACGTCCCAGATACTCGGTGCCAAGCTCGGCGCAGAGCCTTTTCACGGTGTCGGTCTGCGACTCGGGCAGGCGGTTGAAGATAAACCCCGCTATCCTGTTGGGGCGGAATGTGAGGAAGCCCTTCATCACCGCGCCCACAGACAGGCTCATGCCCTTGCAGTCGATGACGACAGCGGCAGGAGTGCCCGTCAGCAGAGATATTTCGCAGGAGGAATATCTCTCCCCCACGCCGTCATAGAAGCCCATAACTCCCTCGATAACGGCGATATCCGCGTCATTGCGGTCAAGGAGACAGTTCAGCCTGTCCCCGCCGCAGAAGCGGCTGTCCAGATTCCCCGCCGCTATCCCCGTGATATACCGATGAAAAGCGGGGTCGATATAATCGGGTCCACACTTGAATGCCGCCGCCGACAAGCCGCGCTCCGCTATCGCCTGCAAAACCCCGCAGGTGACAGAGGTTTTCCCGCAGCCGCTGTTTGTTCCTGTTATCATTAATTTTTTCATGATCGTATCAAGTCCTTAGTCCGCAGAGCGGAGCCATTAGCCATTAGCGTGATAGTTCTTAGTCGGAAGTCCTTAGTGCGGAGCTCGCAGCTGTTAGCTATTCACTATTCTCTATTCACTATTCACTACAAAGACGGGATTTTCCGCGGACAGCATGCTGTGCGCTCCGACTTTCTTTACTCTCGTTATCGCTGTCTGCGATATCTCACATTCTCTCCCTGCCGCTTCCAGCAGCCTTATGCTCTCGTTCAACGTTTCAAGGGTCACCGCCGTGATGACTATCCTTGCGGCGGGATTTTTCTCAATCGCCGCAGAGATGATATCCCCCAGCTCTCCCCCCGAACCGCCGATGAACACGCAGTCGGGCTTCGGCAGGGTCTTCACCGCTTCTTTGCCGTCTGCCGTTACGATATTGATGTTATCACAGCCGAATTTCCTGCGGTTTTTATCGGTCAGCTCTGCCGCCTCCGCCGAACGGTCAACCGCATACACCGTCCCGCATTCGCACCGCAGAGCCGCTTCCACCGATACCGAGCCTGTGCCGCAGCCGATGTCCCAGACTATGCCGTCTCTCGGTATGCAGAGCTTGTTCACAACAATGCCCCGCACCTCGGCTTTAGTCATGGGGACATTCCCACGGATAAATTCTCCGTCCGGTATGCACCCGCGGATGTACCGCTCATACCGCTGATTTATCGCCATAAGCACGCAGAGCTTATCCGTTTCGATATCGGTCAGCTCTTCCGCTTTTCCGTGGGTGAGCCGTTCGTTTTCATAGGATAAATTCTCCCCGACGTATATCTCCGCATCACCCAGACCGTACTCGCAGAGCCGCCTGCATATGTCCTTCGGGGCGATATCCCCCCCAAGCAGGAAAAATGTCCTCTCGTGAGCACATACCCTGCGGACGATGTTCCCCCTTCTGCCGTGGAGACTGACAAGCTCCGCGCCGTTCTGCGATACGCCTATCCTCCCGCAGAAATACGCTGCCGAGGATATCCCGCATATGACCCGCACATCATAGCCCGCAAGCTTCGGCAGCAGCTTCTCTGCGCCGCTGAAAAATCCGCAGTCCCCCGACATCAGCACGGCGATTTTTTCATGCTCCGTCTCTGCGATGTGCTTTGCTATTTCGTTCGGGTCGTAGGATATGAAAATCTCCTTCACCATATCCTTAAAGGACGATACTACCCGCTCCGCACCGATGATAAGCTCCGCGGAGCGTACCTCTTCAAGTCCCTCTGCGGTCATGGTCCTGTTTCCGTCCATGCCCGTGCCAACCACGGCTATCCTTTTCCTCATGGCAGATATCATCTCCTTTGCCCGCTCAAGGGAGATACCCTGCTCCCTCGGGCGCTTTATGATAATGAGCTTAGCGCCGCATTTCTCCGCAGCAGACACCTTTTCGGGAAATCCCCCCGCCCGTCCGCCGTCCTTGGTCACAAGATACTCTGCTCCCGCGGCTGTGATGTGGCTGATATTTTCCTCCTCGGAAAAGGGTCCCTGCTCCGCGATGATACGGGAAAAGCCCATAGTACCGCATTCTGCGGTAATATCCTCCGAGGGCAGCACCCGCACGGTGCATCTGTCATGCAGAGGGGCAAACTCTTTAAGCTCCTTGCTGCCCGTGGTGACGAGGATATTCCCCGAAACGCCGTTCAGATATGCTGCCGCTTCCGATACGCTGTCAAAATATCGTCCCGAATCCACGGGAGCGCTTTCCTCGCGGACAAGCCTATAATATCTTGTCAGGGTGCGCTCACAGGCACGGCGGATATTCTCCGTGACCTGCACCGCATAGGGGTGGGTGGCGTCGATGACAAGCCCGATATCCTCGCGGCGGATAAGCCGGGCTATCTGCTCCATATCCAGCCTGCCCGTCAGGATATGGAGCTTTTCCGCTTTGTCGATGATATCCCCGCCGTACTCGGTGGCAGTGCTGACATAGGCTTCGATATCATTCTCCGCGCAGAACTCGGCAAGGGCTCTTCCCTCTGTTGTCCCGCCGAATATTAACAAATCAGACATTACGGTAACCTCTGGGAGTCACCATTCTGCCGCCTATCGCCTTGGTCTCGCTGTTGCCCACAAAGACCGTGGTGAACATATCCACGGGCGTGTCCCGCAGCTCGGATAAGGTCAGGATATGGCTTTCCTCGCCGTCTCTGCCGATATTTTTCACATAACCGCAGACCGTCACGGGAGACTTATGCCGCAGCATGATATCGCATGCACGCGCAAGATAGTCCGCCCGATTCTTCGAGGACGGATTGTACAGCACCACGGTGAAATCCGCTTCGGCGGCAAGCATAAGCCGCTTTTCTATCTTCTCCCACGGGGTCAGCAGGTCGGACAGGCTTATCACCGCAAAATCGTGAGTAAGCGGCGCTCCCAGTACTGCCGCTCCGCTGACTGCGGCGGTCACTCCCGGAACTATCTCAATATCGACCTCGGGATAATTTTCAGCCAGCTCCAGCGCAAGCCCTGCCATGCCGTAAATGCCGCTGTCTCCGCTGCATATGAGAGAGACCGTCTCATTCTGCGCCCGCTCCAGCGCTAGAATGACCCTGTCCCGCTCCTTTGTCATGGCAGTGACCTCATAGCGCTTTTCGGGGAAATATTTCTTCATCAGCTCCGCGTAGACGGTATATCCCACGATAAGACTGCTTTCGGATATCGCCCTTTCGGCGGCGATCGTCATGCCCTCATAATTTCCTGCGCCAAAGCCCACTATATACAGCCTGCTCATAATATCGTCCTTTCAAAGTCAAGTATCACCGCATTTTCCGCCGCGGCAAGCGTCATGCCGTTTTCCGCACGCTTCGGGATAATTATCCTCCCGCCCTCTGCGGCGGCGCTCCGTTCGCAGACGTTGTCCGCTCCCACTCTGCCGAGTACGAACTCCGACGGGGAAAAATCTCCCCTGACGTTCATAAGCTGCTCGGCGGTGTAAAATTTCAGCGGCAGATGATCATCCTCGGCGAATTTCAGTATAGCGGCTTCGTCTTTTTTCAAATCAATGGTACACACGCAGCACAGCCTGCACAGCGGGATATTGTTCTCATTCAGCACCCGCTTTACGAACTCCGACAGGGCTTCGGGAGAGATGTTCCTTTTGCAGCCGATTCCGAGGGAAACATTCCTCGGCACAAGATGGAGCGTCCGCTCAAATGGGGACAGCTTCTCGTCCGCAGACACGCAAACTCCTATGCTCTTCACCGATGTGTTCAGTTCCTCGGGGAGAGCGGTATGCTCATATTCGCTGTAAAAGCCCACCTTCCCGCCGTTTACTATCTCGGCGGCTATCGCTTTTGCCATGTCTATCTCGCAGATGTGGAGCTTATTCGCCGCCGCAAAGCTGTCGGGAGAGAATTTCCCGCCCGTGTCGGTGGCAGTGGTTATCACGGGGACTGCTCCGATGATATCCGCAATTTTCCGTGTAAGCGCATTAGCTCCGCCGATATGCCCCGACAGCAGCGATACCGCGAATTTTCCCTGCTCGTCCACGGCTATGACTGCGGGGTCTGTCTGCTTTGAGCTGATATACGGCGCAATTACCCGAACAACTGCTCCGCAGGCGCAGACGAATATCAGCCCGTCATATTTTCCGAATAACTCCCCCACAAGTCCGCTAAGGCTGTTAAACGGCACGGCATTGCTTCCGCAGTGCTTTTCAAAGGCGAAGCGGTCACAGCTTCCCAGTCCCTCGGCTATCCTTTCGGAAATTTTCAGCCCGTTTTCCGTCAGGGATATCACCGCTGTCCTCATAGCTGCGCCTTTCTGTAGCCTGTTTCAAAGCTCTTGTCGTACAGCTTTGACAGGGAATAGTCATCGCCCAGAAAATCTCCCACGCAGATCAGGGCGGTCTTTGATATGCCGTTTTCCTGCGCCGTTTTGTGAAGAGTATCTACCGTACAGCGGCAGACCTTTTCGTCCGCCCAGGTGGCTTTATAGACTATGGCTGCGGGGGTCTCGGGGGAATATCCTCCCTTGATAAGCTCACGAGACAGCTGCTCGGTCATGCCCGCGCTTAAAAATATCACCATTGTCGCACCGTGCGCCGCAAGGGAGGATATCCTTTCCCGCTCGGGCACGGTGGTGCGGCCCTCCATGCGGGTGATTATCACACTCTGGCTCACACCGGGGAGAGTATACTCCGCCCTTAAAGCCGCAGCCGCACCGCAGAAGGAGCTCACTCCGGGGCATATCTCATATGAAATGCCCAGCCTGTCGAGAGCGTCCATTTGCTCCCGTATCGCTCCGAAAAGGCAGGGGTCCCCCGTGTGGAGACGGACGGTATTTTTGCCCTGTGCTTCGGCAGACTTCATCACTTCGATGACCTCTTCAAGGGTCATGTATGCGCTGTTGTGTATCTCACAGTCCGCCTTTGCGCTGTCCAGCAGCTTCGGATTTACAAGTGATCCCGCATATATTATCACGTCCGCAGCTGCGATAAGCCTTGCTCCGCGGACGGTGATAAGGTCCTCCGCGCCGCTGCCTGCTCCTACAATGTATATCATTTGTATTCCTCCGTTATTTCTCCGATGATATCGTCTGCCGATGATGTTTTCCCAATAATTCCGTACTTATAGGAGAACGTCACCGCGCCGATATCCATAACGCCCTTTGCCTTTGCTTTCAGATAATACTCTATCCGCTCCATAAGGACAGCCGCCGTTTTTTCCCTCATGCCCACATTATCAAGCAGCTCAAGAGCGGCGTCAACCGTGGCACAGTCGGGCAGCATTTTCAGTACATCTATACTCACACCTGCGCTCACACCGCAGGTCACCAGCACTTCCATGCGCCCGTCCGCCATGGACGAATGGGTGTTCATTATCCCCGCGCCAAGCTTTACAAGCTTGCCTATATGTCCGATGATAAGCAGTCTTTCAAAGCCCAGCTCCATGGCGATATCTATCCCGTCGCCGATGAAATTGCTGCACATCACGCTTTTGTCAAGCATGTGGGGCATTATATCCGCGAGGAAGCTTTTGCTGTAGTTTCCCACCGTCAGCAGAAGGCTTTTCTTTCCCTCGGCGCGGCGCATTTTTTCCTCGGCGCGGATAGTGCCGATGACTGCGGAATTGCTCATTGGCTCAACGATGCCCGTGGTGCCGAGAATGGATATGCCGCCCACTATGCCCAGCCGCGGATTAAAGGTCTTTGCTGCGATATCCTCGCCGCAGGGCACGGAAACAGTTACCTCAAAGCCGCCATCATAGCCGTATTTTCGGGCGATATCACTGACTGCTTCCGCTATCATTTTCCGAGGTACGCTGTTTATCGCCGCTTCTCCGACGGGTCGGTCAAGTCCCGCCTTGGTGACTTTTCCCACGCCCTTTCCTCCGAGGATATCCACACCATTCAGTATCTTCCTCACCGATGAATAAATTAGCAGACCGTTTGTGACATCGGGGTCGTCGCCGCCGTCCTTTCTCACCGCACATGAAACATAATCTCCCGTCCGCTTCACGTCAAGTATCTCAAGGGTAAGGACAGCGCCGCCCGGAGTGACAAGAACCGCCTCGGAGACCATTTCCCCCGACATCAGCATTTCCGCCGCCGCCTTTGCCGCAGCAGCCGCACATGACCCCGTGGTATATCCGCAGCGGAGCATTTCGCCGTCACGGTATATATACTCACTCATGGGAGATATCCTCCGCGATAACAGTGGTGAAATAGCCGCAGCTGTCGGGCAGTTCGGATATATCCTCATATATGCGCTCGTCCGCCATGCCGCAGCTGCAGACCGCATATGCGCTGTCCGTCATTCCCTTTTCCGTTAAAAGACGTCTTACCTCGGTTATCTTCCGTCCGCTTTTCATGATGACCTTTGTGCCGCGGATATCCAGCAGACTGTCTATCTCCCCGCAGGAGGACGGTATCACCACAAGTGGGCTGTCCTTCTCGGTGAGAGACCGCTTCGCTGCAGAAGCCGCCGCGCAGAAGCTCGTCACTCCGGGACAAAGCTCCGTCTCATAGCCGCGGCGCTCCACAATTTCCGCGATGTAGGAGAAGGTGGAGTACACCGTTATATCGCCGATAGTCAGAAACGCCGCGTTTTTCCCCTCGGACAGCGCTTTGCAGATATTATCCGCTGCCCTTTCGTGAAGCTCGTCCGAATCCGCGCCGCCCATGGAAAAGTCCATGTATATCATCTCCTTGCGGGACATATCGCAGACCTGCTCCGCGATATTCAGCGCCGCCGTATTCTTCCCCGAGGTCCTCGGAGCGGCTATGACCTCGCATTCATTGATGATACGCACCGCTTTCAGAGTCATAAGCTCGGGGTCTCCGGGACCTGTTCCTATGCCGTATAATTTTCCGTTCATCTTCATTTCCTTTCGTACAGCTGATATAATAATGCATTGCATACCGCTGCGGCAACGGTACTTCCGCCCTTTCTGCCCGCGGCGACGATGTACGGCGTACTGCCGCTCATGATGAGCTCCTTGGACTGCACCACGTTCACAAATCCCACGGGCACGCCGATTATCAGCGACGGGGACAGCTTTCCTTCGCCTATCAGCTCATGAATGCGTATCAGCGCAGTGGGAGCGTTTCCCACCGCGAATATGACATTCTTTCCGCCGAAGAGCCGCGCAGCCTTGTCCATGGACACTGCCGCACGGGTCATGCACGAAGCCTTTGCCTGTGCGGCAACGTCCTCGTCTGCCATGAAGCAGACCGCCTCGCAGCCCAGCGTTTTCAGTGCAGGCTTTGATATCCCCGACAGAGCCATGTTCGTATCGGTCACTATCACTGCACCGTTTTTCAGGGCTTCAAGTCCGATATCCGCGGCGTTTTCGGAGAATCTCATATTGTCGAGATAGTCAAAATCTGCGGTCGCGTGGATAACACGCTTCACCACAAGCTTTTCCGTTTCGGACAAGCGGGAAGTATCCCCCATTTCGCTTTCGATGATCTCCATGCTGCGGCGTTCGATATCTGACGGGGACAGAGTTTCGATATCCATTTTCATCACCTCATTAATATTCGATGCCTTTGCGGGCTTTCAGTCCCTTTTCGTAGGGGTGGCGCACCGCTTTTATCTCGCTGATATAGTCTGCGGCGGCAAGGTACCTTTCGGAAGGATCTCGCCCCGTAAGCACAAGCTCGCAGCTGTCGGGACGTTCAAAGACAATCCTGTCCGCAAGGGCTGTGTCAAGCAGCCCGTAATTATATCCCGCAAAAAGCTCGTCGATAATGAGCATATCGACATCACCGTCCGACATCTTCCGAAAAGCGTCCCGAAGCATTTCGTCGTGCCGTTCGGTGACTGACCGCTTGTCCTCGTCGGACATAGCGGAGAAAAAGCCGTAATTTTTATCAAGCCTTTCCACGGTGATATTCGGCAGCAGCTTCAGACTTTCAAGCTCCGACGAGGGCGAGCCTTTGAGTATCTGCACGATATGAACGCGAAGTCCCGCTCCCGCAGCACGGACAGCAAGTCCCAGCGCCGCAGTAGTTTTCCCCTTGCCGTCCCCGCAGTAGATGTGTGTACATGACATGATCGTGTTTGCTCCTTTCGCAGTAAATAGTACTTAGTCCGTAGTCCATAGTCCACAGCTTTTAGTCCACAGCCTCAAGACAATAGTCATTAGTGAACGCAGTGGACGAACAGCCACAGCAAGCCCCAAACAGCACTAACACCGGTTGAACGATGAAACGAACAACAGCCAACCCCAAAGGGTGTTGGCGCCCACCTTATAGTAAGCGGAACATTGGTAACCGCTGATATTCGAGCAGGGCAAAAGAGTGGGGAGAGGAAAAAGTGGGTGTGGGAGGAAAAAAGTAGGGGAGAGAAAAGCGGCGCTACACTTGAACTAAATCTTTCGGAGCAGGTACGAGTAAGCCGCTTGTCTCTTCCCGAAGTTTGTCCTCCCACGCGCGTGGTGGCGACTAACGCAGTTAGTCAGCGAAATTAGCCGTGACTCAAAAACAATTAATGACCGGCCCAATAAGAACAGCCGATATTCAGCGACATATTAGCAGATTTACAAACAAAGAAAAGGTCAGTGTAAGAGGGGCGGCAGGGGCGGGATAAGACCACTATTCACTCTTCAATTTCCCAATACTCTCCGCATACTGTAACAGCCGCCTGTTTCCCTCGTTCATGCTCCCGAATGGACACCCGCTGTATATCACTCTCTCACAGCGCTTGATGATCTCCCTCGCCCGATTTTCCGCTTCCACGCTTATCGGCTCGTACGCTCTCTCCGTGACTATTTCCGCCGCAAGCGCTGCCCCGCAGGGATAGTCAAGGTCGTTCTCGTGGATAACTCCCGCCGCAAAGGGGATTCCTTCCCTCTGTAACCGCCTGAATATATTTATCCCCGTTCCGCTCCCCGATATTACAAAATACCGCGGCTCTCCGCTTACTGCCGATAATTCCGCCGAACCGTAGTGCTCTTCGTAACAGCCCACATCTATCCCGTATAACCCGCTGATGTACTCCGAGGTGAATATCTCGTCGGGTGCGCCCATTCGGTCGATATATCCGCCTTTTATGCATATCACACGGTCGGATATCCTCTGGGCTAAATCTATCTCGTGCATGGACATGATGACCGCTATCCGCCGTTCACGGGTGAGCTTCTTTAAAATGTCCAGCAGCTTCAGCTTGTGGGAGAGGTCAAGGTAGGACGTGGGCTCGTCCAAGATGAGAATGTCGGGCTCCTGCGCTACCGCACGCGCAAGCATCACCCGCTGGCGCTGTCCGTCGCTTATGCGGCTGAAATCATTGTCCGCTATGTCGGTGACTGCGGTCAGCTCCATTGCTTCGCTCACCTGCCGCCTGTCACTGTCGGACAATATCCCCAGCTGTCCCGTATAGGGGTAACGTCCCGAGGCTATCACGTCGCGGCAGGTGATAAGCTCGGGGTCTGTGCGCTCCGTCATGAGTATCGACATCGTGCGGGCAAGCTCCTTTCCGCCGAAGCTCCCGATGTCTCTGCCCAGTACGGCGATGTTCCCCGAAATGCGGTCAAGCTGTCGGATAAGGGTCCTCAGCACGGTGGATTTTCCCGCGCCGTTTGGACCTATCAGCGTGAGTATCTTCCCACGCTCTGCGGTGATGTCCATGTCTCCGACGATAATTTTCCCGCCGTAGCCCGCCGACAGCTTTTCGGTGCGCAGTATTTCCTCCATGTGAACACCTCCGATATAATATGATGTGAGATAAAACGATGTTTCGGGACAAAGTAACCTCCGCGGGAAAAAGTTCCTAAGCTGAAAAACATACAACGCGGCAATGGCTGCGGGTCATCCCGCCCGCCGGGTCATCCCGCCGGGTTATCCCGCCTTGCTGCTGTTTCTATCCAGCATAATACTTATCACCACAGGCGCGCCGAATACTGCCGTTACCGTGCTTATGCTAAGCTCCGACGGAGCGAACGCAGTCCTCGCTATTATGTCGCATAACAGGCAGAATGCCGCACCTCCCAAAAATGACGCGGGTATCATTATCTGCGGCTTTGAGGTACCTGTTATGCTCTTCATCAGCTGGGGCACCGCTATCCCCACAAAGGATACGGGTCCCGCAAAGGCTGTCACCGCCGCCGACAACAGGCTCGACAATAATATCAGCATAGCGCGGAACAGCCTGATATTCACTCCCGAGCTGCGGGCGTAGGTCTCGCCCAGACGGTACGCCGATATCTGCTTCGACATTATAAGTCCCACCAGCACCGACGGGAATATCACTGCGGACATCGCCTTTACATCGTCCGAGTCTATCCCCGAAAAGCTGCCCATGGACCAGTTGTGCAGATTCACTATGTTGGAATCGTCGGCGAAGGTCACCGCAAAATCGGTCAGCGCCGAACAGATGTAGCCTATCATCACGCCGCTGATTATCAGCACAGAGCTTTTCTTCACCCTCCCCGATATCATCAGCACAAAGCCCATGGATATCATCGCACCTGCAAAAGCGGCGGCTATCAGTCCTGCGGAGTTCAGCGCAAAGCCCTCGCGGAGTGCGAATATCATCGCAAAGGCGACCGTCAGCTTCGCCCCCGAGGATATCCCCAGAACATATGGCCCCGCTATGGGATTTGCGAAAAACGTCCGGAGCAGATATCCCGAAACGGACAGCCCTCCGCCGAGAATTACCGCCGCAGCCGCTCTCGGCAGACGTATCCCGAAGATGATATTCCTCGCGGTGATATCATCGCTTTTCCCCGCAAGCACGTCGGTCACCTCGGAAAAGGACAGCGCCGCGCTGCCCGTGTACAGCCCCGCCGCAAATAAGACGATAAGCAGCGCCGCAGTTGCCGAAAATCCGATAATATATCTTGCCCGTTTGCTCATGTCGGATATCCTTTCAGTTGAGTTTGTACATATATTCCGCAGCATCGTCCGCTTCGCCCGACAGTACGCTGTGCAGGTCGGATATCATGTCCGCGGCGGCTGTGGTCTGCTGGAACATGTTCTTTTCGGTGCACCAGACGTTCCCCTCGCGCACCGCCTTGAAGTCCGCAAGGAGCGCGTTTTTGCCGATAAGCTCATCGACGGAAGCAAGCCCGCCGTCTACCGTGCTGTTGTAGATGATATAGTCCGCGTCCTTTGCAATGGCATAGAAGGCTTCAAACTGCATGTTCATGGTGGAGAGGGCGTTCTCGTCCGCGCTGACCTGCTCCGCAGAGGGGATATACTCCCCGCCTGCAAGCCGTATCATCTCGGATACGTAATCTCCCGGCTTGCGGACATTCACGCTGCCGTTTGCGCTTATATAGAAAAACACTGCCGTTTTCCCTGTAAATCCCTCGTTTTTTATCGCTTCGAGCAGCTCCGCCTTTTCGCTGAAAAGCTGCTCCGCCTCGTCATATTTCCCGAGGATAAGCCCGTACAGCTTTATCCACTCCATTCGTCCCAGCGGGTGGGCTTCATAGCTTGACCGCTCGGTCAGCACGGGTATGCCGAAGCTCTTAAGCTGCTCGCCCACCTCGGGACAGTGGTATATCATAGTCGATTCCACCGCAAGCGTACAGCCCTCCGACAGGATAAGCTCATAATCGGGGGCAGAGTATTTCCCCGCGTAGAGGATATCCCCCCTGTCAATGGCAGAGCGGACATTCGGCAGCGACCATTCCTCGGGCTTGGTGGCAGTCATGCGCACCCTGTCAAGGGAGGATATCCCGTCGAACAGATCCATAGCCGACGAAGCCGCAAGATAGATATTCTCAACGGGCTGCTGTATCACCGTGATATCGGACGGCAAATCATCGGGGATATCCCCGTTTTCGGGCAGGAGAAGATACCTGTCCCTGCCGCCTATGGTGATAAGGGAATTCTCGCCGTAATAGTCCACCGTGAACTGCTGTGCGTATGATAACGGCATGGAGCCTGTGGGCTCGCTGTCGGAGAAATGCTCCGCTTCCCCGCCGCACGCTGTCAGAAGCACGACCGTCATCAGTGCGGCTGTGAATAACCGTTTCCTCATCAGCTTATTGTGGACGAATCGAAGTACAGCGTGTACTCTATCTCATGGGGAACGCTCATGGCGGTAGTATCGGCGGAAACGTTCATTTTGCGGTCAAAATGGGTCACGGGGATAACAAACGCCGAATTGCCCTCGGTGTTGGTCATATCGTAACGCTCGCCGTCAACGACCATGTAATCGTAGTTTGAGCTGCTCCAGATTATCTCCGCATAAGCCTGCCCGTTTTCCACGGTGAGCCTTACGGGAGAATCCACCGAAGCCTTGCCCGAGCCGCCCTCAAGAGCGACATCAACGGTATATTCTCCGTCGGCAAGCCCGAGAGTCTCCGCGGTGACGATGATCCCGTCCGCAAAGGCGCTGTCGGGGAGACTATCGCTGCGGAAGATAAGCGTTCGGTCGTACCATTTTTCCTTGTTTTTGGAGTAAGCGGCGCAGTCTGCGGGCATATCCAGCGCCTCCACGGGCACTGTAAAGCTATGCTCGCCGTCCTCGTTTTCCTCAAAGGGGATATAGTCCGCTTCGGCGGCATTTTCGCCCTTGCCCATGTACAGGTAAAGATATCCCGTGCCGCCCATAGTCATGACCGCAGTCATTTCGCCGTTTTCCACGGTGAGGGAGCAGCGGGTGATATTGAACATAGAAGAGCTTGAATCCACGGTGATATCGTACACACCGTCGTTCAGCTCCGAGCCGTAAACGGGGGACATATCCTCGTCTATCTCGAGTATATCGGAGACAGTCTCCGCGCCCTCTGCCACTTCATTGGCAGGAGCGTCGGTGACATCTGCGGAAGTGCCGCAGCCTGTCAGAATGACCGCCGCCGCGGCGAGGGATATAATAAGCTTTGGTTTCATAGTTTGATTTCCTTTCGGGAGTGAGTAGTACGGAGTACTTAGTATATAGTACTTAGTCCATAGTCCTTAGTGATTAGCCCATAGCTTTTAAACAAAAAGCTCCAATTCCATAGTAACCTATGAACGCAGTGGACGAGCCGCCCCAAGCAAGCCCCAAACAGCATTAACTGCGGAACCGATGATACTGACCCAGCGCCGACCCTCCCGGTGTCGGCGCCAAAGATTTACCCCACGGAACCGCGGTAAATCTCCCGAATCAGAGCAGGGCAAAAGATGGGGTCGAGGGAAGAGAGGGTGTGGGGGAGAAACCGTAAGGGGAAGAAAAGCGGCGACCATTCTTACTATATCTTTCGATGCAAAGCCCGTATGAGCCGCTTGTCTTCCCCTGGAGGTGTCTCCCCCACGCGCGTGGTGGCGACTAACGCAGTTAGTCAGCGAAATTAGCCGTGAACTACTTACATTTACTTTTCATAAACAAACCGCTTTATTTCTGTAAATCTTATGATGCAGCTGATAAGCGGCAGTAAGTGTAAGAGGGGCGGCAGGGGCGGGATCAGACCACTATTCACTAATGGCTTTCTTCACATGGTCAATGTAAATCTGACGGATATCTTCATTCTCGCCCAGACCTCTTACAAGACATATTACCTCGTAGCCTTCGGCTTCAAACGCCGAGCGCCATGAGTCCTCTTCGTCTCCTGCCATGTCGTTGTTAGCGTGGTCGCCCGCTACTACCATTAACGGCTCTAATACTACTCTCTTGTAGTCTCCCGCTTTCACCTTCGCCATTACATCATCAAGGGTCGGCTGTGCTTCTACTGTGCCGATGAAATAGTTTTCGTAGCCGTCCGCAGTCAGCAGCTCTTGCATCTTCGTGTATACGCCGTTGGAATCGGCTTCTGTGCCGTGACCCATGAAGCATATCGCTGTTTCGCCGTCGTCGTATTCCGATGTCCAGCCTGTGATAGCCTTCTCGACTGCCGCAAAGTCTTCGTCGCTCGTCAGCAGGGGCTCGCCGAAGACTATGCTCTCAAAGCCGTCCGCGCAGTTTGCCACCGTGTCCACAAGCTCGTCGTATTCAAGCCCGTTCATCAGATGAGTGGGCTGGATCACCAGATTCTTCACGCCGTTGTCCATGGCACGCTTCAGAGCGGCGTCAACGTCGTCGATAAGTATGCCGTCACGGCTGTTTATGTGGTCGATGATGATGTTCGATGTGAAGCCTCTTCTGACCGAATAGTCGGGGAATGCCGCTTCCAGGTCGTTCTCTATTGCTCCGATAGTCAGACGGCGGCTGTCGTTGTAGCTCGTTCCGAAGCTGACAACGAGCAGCTCACTTTCGCCGATATCGTCCTGATTGCGCGCGTTGTCAAGGGACGCGTCGCCTGTGTCGTAGTTTTCCTCGCTGTCGGCTTCCTGTATCTCCGATGTCATTTCGCCGTCCTCCTTTACCGTTTCGGCAGATGTCTGCGCACTGTCCGCAGTCTGTCCCGAGCAGCCTGCAAATACTGCGGCTGCTGTTACCGCAAAAGCTGCGGCAAGTAATTTTTTGAATCTCATAATTATTCCTCCGATATGTTTTTTTCGGAGGCATTGACTGTAAACCAAAAAAGCCCTCTTGTGAGAAAGAAGGCACAACAAACAAGACCCCCCAGAAAGAGAGTCTGTATTTCGTACGATCAATACCTCGTGATCCGAAAATGTAACGTGCACATTTTCATGTACCGCGAACGGCAGGTTTCCCGACTCATGGATCATCACCTGCGGCAAGCCTTCCCAACGTAAGTCAGTGACATTCGGGAACCGACGGATAATTCCGCAGTTCCCTGCCGCAAGCTCCTCAAATACGGTGACGAGATCGCACAGGATTTGCACCTGTTTCCCTTTTACCCTCCTGCCCGACAGATATCGTAGGAGGCACCGTCCGCCTGTTAAATTTTAACAAGGTCAGTATGCGCATACAAAGCCTTAAAGATATTATATCACACCTCCGCAGAAAAATCAAGAGGAAAAAGACCAAAGTCTCTTTCCTCTGCATTTCTATCACATATGTACATATTTTGCAATAATTATCGCAAAATATCCGCCGCGGAAGGCTTATTTTCCGTAGAATATCAGCGACTCCATATCATAGCCGCCAAGCCTTTCTCTGCCGCCAAGCTCCTCCAGCTCCGCAACGCAGAGTATCTTCACCACGCTTGCTCCCAGCTGCTCGGTCAGCTTCACTGCCGCTTCAAGAGTGCCGCCCGTGGCAATAAGATCGTCTATGATGACGGCTCTGTCTCCCTTTTTAAGGGCGTCTGCGTGCATTTCCGCTTCCGCTGTGCCGTATTCCAGCAGGTATTCCACAGATACCGTCTTGCGGGGAAGCTTCCCCTTCTTGCGGACAGGCACAAGACTCTTGCCAAGCGCATACGCAACAGGCGCTCCGAAAATAAATCCTCTGGATTCCAGTCCGATAATTGCGTCAAATTCCACGTTCTCAAGCCGTTTTATCAGCTCGTCCACCGTCTCGCGGAAACCCTCGCCGCTCTGCAGCAAAGTGGTGATATCATGAAATATGATGCCCTCCTTCGGGAAATCGGGGATATCGGTAATATACTTTTTCAGATCGGTCATATCAGCATCTCCATTTTCAGCTGTGAATTTTTTTCGTGTATCTTTCAAGAGCGCTCTGCCAGCTTTCCAGAGGCTCTATCCCTACCTTTTTTATGGACGTGCACTGCATCTCAAAGGCTCGCCCGCCCAGAGACGTGGGACTTACCGTCACATCGTAAAAGTCCTCGTTCCCTGCCAGCCGCATCAGACGATACAGCTCGCAGGCAAGAGAAAACTCCGTGCACAGCCCCTCGTTGGCTCCGTGGAATATCCCGCTTTTCCCCGATTCGACAATATCCGCTCCCAGCTCGGCAGCATCATTCGCGTACACCACCGAGAAGCCCTTCTCCGCATTGAGGATAAGCTCCTTTTTCCGCCTGCCAAGCGTCAGCAGCCGCTGTGCGATATCCTCGTCGCCGCAGCCGAACATGTTGTCGGGCAGACGATATATTATAAATCTTTTGCATTTTGCGGCGGTATTCTCACAGTTATAGTATAAAAGCCCCTTCTTCGTCACGGGACTGCGGGGCGTTCTTTCGCAGACACGCTCATTTTCTCCGAACACCGACGAGCTGCTGACATACATCAGCGGGATATTAAGCTCCGCACAGCAGAAGCTTATCCGCTCCATGGTCTGCTCGGGAGTGGGCAGGTCCCGCCTGCAGTGTATCACCGCGTCGGGACGGTGCATTTTCAGATGCTCGAAAAGAGCGTTCACATCCGAAATGCTCACCCTTTCATCGCTCATGACCTCGTGGCCCCGGGACAGAAATTCATCGGCAAATATCCTGCCCAGACCATATGCTGCGCCTGTTATGAAAACCACCATGCTATGCTTCTCCTTGTGATCTTATCGGTTATTTGTCCCTTTTCGTGAATACCACCAGCTTGCCGAACACATAGTTCAGCACGATGACTGTCACGCTGACTGTCAGCTTTGCCGCCGCACCCTCGATGCCGAGAATGTCCATGTCCAGTCCCGCCCTGAAAAGCAGCGACGGCAGGAATATCTCGATAAGTCCCGTCAGCACCCGCGAGCCTGCGAATTTCAACGCTTCCTTTATCACCACGGCGGGTCTGAAGCTCCTGCTTTCGAAGACTATCAGCTTATTGGCGAAAAAGGCAAATATCACCGCGCAGACCCATGCGGCACCGTTGGCTGCGGTCATTCCCGCTCCTGCGGCGGTCAGCACCGCGTACACTATCCAATTTACAAGGGTGGTGCAGCCGCCGATGATGACATACATTATCAGCTCGCGGTATTTATAAAACAGTTCCTTTATCTTCTTCATTTTCCTCGCTGTAGGTCATGCATGACCTCTCAATATATATGGGACGTCCCTTTACCTGAATGAACACCTGCGAGATATACTCGCAGAGTATCCCCACGCAGACAAGTATAAGCCCGCTCATCAGCATTATAAAGGACAGTATGATATTCATTCTGTAATTATCCGACAGTCCGTTCATCACGCCCAGCACCGCAATTACAATGAGCCATACAAGTCCTGCGGCGGTAAACAGTCCGCCCAGATAGAACGGTATCCTGAGCGGCTTTGTGGAGAAGGATATTATCCCCGAAAAGGCGTACTTCATCAGCTTTGAGAAGCTCCACTTTGTCTCGCCCGTCAGACGGCTCTCGGCTGTATAGGGGATATAATGGGTATTAAAGCCCACCCACGAGAACATTCCCTTTGAGAAGCGGTGATACTCCTTCATATCCATCAGAGCTTCCGCAACGTTTCGGCGGAACACTCTGAAATCGCTGGCAGAGTGGCGCATTTTCACATCGGACAGCTTGTCCGCAAAGGAATAGAACGCGTCCTTGAAAAACGAGATAGTCCTGCCCTCGATGCGCTTTTCCTGATAAGCGGCGCAGCAGTCGCAGTCGGCGTGCTCGTCCAGATAGCGCACCATTTCCAGTGCCACATCGGGGCTTTGCTGCATATCCGAATCTATTATGCAGACAAGCTCGCCGCGGCTGTGCTGTAAAGCGGCATACACGGCGGATTCCTTGCCGAAATTCCGCGAGAAGCTCACCACCGTCACATTGGCGGTATGAGAATCATATATTTTTCTTAGCCGTTCGCCGGTATTATCCGTACTGCCGTCGTTCACGAACACTATCTCATAGGACAGCACCCCGTCAAAGGTCCTTTTCACTGCCTCATAGAACGCACCCACATTATCCTCTTCATTAAAACACGGCACCGCCAGTGTCAGCTTTATCATCTCGATGCATATCTCCTTTGTCAGCCATTAGCGAATAGCAATTAGCAATTAGCTATTCACTATTTGCTAATTGCTATTTGCTTATCGCTTCTTATTATACCACATTTTCACGGTATCGTCAATATTCTCAGCTGTATTTCTTTGCCGGTCTGAAATCTATCGTCCCCGAAAACGGCTCATATATTACGTCGGATACATTGTTTCCCGTCACTAAAAATTTGCTTTCGTAAAATACGGGGATATAGTACCCGTTATCTGTCAGGAGATTCTCCGCTTCCTTGCAGTATCGCAAAGCCGCATTCGCCGAGGCGCTGTGCCTCTGGGCAGCTATTATGCTTCTGTACTCTTCAAGGTCGGCGGGGTCGGAAATATATCCCTCAAAGCCTTCAAAAAAATCCGCCGCACATGCACTGTCACAGGTCATCACCGACAGCGCTGTGGTGTAATTCCACTCGGCTATGCGCTGTGCGTATTCCTCGTCAGACAGTATCTCCACGCCGCAGGAAAAGCCTAATTCCTCGTTCCAGCTATCCGTCAGCATGTATACTATCGGCGCGTCCGCAAAGCTCTCGGGGACTATTATCACCGCCAGCTCGGGATAATTCCCTCCCGTTTCCGCGATACCATTGCTCCAAAGCTCCGCGCCGCCGCTTTTCGCTTCGGCGAAGTCTCCCAGCAGGTCCCGCACCGACTGTCCCATGACCGTCACCGCAGGCGGGAGCACTCCTCTGCCCCACGCTATCCCCGACGAGGTCTTTCCCTCGTATACAGACGGGTCGGCGGTAATGCCGAGGGCTTTGCGTATGTTCTCGTTGGAGAAGATATCGTCCTTCATATTGAAGGTCACGCCCACTGCGTACACGGGATACTCTCCCGCTTTTTTTCCCCGAAGCTTCGGCAGGTTCTCCGCTTCGCAGTACATGACGTCTACCGTGTTCCCCGAGGTCTTTTCGTACTCCTCCGCGCTGTCGGTGATGATGTAGTTCACGTACAGCGGATAGGTGCGCCGCTCCTCGGTGCTGTTGTCGGGATTCCTTTTCAAAGTCAGGAAATTCTCGTTCCAATAGGGGTCGTAGTTCCACTCGGTCAGCGTAAATGCGCCGTTTCCTGCGGTATATTCCGCAGACAGCCCGTATCTGCCGCCCGTGGACAGATAAAATTCTTCACAGCAGGGACTTGCCGCTCCCGTGCTCAGCAGATAGAGAAAATCCGTAACGGGATAGTCAAGCTCAAACTGCACCGTGTAGTCGTCTATCGCCCTCACTCCAAGGTCGGTGTAGGACATCACTCCGTCATACACGGCGGCGGAGTTTTTCAGCGCCGCAAAATCCTCGGTGTAGGGCGAGTGTATCCCGGGGTCGAATATCCGTCGGAAGGCGTACACATAATCATGAGCGGTGACCTCGGCGGAAAAGCCCTCCGCGCCGCTCCAGGTCATGCCCTCCCGCAGACGGAACGTGTATGTCAGCATATCCTCCGAAACGGCATAGCTTTCCGCCGCCGCACAGACAATATCCCCGTTTTCGGATATTTCCGTCAGCCCCTCGAATATATTCCTGATGACGGACAGACTCTCGCTGTCCTCGGCAAGCTGAGGGTCAAGATTCTGCGGGTTGTTCGGTATCACCGTATAAAACGTACCGTCAGCCCCGTCATCATCATCACCGCAGGCTCCGAATATTACGGCTGCCGTCAGCAGCAGTATTAATAATAGTAACTTTTTCACTTATATTTCCCTTTTGTGCAGTATGCAGCCATTAGCAATTAGCTATTAGCCATTAGCTAATTACTAATTGCTAATTGCTAATTGCTAATCACTAATTGCTAATCACTAATTGCTGACCGGCTATACTTCTGACGTACTCGATGCCCTGCTTTACGGAGGCTATGGGGATTATCTCTATGCTGTAGTCGGACACGTTTATGTTCCTCATGGACAGCTTCGGGACTATGCATTTTTCAAAGCCTATCCGCTGGGCCTCCCTTATGCGCTGGGCTATGTTCGTTACGCTGCGGACCTCCCCTGCGAGACCTATCTCGCCGAATGCGGTTATCCTGCCGTCTATGGGAATATCCATGAGCCCGCTGTACAGCGATAATGCCGCCGCCAGATCAGCCGCAGGGTCGTCTATCCGCAGACCGCCTACCACGTTCATGTACACATCCAGCGTGCCGTAGAACAGCCCCGCACGCTTCTCCAGCACGGCGAGTATCATCGCAATGCGCGAGAAATCAAAGCCCGTCGATGTTCTGCGGGGCACTGCATAGCCGCTCTTCGTCACCAGCGACTGCACGTCTGCCATTATGGGACGGCTGCCCTCCATCACGCAGGCGATACAGCTGCCCGAAACGCCCTTCGGTCTCCCCGACAGCAGCATCAGCGACGGGTTCTCCACCTCGATAAGTCCCTTGTCCTGCATATCGAACATACCTATCTCATTGGTGGAGCCGTAACGGTTCTTCACCGCGCGGAGTATACGGTAGCTCAAATGCCTGTCGCCCTCGAAGTACAGCACCGCGTCCACGATATGCTCCATGACCTTCGGTCCTGCGATAGCGCCGTCCTTGTTGACGTGTCCCACGATGAATATGGGTATCTCCTCCGACTTGGCAGTACGCATGAACAGGTTGGTGCACTCACGCACCTGCGAGATACTGCCCGCGCTTGAATTCACGCCGTTTAAGGTCATTGTCTGTATCGAATCTATTATGACGATATCGGGGCGCTTTGCCGATATGGTGCCTGCAATAACTTCGGCATCGTTCATAGACAGTATGTACAGATTTTCGCTGTCTACTCCCAGACGGTCTGCGCGAATTTTCAGCTGACGGGCGCTTTCCTCTCCCGAGACGTACATTATTGAGTGACCGTCCCCCATAAACTGACATATCTGCAGCAAAAGCGTAGACTTGCCGATACCGGGCTCGCCGCCTATCAGCACGATAGAACCCTTGACAAGTCCTCCGCCGAGAACGCGGTCAAGCTCCTTAAGCCCCGTGGAGTAGCGCACATCGCTGTCAATGCCGATATCGGACAGCTTCATGATACTGCTGTCGGGCGCGGCGGCAGAGCTCCTCGGCGATGACGTCAATGATGAACGGCTCTTGACGGGAGGAACGTACTCCTGTTCCTCCAATGTATTCCACTCGCCGCAGAACGGACACTTTCCGTTCCACTTTGAGCTCTCCGCCCCGCATGCGGAGCAGACGTAGATGGATCTGTTCTTAGGCAAGGTTACCTGTCTCCCTTCAGTCTATCGATCGGTGATCGGTACATAGCTTACAGTCCAAAGCCCCAAAATCCATAGTCTCAGCAAACGCAGCGGGACTATGGACTTTGGGGTGGTCAGCATACGATTCCCAAACTATTGCTCCACCAATTAACTAATGAAGATTATGCGCAGAACCGCTGTCAAAAGACTAGGAAGAAAACCGCAGGAATATGCGATATTTCAAGGTTTTCTGACGAAGGATTTTGGCAGCGGGGCAAGCAGAAAATTCAACAGTTAATTTGGGGAGCAATAATCATCAGCTCTCCCAAGGGTGTACCTTTTCGGGTGCAAGCTCCATAATACGGGCAGCGGCGGGCTTGATGTAGGACAGATCGCCGCAGTCGTCAACGCCGTTGGAGGTCCATGCCATAACTCCCTGCCAGCCGTTATTGAGAGCGCCCTCGTATTCCTCGGTGAGAGTCCAGCCCGAATCTGCATTCGCGGAGGTCTCGCCTATCACGCAGGGCTTGGAGCCGTCCAGCTTGAAGGCTTCGGGATCGCCGTCAAAGGGGAAGCCCATGTAGCTTTTCTGCCATGAGTAATAGTGGGTGGAGTAGAAATCAAGGTAGGAGTTCTCATTGCCCGAGAGACTCTGTAAAAATTCGTCGGATACGTAGTTTCCGTCATAGCCGTCGGAGTTGTACTTCACCATGCCCATGCCCACGGTAACGAGAATGTCGGAGTGCTCGTGTATCGCAGCAGCCGCTTTTGCAAAATAGTTTGAGATGCGGTCGAAGCCTATCTGACCACATTCGGCGTTCTCCTTTATCCAGTCGGGCTCGTTGCAGAGGTCTATGCTCCACAGATAGTCACAGCTGTCATAGCGCTCGCAGAAGGGGATAACATACTCGTTCACAAAGCTGTCGGAAGCCTCGTCGGAGTTAAGCATTGCGCGCCAGCTGTCATAGCCCGTGTTGGAATCCTTGAAGTGGTCGAAGGATATGAGGGTCGCCATAATGTAGATATGGTGCTTTTCAGCTATCTGCATGAGAGTATCCACGTCCTGCCAGTGCTTGTCGTTTATTGACTTGACTTCTCCCGTGGATTTGAGCCATACTCCGTTCATGGAGGGCGAGCAGTTTATCCACACGCGGGAAGCGTTGATGCCCGCTTCTTCAAGCTCTGCGAAGTGGCTGTCCCAGAAATCGGCGTCGAAGTTATTGCTGCCGAAGTCGTTCCAGTTATCCCAGGGCGTATTTACGCCGTTTATCCAGAGTTCATTCCCGCCAACGAGGAAGGTGTTCCCCTCAATGGTGACCTTAGCGCTGCCGTCGGAGGTGAACACGGGGGCGGAGAGTCCCTCGGAAGAAGCGTCTCCCTCGGCGGGAGCTTCGGTCTGAGACTCGGTCTCTGCGGCAGTCTCGGCAGTATCTTCTGTATTTCCGCAAGCGGAAAAGGACATCATCATCATGACCGCCGTAAAAAGAGCGGTTATTTTTTTTATGGTTTTCATATTAACTTCCTTTCCAATGTAATTATTATAGGCAATACCGCACAAAGCTTGTGCGCAAGATGCGCCGCCAGATTTTTCGTCAGATTGAATAGAAATTTCGCAGGCGGGCTGATGCCCGGCAAGAAATTTCTATGCAATATGACGGAAAATATGCAAGCAGATTGCGTGCAAAGCCGTCAGGCGGGCTTTGTGCAGTATTGCCTATATACATTATACATTTTTGATACGGAAAAGTCAATAGCTCCGAAGGCGGAATATTTATCGGACCTGCCTCATAGATATATTACAGAAAATACAAGCCGTGCACGGCAGAACGGAGAATTGAAATGAGTTTGAAGACCAATACCGAGCAGCTCTGCTCACGGGAGATAATCTGTAAAACAGCAAAGGAACAGCCTGTGGAGCTGGACTATATACTTCCCGACTACTACCCCGAGATATTCAGGGTGATACGCTGTACCGCCTGCCCGACGGTAACTGCATGCTCCGTCAACGGCGACAGGCTCACCTACGAGCTTTCCGTTGAGCTCAAGGTGATATACTGCGGCGGCTCGGGAATGAATATCCGCACAGTGGAGCGCCGCATGAACTATTCGGGCAGCGTTGACTTAGAGGATAACGGCATGCTCCCCGCCGCAAAGGTAGTCCCCTCGGTGGAGTACATAAACTGCCGCGCCGTAACCGGTCGGAGGATAGATATCCACGGTGCTGTCAGCGTGTCCGTAACGGTCACTGCGGAGAAGCTGCGCTCTGTGATATCCGACGTATTCGGCTGCGGAGTGCTGCTGAAAAAGCGGGAGATGACCTGTCCCTCCCCCGAGATATACGCCGAGAAGAGAGTGACCGTCTCGGAGAAGATAGATATGGGCTCCGATAAGCCCCCCATTTCGGATATCCTGCGGTGCAGCGCCATAGTGCTCACCTCGGAGAATAAGGCTATCGCCAATAAGCTGGCGGTCAAGGGAGATATCAAGGTGAACCTGCTATGCACCTGCCGCGGGGACGCCGACGAGACCGCACAGCCCGAAGCTATGCAGTTCACAATGCCCTATTCGCAGATAATGGACATGGACGGTCTGGACGAACGGTATGATGTGCGCTCGTCGGTGACGGTGTCGGGCTGCGAGCTTCGTCCCGTATCCGACGACGGCAGCGGCGAGGCTCATTCCGTGGAGTGCGAAGTGATACTGCTCATCACCTGCACGGGCGAGCGGTACTCGGAGATATCCGCGGCGGCAGACGAATTTTCCACAGTCTGCGCCACATCGCATAAGACCGAGAACATCAGGATACCCTGCCGTCCCCGCAGGGTGGAGCAGACCCGCACAGTCAAGGGTACTGCCGAACAGCACGACGGCACTATCGACCGTGTGTACGACGCATGGTGCGAGGTCACGGCATGCGATACCATACGCGAAGAGGACGGCAGCCTCACCGCAGTGGGGAAGGCGCTTTTGTGCTGTATGCTGTCAAGCGGCAGCGGCGAGCCTGTCATAAGCACGGCGGACGTTCCGTTCAGGTTTGAGAATATCGGCGGGGAAAGCTGTTCGCCCGACGCAGTTACGGATATCGAAGCAGTGCCGATGTCGGTGTCCTACAGCCTGACTTCGGACAATACCGCGGAGATAAAGGCGGAGCTGCGTTTTTCGGGAGAGATACGCGACCGTTTCAGCTTCGACGCCATCACCGAGATAACCGCCGACGAGGAAACGCCGCTGACTGCCGATTCGGACGTATCGGTGAAGCTGTACTTTGCCAAAAAGGGCGAGGACCTGTGGGAAACGGCAAAGCGCTGCCGCACCTCCCCCGCGGAGATAATGGAGGAAAACGGCCTTGACTCGGAGATAATGTCCGAGGACGGGATGATCGTTATTCCTATCGTAAGGTGATAGTGAAGAGTGAATATTGAATAGTGCAGAGTGGATAGCAAATAGCTTAGGCTAATTGCTATCAGCTCCCATATAGAAGGAGATCAATCATACTATGGTAAAGACCGATATTTACTGCGATATTGCAGAGCGTACCGACGGGGATATATATATAGGCGTGGTGGGGCCCGTTCGGACGGGAAAATCTACGTTCATCAAGCGGTTCATGGAGGAGCTCGTTATCCCCAACATCGAGAGCGACTACCGCCGCGGCAGAGCCGTTGACGAGCTTCCCCAGTCTGCGGGGGGGAAAACTATCATGACCACCGAGCCCAAGTTTATCCCCGAAGAGGCGGCGGAGATATCCGTGGGCGGCAAAGCGAAGCTGTCCGTGCGGCTCATCGACTGCGTGGGGTATATCGTCCCGGGCGCGGTGGGGTACATCGAGAACGAAGCGCCCCGAATGGTGATGACTCCCTGGTTC
This sequence comes from Oscillospiraceae bacterium, assembly GCA_022768245.1. Taxonomy (GTDB): domain Bacteria; phylum Bacillota; class Clostridia; order Oscillospirales; family Ruminococcaceae; genus RGIG4694. The sequence continues at coordinate 30,316 of JALEMR010000086.1, forward strand.
GACGAGGAGATACCCTTCAACATGGCTGCGGAGATAGGAACCCAGAAGGTCATCAACGAGCACAGCACCATAGGTCTCGTAGTGACAACCGACGGCAGTATCACAGGCATTCCCCGTGAAGAGTACGCCGAAGCGGAGCAGCGTGTCATCAATGAACTGCGTGGGATAAACAAGCCCTTTGTGGTGCTGATGAACAGCGCATCTCCGAAGAACAGCGACGTTGCGGAGCTCTGCGCCGAGCTTACCGAAAAGTACGGCGCGCCCGTAATGCCCATAAGCTGCCTTGACATGACGGTGGACGATATCAATGAGATACTGCGGCAGGTGCTGTTCTCGTTCCCCGTGCGGGAGATAAACATTTCCATGCCCGGCTGGATAAACGGTCTGGAGCGCACCAACTGGCTCCGCTCGGAGATATACGGCGCGGTGAAGAGATCTGCGCAGGGAGTGCATACCGTGCGGGACGCGGAAAGTGTGGCAAAGTCGCTGCGGGAGTGCGGGGATATCACCTATGCGGACGTGCGGGGGATAGACCTCGGCAAGGGCAGCGCGGATATCGCCGTCACCGTGAAAAACGAGCTTTTCTATCGGGTACTGGGCGAAGCGGCGGGGATAGAGATAAAATCGGAAAGCGATCTGCTGCCGCTGTTAAAGGAGCTCATGGGGATAAAGGAGAAGTACGGCAGACTGGAAAACGCCCTCAAGGAGGTCGAAGCCACAGGCTATGGGATAGTGATGCCGTCCATCGACGAGCTTACGCTGGAAGAGCCTGAAATAGTACGTCAGGGCGGAAAATACGGAGTGCGTCTGCGTGCGTCCGCGCCGTCGATACATCTGATGAAGGCGGATATCATCACCGAGGTCAACCCGATAGTAGGCTCGGAGAAGCAGTCCGAGGAGCTTGTAAACTACATGCTGAAAGAGTTCGAGGAAAGCCCCTCAAAGATATGGGAAAGCAATATCTTCGGCAAATCGCTGCATGAGCTGGTGAACGAGGGGCTGCACAACAAGCTCTACCGAATGCCCGTAGACGCGCGCATGAAGCTTCAGGAGACCCTTGAACGTATCATCAACGAGGGCTGCGGCGGATTGATATGCTTCATCCTGTAGAGGGGAATCCGTGAATAGTGAAGAGTTTTTAGTTGATAGTTTTCAGTTAAGAGTGAACAGCCCACAGCAAGCCCCGGACAGCACTAACTGCGGAACCTATGACAGTCACAACAGGCGGCCGACGGCTGCCGCCGTCCAATCTCATCCCCACGGAACACCAGGTCACCGATGGTATTCGATAACGCGCAAAAGATGGGGTCGAGGGAAGAGAGGGTGTGGGGGAGAAACCGTAAGGGGAAGAAAAGCGGCGCACCATATGAAGTAACCGTTTTGATGAGAGGAAAAATAGCGCCGCTTGTCTTCCCCTGGAGGTGTCTCCCCCACATGCGTCGGAAGATGCAATCTTCCGATGAAAACATACACTAGCCCAGATGAGAGTAACAACTTCTACAAGCCGAAACCCACAAAATCTATGCAGCAAAATCACCCCCGATGACATAATCCGATACAACTCCCAAAAAGCTCCCGCAGCACAAAACGCTGCGGGAGCTTTTGAAATTCGTATGAGGGGCGGGCGGCGGGGATATCATACTGATCCACGATAAAAGTGCAGACAAAAAATCTGCGCAAAATCCTTATATTCAAGATCTCGCTTGATTTTTTGTCCACTTTTAATCGAGGATCAGTGTCAATACTTCTTTAAGACCTCTACCGCGCCTATTACTATTTCGGAGGCTTTTTCAAGGTTGCGGCGGACGTTTTCGTTGTCAAGATTCTTTGACATTTCCATCGCCTGCGCTATGGTCTCCGAGCCTATCTCCGCCTGGTTCTGGTATATCTTGTCAAGCTGCTCGTAGGCGTAATCCTCGAAGTTCTTGTAGAGGGACTTCAAGTCCTTGACGGTGTTGTTGCGTATGTCGTCGTAGTTCTCCAGAGTTGTGTCGATTATCTCGTTCTGGCGCTTTTTGTGGAGTATCTTCCTGAATGCGTCCATGGTCGCGGAGGGGAAGGTCCCCGAGGTCATGCCCTGAACGGCTGCCTGCTTTACCGTGTCCGCTACTTCAAGGGAGTTGATGTTCACAATTTCTCCTGCCGACGTGTTCTGTACCGACAGATTCTCTATGCCGAGCTTGCGGGAAAGCTCGTTGCCAAGGTCCTTTATCACGTCGTTCAGGCGCTGCTGATGTATCTCCAGACATCGGCGGTACGCTTCGCCCACCTTGTCCATCAGGAAGGAGTAGAAGTGCTTCTCTACATCGTTTACTGCGGCGTTGGTGCGGCAGGCTACTATGTCCTCGCGGAGCTTCGAGAAGAATTCGTACATCCACCGCTCCGCTTCCTGCATCATCTCCGTTACGCACAGGCGTATTATCGGCTTTTTCCGCTCTAACGCCGAAGCAAGCGCTGTGCATTCCGCCTGCATGTCCGCGGACAGCTCGTTGAGGCGCTCTCTGTCCATGCGGAGCATCTCCGAGATGATGTTCAGTCGGTTCAGCGTGTCGTTCAGCATTATCTTCAGCATGGAGAATACTCTCTGCTGACGTATCATGTCCTTCTGCACGATGATCTCACGCTTCATGGCTATCTCAAACTTTAAGAACTCGTTCTCGTAATAGTCCTGAAATCCCTTGATGTCGGGGCGGTTCAGTCCTATCTTCCGCCTGTACTCGTCGATCCCGCTTATTCCGTACACCGACGCATTCGGCATGATATTATCGCAGCGCTCCTGTACGCGGTTGACTATCTTTTCGATGTCCTCCATGGTGTTCATGGCGTCTATCATGTTCACCAGCACGAACAGACGGCTGAAATTCAGCGGCACAATATGGCTGGCAATGAAGAACTGCTCCGACTCCGAAAAGGGCGAAAGTGCGCTTGCCACGTAGATGACCGCGTCCGCCTTAAGGAGGAACTCCTGCACCTGATTGTCCAGCTCGTCAAGGTCGGACAGACCCGGAGTGTCAACTATGCGGATATCCTTGAGTATCTCCGCGTCGCTGCGCACGTCGACGTAGTCCAGCTCGCCGGGGAAGAAGTCTAAGAGCTCGGAGAGCCTGTCGCGGCGCAGGTCGTCCTTCATGAGGTTCACCCGCTTGCCGTTTTTCAGCACAGCCTCCACCGAGGGCACGTCGCCGTAGGATATGCAGTTTATGGTAAAGGTCTCGGGGGCTACATTGGTGGGCGCCACGTTTTTGCCCAGTATGGCGTTGATTATGGTGCTCTTGCCCCGCTTGAAATCTCCGATGACTACCAGCGAAAAGGGCTCGTCCTTTTTCTGGTCGATGATGGAGTCCCACTTTGCCATTCTGTCGGTGCATTCCTCGCCCAGAATGGTGCAGAGCTCACGGTCGCGTATCAGACGGTTCAGCTCCCGCTGAACGAATTCTATGTCCTTTTCGGCGGTCTCGTTAATGTTTTCCATATCGCTAAAGCCCCCTTTCAGACGTTAGGCGACTCTTCGGCGCCTGCAAGAATTTCACACCTGATCTCAAGAGTCTGCTTATTTGTGAGATGTATCCCGGATGAGTCCAGGTCGGGCCGCCATGAGTAGAGTATCTCGCAGGCGGTGAATTCCATGCCTGCCATGATGCGGCGCTCGTCCTGAGTTGTCTCGGGGTCCAGCTTCAGCGACCTTATGGGTGTCTTATGAACGATATCGTACTTTTCCCTTACGCTGTCGAGATCGATATTCGTATCGGTATTGCCGAAGGAATCGGGAAGCGCCTTTTTGCGTATGCCCGCGTATATCTCGGGGAAGTCCGCAGGGTCGTCAAGGCAGATTATGCCCGCTCTGTCCGCGGTAAGGTCAGCCGAGCGCAGCCAGCTGTTGAGCGCATAGCTTATCTGTCTGGTCTCGCCCGCTGCCCTGCCCTCGGGAGCCGCCTCCTCGGAAAATCTGTTGTTGACGCTTATTCCGGGATATGTGAAGGCGAAATTGTATGCCGAGTGATTGTTCTGAATCCTGCCCAGCTCGCAGCCTATGAGGTAGTAAAGCTCCTGCATGCTGCACATATCGGCGATATCCGATGTGAGGACGATACAGGGGTCAAAGCCCTCGCCCGACAGAGAATATATCTGCGGAACGTCCCTTGCGGTCTTGACCATGACCGCGGGCACGCTGACCTGCAGTCTCTCGCTGCAGACGCTGGCTGCGTTGTAGGCGTTGGCATACAGCATAGATGTCGCCGTATCCGCCGAGCGGAACACCTTCTTGAATTCATTGGGAATATCGGCGGCGGTGATAGTCTTATACAGCTTCGACCAGCCCGATACCGTATTTACCTTTGCTCTGCCCGAGAAATCGCCGTCGAAGGCGTAGTCCATCCGTCCGTCCACCATATGCTCGGTGGAAGTCCTTGTACGGGCGTCAAGGTACGCGGAAAAGGATGTATTTATCTCCAGCAGAGGATTTGCTGAATTATTGATATCCATTACTGTGCAGTCCTCCTGTTATTCTTCGTCCATCATTGCGTCGGCAAAGCTCTTATGGAGATTATAGGTCTCGGCAAGGAGACTTCCCGTATACTCTGCGATATTCTGCAGCCGCATTTTCTCGTTGTCGGAAAATTCCTTTTTCTTTGCCTTCTGTTCGTTGAGGCTGTCGAGGGTCTTCTGGGTATCCTTAAGGATGACCTCTGTTTCCTCCTCGATGCGCTCCTTGAGGCTGGAGAAGGAGTTATAGACCTGACGGCGGACTGTTTCGGTAAAGTCGCTGTTTATCTTCATTTCGTGGAACTGCTTCTTGACCTGGGTCTTGAAGTTGTTCTTGAACTTGTCGATGCGCTCCTGAACAAGGAACTTATCTACGGAGAACTTGCCCGTGAAGGTGCCTGCCAGACCTGCGATAGCCATTATGCACAGTCCCGCAGGAGAGAGGAACATTCCTCCCGCAACGGCGGAAACCAGCACAAAGGACGTAGCCACCCATGCGGTAAGTCCCGTAAGACCGCCCAGAAGCGCACCCTTGATGCCCGCCTCGCGGAAGCCTATGAACAGACCGCCTATTCCCACGGAGCCGATAACGGAGCCGATAACGGAATCCACAGCGCCGCTGTTTCTTGCGGAGCGTGTATTTACTCGGAACATTTCCTGAATGCGGTTAATGGAAGCGAAGAATTCGTCCTCGAAGGTCTGGAGACGTGTAGCCTCGTCGCTGAGTCCCACGTTAATATCGTTCTGTATCTGCTCGCAGATAAGCTGTGCCTTATTTTCGATATTTTCCTTTATCTTATCGGTAAGGCGTTCGTAGACTATCTTCATTTTTTCGCGCTTAAGGTCGTCGGCAGACATCTGATAGTCGTCGATGACCTGCATAGCGGTCTCTTCTATCTGCACCCAGTAATCGTCGAGGATAGGCTGGAGCTTTTCGAACACGCGGTTAGCGGCGTCGTTGATGCGGACGAACTCCTCACGCTTTTTGGTGCGGATATCCTCGATCTCGTCGATAGCCAGCTGATACTTTTCCATGAACTCATCGTTTTCCATCATGAGGGCGTTCTCGCGGAGCACGATAGCATTGATGACCTCCGAGCCGGAGCTGATTATCTTATTTGCCAGTATCTGGAGAGAGATAGCGCCGCGCTCCTGAGTGAGCATGGTCTCGAGGACGCTTTCGAACTTGGGGAAGTTGGACTCCTCCAGCATAGCGGCGTCGTTATTTTCCTTAGCCATAAGAGCCTTTTTCGCGTACACTCCGATGACCTTGGGCTTGCCTATTTTTCTTTTATATACGTCGAATTCCTTGGAATTCTCGCCCATGACCTTTTTCGCCTTTTCCATAACATAGCTGCAAATGCGCTTTTCGATGGTATCGACGATGCGGTCCTCGTCCTCCTTGGAGAAGGTACCGAAGCAGTTGACTGCGAAGATGATGCGTCCTAAGTCGCTGGTGAGCATTTTCTTTTCAAGGAATTCCTTTTCGAACTGAGAGAAGGGGGAATTTGCGCTGATAACGAACACAGCCGCGTCTATTTCGGGGAGAATGGAGAGAGTGACGTTAGTCATCTGTTCATCGTCGTTAAGACCGGGAGTGTCGATGATATCCACATGATTCTTGCAGAAGTCGGTATCATAGTAAACGGTAGCCTCCTTAACGGTCTCCGCCATTTTTTCGGACTCGTAGGAAAGCTTGGTAACGTAATCGGCGAGATGTTCGATATCGACTCTTTCGGACTCGCCGTTTTTGAACTCGACCATAACGTAAGGCTCGGAGCTGTATGTAACGCGGTTGAGGGTAGCGGTAGCGGGAAGAACGTCCGCAGGGAGCACCTCCTGACCGAGAAGAGCGTTGATAAGGGTACTCTTGCCTCGTTTGAACTCGCCGACGATAGCGACCTCGAAGCGTTCCTTAGCGTTTTTCTCCACAGTATCGCTGATAGATTTTGCGGTATTATCGAGACCCAGATCCCCGCAGTAAATTTTCAGCTGATTAAGATTTTCGGACAGTTCATCCATCATCTCACGGAATGAGGTATAGCTGCCGTAATTAATAGTATTCTGTTCCATTATCCGCCCTCCTGCCGGCTTTATCGGTAAGTCCGCGATCATATTTTTATCTGCGGACAGACATTATCCGTCAATCAATATTATACTAATTATACCATAATTTTATCCCACAAGTCAATAATACTCAATTGTATCTAATGACAAATAATTTGTTCATATTTTGGGCATTAATTATAAATTTCATCAAGAAAAGCTATATATTCTTCCTAAATGGTTACAAAAAAATAACAATTAGTTTGCTTATTCGGCTTAGATTTCTTATGAATGGGGTTGTTTGTTTTGGGCTGATAAGTAGCTGTTTTTTCTCTTCGGGGCTAGTGTGTGTTTGTTAATTAACTCTTTTTCTTTCCCCACACCCCCTCTCCCCTCAATCCTAACTTTTGCGACGGGGAAAATACCGGCGGTTACCGGGTGCTCTGCTTACATACGATTGGACGGCGGCAGCCGTCGGCCGCCTTTTGTTCGTATCATAGGTTCCACGGTTAATTCTATTTGGGGGTCTAATTTGCTGTTCGTCCACTGCGTTCATGGATATTCACTGTTAACTGTTAACTGACAACTCTTCACTAATTTTTCAAAAAACCTCTTGACAAATCGAAATAACTGTGATATACTTGTAAAGTAAAATTCTTTATAAAGCTTTTTACTTTACAGACGAGGGAAGGAGATCGTTATGGCTGATACTCAAAAGGATCTTCGGTTTTCACGGCTTCTCGACTACTACGGTGAGCTTCTCACCGATAAACAGCGGGATTTTATGGACCTTTACTATAACGAGGATTTCTCTCTCGCCGAAATTTCGGAACATGAAAATATAACCCGCCAGGGCGTCCGCGACGGTATCAAGCATGCCGAACAGCGGCTTCTCGAGTTTGAGGAAAAGCTCGGGCTCGTCGAAAAGTCCGAGGTCTACTACGCTCTTAATTCCAAGGTGACTGCCCTCGCAGAGGATATCCGCATCAAGTCGGGCTCCCGCTCGGCGGCGGCGGAAAATGCTTCCGAAATAGAAAGACTTATGAAAAAATACAGAGATCTGTTCTGATACAGAAAGGAGTGCGGCTCATGGCTTTTGAGGGATTATCCGAAAAACTGAATAACGTGTTCAGACGTCTTAAGGGCAGAGGTACTCTTAACGAGACCGATGTCAAGGAGGCTATGCGCGAGGTAAAGCTCGCTCTCCTCGAGGCGGACGTTAACTTCAAGGTCGTTAAGGACTTCGTTGCAAAGGTCAGCGAAAGGGCTGTGGGCTCCGATGTTCTCGCAAGCCTTACTCCCGGTCAGCAGGTCATCAAGATAGTTAACGAAGAGCTTATCGCTCTTATGGGCGGCAATAATGAGAAGATAAACTTCCCGTCAAAGCCTCCCTGCGTTATCATGATGTGCGGTCTGCAGGGCTCGGGTAAAACTACCCATGCAGCAAAGCTTGCAAAGCATTTCAAGGAACAGGGCAAGCGCCCGCTTCTCGCAGCCTGCGACGTTTACCGTCCTGCGGCTATCGAACAGCTGAAGGTCGTGGGTGCAAAGGCAGATGTGAGAGTCTTTGAAATGGGTCAGATAAATCCCGTCACTATCGCAAAAGAAGCTGTCCGCCATGCCAAGGATTACGGCAATGATGTCGTTATCCTCGATACTGCGGGACGTCTCCACATCGACGAGGAGCTCATGGACGAGCTGAAAAATATCAAGGCGGAGACCTCCCCCAACGAGATAATGCTGGTGGTGGACGCCATGACAGGTCAGGACTCCGTCAACGTAGCCAAAGCGTTTGACGAGGCTCTCGGCATCGACAGCGTGCTCATGTCCAAGCTGGACTCCGATACAAGAGGCGGTGCGGCGCTGTCCGTACTGGCAGTTACGGGCAAGCCTATCAAGTTCGTGGGCTCGGGCGAAAAGCTCGAAGATCTGGAGCCCTTCTATCCCGACAGAATGGCTTCGCGTATACTCGGCATGGGCGATATGCTCACCCTTATCGAAAGAGCGGAGGCTTCCATCGACGAGCAGGACGCAAAGAAGCTGGCAAACAAGCTCAAGGAGAACGAGTTCGACCTCAACGACCTGGTTGAGCAGATGAAGCAGATACGCAAAATGGGTCCTATCAAGCAGATAATCGGCATGCTCCCCGGCGTGGGCGACAAGATAAACGATATGGACATCGACGACAGACAGCTCAATCGTCTCGAAGCGATGATAACCTCCATGACTCCCGCCGAAAGAGCAAAGCCGTCTATCATAAATCCCAGCCGCAAGAAGCGCATCGCCGCAGGAAGCGGAAACTCTGTGGCAGACGTGAACCGCCTGCTGAAGCAGTTCGAAGAAATGCAGAAGATGATGAAGCAGCTGGGCGTCTACGGCAAGAATCAGAAGGGCAAAAAGAACAAGCTGAGAATGCCCCGCTACAAGATGTGATTTTAAGGCGGAAACGCTTTAAATATATAAATAATATGCTAATATGCTGAAATTAAGAGGTGAAAGAAATGGCAGTAAAGATCAGACTCAGAAGAATGGGTGCCAAGAAGGCTCCTTTCTATCGTATAGTCGTAGCAGATTCCAGATATCCCAGAGACGGAAGATTCATCGAGGAGATCGGCTACTACGATCCCACTAAGGAGCCCTCCGTTATCAAGGTTGACAGCGAAAAGGCTAAGAAGTGGATCGCTAACGGCGCACAGCCCACAGATACCGTCAAGAAGCTTCTCGCTATCGCAGACAAGTAATCGGCGGAAATACCGATATGACGATCTGATCGGCAGTCCCCTGCGGACTTACCGAACAGATCATCTCGGTCACCTGCTATCTCGGAAAGGAATGAACATAATATGGAAGAACTTCTGAAGTTTATCGCGTCGGGTCTTGTAGAGGACAAGGACGCAGTTTCCATCGACAGGGACGAGCCTGACAGCGAGGGCGTAACAGTATACCATCTTCACGTAGCTCCCGACGACATGGGTCGTGTTATCGGCAAGCAGGGACGCATCGCAAAGGCTATAAGGACCGTTATGCGCGCTGCGGCAGGAAGAGTAAACGAGAAAATTATGGTCGAGATCGACTGATATATATACATTTATTTGGAGGCGAGCTGATGCAGCTGACCCTTCTCACGCACTTAGACGCTGTTCGGGTGCTGTTTTACATCGGCATTGCATATATTGCTGTGCCGATAATTTTTTTCCTGATGAAGGCTCTTAAGAAGATAAGACCCAAAAAGAAAGCCCTTCGGCTGGCGGGGCTTATCCTCGGTGTGGGTATCGTACTGGAGATACCCTCGCTGTACTATCTATATTTAAACGGAGAGTATAATATCTCGGAATATAACAATTCGGATATTTTATACATTGCCGCAGACTCGGGGGACATGAGCGCAATAAAGCGTATGCTGAAAAAGGGCGGAGACCCGTCGCAGGTCACGAGATTCGGCAACACAGCCTTTTACTGTGCGGCAGACAGAGGTGACAGCGCCGCGGTTAGTCTGATGCTGGAATACGGTGCGGACGTGAACAAAACGGGGAATCAATACACTCCCTTAGCCGCCGCATGCAAAAACGGCGACAGCGTCATGGCATACGAGCTGTTAAAAGCGGGAGCCGACCCCGATTACATGCCCGAGAAATATCCGTCGGCGCTAAGCTGTGCGGCAGCCTTTGACGAAGGCTACAATTTCGAACTGATAAACATGTTATGCGGCGCAGGAGCAAACCGTTCCGCTGTGACAGTCGACAGCACGGGCAAGAGGTGGCTTCCCTTCAAGTATTATTTCCACAAAGCCTGGCAGACGGAATTAACTCCCGAGGAACAGTCTGATTACGACAGGATAGCCGCCCTCTTAGAGCGTTCCTACCGCGACTGGGTCATGGAGAATGCCGATTTTCTCAAAAATCAGCAGGCAAAAGGATGACGTATCTTAGCTGCGGTTTGCTTTTAGATTATCTTTGGGCTAATCTAATTGTAAGGCGTTCACGGCTAATCAGGCTGACTAACTGCGTTAGTCTCTGCCACGCGTGTGGGGGGACAACCTTCGGGAAGAGACAAGCGGCGCTGTTGTTCGCGGCTTAGTGATCCTGCTTTGCAAGTGGTGCGCCGCTTTTCTCTCCCCTACGGTTTTCCCCGCCACACCCCTCTTTCCCTCTCCCCACTCTTTTGCGAGTCAGAAGTGCGGAAGATCTGCCGCGTGTTCCGAGGGGCTTTAGTTGGGCGGCGGCAGCCGTCGGCCGCCTTTTGTTAGTATCATAGATTCCACGATAAATTCTATTGGGGGGTTGTGGGCAGTTCGTCCACTGCGTTCACGGCTAATTTGGCTGCTCGCTGTTCACTCTTAACTAATTACCAACCGCTAATTGCTAATAGCTAATAGCTAATAGCTAAACTCACAAAGGAGCAACAAACATATGGAAAAATATCTTGAAATAGGAAAGATAGTCGCAGTACAGGGTCTCAAGGGCGAGGTCCGCGTGGACCCTTGGTGCGACAGCGCAGAGTTTCTCTGCGAATTTGACACGCTGTACTTCGACAAGGGAAAAACTCCCGTTGAGATAGAACGGTCACGTCCTCACAAGAACATCGTCCTCGTGAAGATAAAAGGCGTTGATACCGTCGAGGACGCGCAGCTTCTCCGCAACAAGATACTCTACATGGACAGGGACGAGGTCGAGCTTGAAGAGGGCTGTTATTTCGTCCGTGACCTTATCGGGCTGACCGTTATCGACAGCGACGACGGCACGGTATACGGCAGGCTCTCCGACGTTCAGAAAACGGGCGCAAACGACGTATACACCGTCAAGGGCGAGGACAGGGAATATCTTATCCCCGCTATCCCCGACGTTATCGTAAAGACCGACATCGAGGGCGGGCAGATGCTCATTCACAAGCTGGACGGATTATTCGATTAAGGGGCTGAGATTTTGCGAATAGATATTGCCACACTGTTCCCCGAGATGTGCGAAACTGTGCTGAACGAGAGCATTCTCGGACGTGCCCGGAAGGCGGACAGGATAGAGTTCCACTGCCACCAGATACGGGACTATACCCTTGACAAGCACCGCCGCGTGGACGATACTCCCTACGGCGGCGGCATGGGCATGGTCATGCAGGCAGACCCTGTGTTCCGCTGCTGCGAGGCGATAAGCGCGGGACTGGACGAGAAGCCGTACATTATCTACATGTCGCCGAAGGGAAAGCTTTTCGACCAGAAAAAGGCGCTGGAGCTGTCCCGCATGAAGAATATCATCATAATCTGTGGGCATTACGAGGGACTTGACCAGCGGGTCATCGACGAGATAGTGGACGAGGAGATATCCGTGGGAGATTATGTGCTGACAGGCGGCGAGTTGCCTGCGCTGATAGTCTGCGACGCGGCGGCGAGAATGTGCGAAGGCGTGCTTGCGTCCTCGGAGTGCTTCGAAGAGGAGAGCCATTTCGGCGGACTGCTGGAGTATCCTCACTACACACGTCCCGAGGTATGGCATGGCAGAGAGGTGCCCCCCGTGCTTATGACGGGTCATCACAAGAACATCGCGGCATATCGTCACGAGGAAGCGCTCAAAATAACTGCGCGGCGCCGTCCCGATATGTACGATTTGTACATGTCCGAGCACCCCGACGAGCAGCCAAAACGTCCATCATCCAAGAAAAAGCGGCGCAAAAAATAGTTTTCAACATATAATTTATATAATGTTCATATATTTGTATGTTGAAAGTTGTATATATCCTATAAAATATGGTGAATTTAAACAAATAGGAAAATTTTTATTCCCCGACTATCGTCCAAATAGCAGAAATTTATCAAAAATTGATATTTAGTCATAAAAATTCATTGACTATCTCGATTTTGCATTGTATAATAATAATTGTTGGAGATACCACAAAGGCTATACGCCGCTTAAAGATAGGAGAGAGTTATATGTTTGTTAAAGATGTAATGGTTCAGAATCAGGTTGGTCTGC
>JALEMR010000089.1 GCA_022768245.1 Oscillospiraceae bacterium
CTTGCCGCCCGTTAGCGGCGGCAAAAGCAGACGTCAATCAGGTAGTACAGCACAAATCTTTGATTTGTGCCGCTGAAAATCCTGTTTTACAGGATTTTCAGCCAATAACTGCCCTTCGGGCAGTTATTGAGTACGCACTATTTATAACAGCTGTCAGCCGTCCATTATTACCAGACCGAAGCTTTCACACAACGGCTTAAGTCCGCGGCGATAGCCCTGTCCCACTGCGGAGAGCTTCCATATGTCTCCTCTGCGGTACAGCTCCGCCGCTACCACGGTGGTCTCGGCAAACAGCCCGTCCAGCGGGAATTCCGCCGTTTTTCCGCCGCAGCGGAACACTACCATTCCTCCGTGGAGCTTGCTGAAATTGTTCCGCGGGTCATCGCCGTATATCGAAAAGGCTATCGAGATATACTGCACGCTGCGGGGCACCCGCTTTAAGTCCAGATGAATGAGCCTGTGCTGTCCGTCGTCGGTGTAGTATACACTGCCGTCCGTGCTGCGCTCATTCCCGAAGAAGATAAGACATTCGTCACTTTCCGCTTTCTTTTCCTCGTTCAGCAGAAAGGTGTACGTATCTATGTCAAGCTTTGAATCCATTGACGTGTAGAATAATTCCGCAGTCAGCTCGCCCTCGCCCAGGATATCCGACACATTCACCCGCTGTCCGCGGATAAGTCTGCCGTTATCGGGCTGCAACGAACGCGCACCGCTCCCCGATACAGCCATTCCCGCCGCAGGCTTTGCTCTCTGCGGGATATATCCGCTCTGCGGAGTTACGGGCGTATTCTGTACGGGCTCGCTTCTTTCGGCAGGCGCGGTGTACAGCTTCTCGCTGCTGCGGGCAGACGCGCCTGCATCTGCGGAAAGACTCAGATACGTCCTCCGCACAAGCTTGGAGCGAAACTCTATATCGCCGTAGATGACCGTTCCCTCGGACAGCGGCTCCACTGTGAGCTTCACCTCCGAGCGCCCCGCGGGGACTGTCCTCGGAGAGGGCGATATCCCTACGATATTGCTGACTATCTCGGTCTGCGCCGATACCTCTATCTCCAGCACTATCTCAAACTGACGGTCGGGGGGTATCTTCCCCGGAGAGACCACCTTCGGTATCCCCCAGAAGCCGTCCTCCCCCGCAACACCGAGAGTTCTGCCGTATATCATCGTATTTTCGATACGCACCTCGGGGTCAAGGGAATGAAGCGCCGCCTCGTTCTCCGAGCCGCCCGTTATCTCTATCTGCACATTTTTCAGACAGACTCCCCGTGAGCGCACCTCGACTACCGTGCCGCTTTTGCGCCACAGCGTCGTATTATTGCCCACGATGGTACAGGGTCTCGAGACCACAAAGGGTCCCTCGAACTCGCCTGCGGGAAGCTTCACTGTCCCCATACTGTCCGGGGAATCAATGAGCCGCTGTAAATTTACATTTTCCATAATAATTACACCATTGTTGTTGAAGCTATCAGCGATTAGCAATTAGCGAATAGTCCTTAGTGATCAGCTATTAGTTATTAGCGATTAGTGAATAGTCCGTAGTCCTTATCTTATAGTTAGAAGCCCGCAGTCCGAAGTCCAATGAACGCAGTGGACAAACCGCCCCGGAAATCCCCAAACAGCATTTACTGCGGAAACAGTAACACTAACAACAGGCGGCCGACGGCTGCCGCCGCCCAATCGTATGTAAGCGGAACACCCGGTAAACGACGGTATTCAAGCGGGGCAAAAGTTAGGGTTGAGGGAAAGTAGGGTATATCGTCTGCAAACAGACGGGAGGAAACCGTAAAGGGGAAGAAAAGCGGCGACCCGCTCAGGTAAATCTTTCGATGATAGTCCGTATGAGCCGCTTGTCTTCCCCCGGAGGTTTCTTCCCCACGCGCGTGGCAGCGACTAACGCAGTTAGTCAGCCAAATTAGCCGTGAACGACTTACAATTACAGAATATATCCAAAACGAACAGCAATCATCACCGAAACTATAAGCCGATAAAACAAATTTCCAAAGAGGGGCGGGCGGACGGGGACTCAGAACTTCCGTTTGCTTTCTATCACCTTGCCGAAGATGCGGATGCGGTCCATTTCTTCGCCGCGGAATACTCTCGGCGGATAGTAGGGATTCTCACTTATTAAAGTCACACTGTTCTTCTCTATCATGACCTTCTTTACAACGCCGTCTTCATTGTCTATCAGGACTACCGCGTATTCACCGCTTTCAATGGTGTCCTGACATCTTACCAGAACAAGATCGCCTTCCATTATCTTCGGACTCATGGAGTCACCTACTACATTGAGATATACATACGTGTCTCCCGAACGGATGATGTCCTTCTGGACAAATTCGTAGTATTCAATGTTCTGCTCCGCATGACAGGAAACTCCTCCTGCGACCCGCCCGATAACGGGAATGCGTATCATACGGGTCATGTCCGCGGGATAAACGTTGGCGGGGAGCTCGTCGTCGCCGTACAGCCAGTGTGGCGTGACCTTCAGAGCGGCGGCTATGGAATTCAGAACAGGTATCTTGCAGGCGGCTATCTTGCCGCTTTCGTATCGCTGGATAGTCGAAGTCGCTACGCCTACAGCTTCCGCAACTTCTCCTAAGGTAAGCCCCATTTCCGTTCGGCGGCGCTTTATCTTTTCGGCGATCTGTTCGTTGCTGAGCATTCTTATCCTTCCTTTTCATTTCTCTTAGATTTCAAATCGGAAAAACCTTCCGACCGCTTATTTCGGAGCGCAAATATCCGAAAAAAATATCTCATATTACCATTATAACCTATTGTGAAAAAAAAATCAAGGGAATCACTGATTAAATCCGGTGCGCATATTGCGTAGTCAGATTTTTCGTCAGATTGCACAGAAATTTCGCAGGCAGGCTGTCGCCTGTCAAGAAATTTATGTGTAATATGACGAAAAATATGCAAGCAAGATGCGTGCCAAGCCTTAGGCGTGATTTAATCAGTGGTTCCCAAGTACTGTTAGAAAAGTAATTATTCGTATCTGCCGCGCATACATTTTTATGTAAGCGCGAATCGGGGAAAGCCTATGAAGTATTTCCCCGACGCAGGTCCACGCACAGAATTATTTGGAGGAAAAACTATGAACAGTAACGAAAATCTCGACAGCATGGCAAAACGATATAAGGACGAAATGATGCGCCTTTACCGCATGAACGGCGGTACGGGCGGAATGTCCGCAAATATGAACACAGCTGCGAATTCTGCTCCGAGCGGCTCCGCTGCACCCATAAACAGCATGAATACCACTCCTCCCGCAAATACTGCTCCCAATGTGCAGACCACCGTTCAGACCACGCAGAGACAGGTCACAACTACGGGACAGTGCAGATTTATGTCTGCCGAGGAGATAATCAGCGAACAGCGCCCGGGAGATGCTGCGGGTATCCCAATGCCTCTGCCAAGCTATGGACCCGATGTTACCGATAACCTTATCAACGGTCCCATACCCACTCCCTACAGCCTTACGGGCAGCGGTATCGTCAATGCGGATAATCCTATGCCCGTGCAGCAGCAGACGGAAATGCCCGCTCCGAGAATGACAGCTCCTGAGGCTAATGAGACCGCTCCCGCACAGACTTTTGAAAACAGCGGCGATATGATGCGAGGCATATATATTAATCCCATGATAACGGGCACTGCCGTCAATAATCGGCTCAGCGGCTCCGATGTGCTCTCCGAGCTGCTCCCTGCCTTCGAATTCCCGCCCGACCTCGACGAGGACGAGGCAATGCCCGCTTCTGTTGACCCGAGATTCGTTATAATCGGCTCATGGACCAATCTCACGGGCGATACGGGCTGGGGCAGCCTGCAGTTCGAGGTCACCACAGGCTCTCAGGGCAATCCCGTTCAGGGTGCTACCGTCGTGGTATCCCGTGTGGTCAACGGAAAGCGTCTCCTTACAAGGATAATCCGCACAAATTCTTCGGGACTGACAAGGACAGTATTCCTGCCCGCTCCGAAATATGTGTATAACCCCTATAGACCCGGCAACTCCCGTCCCTTTGCGGAATATTCCGCTTCCGTTTACGCTAACGGATATTATCCGCTGACAAATATCAACATCATGATAGAAGCGGGCGTAAAGAGCCTCCAGCCTGTGGATCTTATCCCCTATCCCGAATCGGGGACTCTTCCCGGCATTCAGCCGAGAGCTGAGTCATAAGGGGGTATTCCATGACGGGAACACCCTATATTCCCGACCGTATCACCGTGCATCTGGGCTATCCCGACGACAGCTCCGCTCCCAACGTCACCCTCGATTTTCCCGAGTATATCGCAAACGTGGCGTCGGGGGAGCTGTACCCCACATGGCCCGAAAATGCGCTGAGAGCGAATATCTACGCCATTGTGACCTTCGCCCTCAACCGCGTCTACACGGAATGGTACCGCTCGAGAGGATATGACTACGACATAACGTCCACAACCCAGTACGACCAGACCTTCGCCCCCGACCGCACCATCTTCCAGAATATCCGCGAGCTCACCGATGAGCTGTTCAACGATTACGTGGTGCGGCAGGGGGAGATAAATCCCTACTTCACCGCCTACTGCGACGGCATTCAGACCACCTGCAGCGGGCTCTATCAGTGGGGTACCGTTGACCTTGCAAACCGCGGATATACGCCCTATGAGATACTCCAGTACTACTACGGACCCAATATCAATATCGTGAAGAACGCTCCTATTGAAAGAAATATCCCTTCCTTTGTGCCGCCTGCAATTTCCGTGGGAGAACAGAGCGACAGAGTGCGGCTCATGCAGACCATGCTCAACCGCATTTCCAACAACTATCCCGCTATCCCGAAGATAAATCCCGTTACGGGCAATTTCTTAGAGCAGACCGAGGCTGCCGTGAAGAAATTCCAGAGCATTTTCGGTCTCGACCCGACGGGTATCATCGACAAGGCAACATGGTATAAGATATCCTACATCTACACCAGCGTGAAGCGCCTTGCCGAGCTGGATTCCGAGGGTATCAGGCTGGGAGAAGCTGCCAGGAATATCTCCCGTGCGCTGCGGCGGGGCGATTCGGGACGGAATATCACTTATTTACAGTATTTCCTCGCAGTTATCGGAGCATACTATGCCGCTGTGGAGCCTGTTGAGATAACTGGCGAATTCGACGAGCAGACTGAGGATTCGGTGAAGTCCTTCCAGCGCACCTACGGGCTTGAGCCTACGGGCGTTGTGGACACTCAGACCTGGAGCGACCTCTACCGCGCATATGCGGGTATCGTGGAAAATGCTCCCGTTTCTGTCGGAGAAGCGCTGCCGCTATATCCCGGCAGTCCGCTGTCTGTGGGAATGACTAACGACTACGTCCGCGTTGTCCAGCAGTATCTGACCTATATCCACGACAGCTATCCCGATATCCCCGCAGTCCCTGACACAGGCTATTTCGGCACCGTCACCGAGGACGCAGTGAAGAGATTCCAGCAGACCTTCGGGCTCACTCCCACGGGGCGGGTGGACGCCATAACATGGAATAAGCTCTCTTCCGTATTCTCCGACCTGAAGTACGGATACGTTAAACAGCCGGGACAATATCCCGGGTACATCATCACATAAAAGGAGGTGAATGCCTTGACCTACACAGACAAGGAAAAAAAGTCCCATATCAGCGAGATTCAGCAGTTTCTGCGGACTATCTCCTTTTATAACGGCGCAGTGCCGCAAATAATACCCGACGGAGTATACGGCGCGGAGACGGTGAACGCCGTGAGGGCATTCCAGTCCGCTTACGGTCTGCCCGTCACGGGAGAGGTGGACGAAAACACCTGGAACAAGCTGGCAGGCGAATATATCAAGGCTCTGGAATTTATCTCCGAGCCTATGGGGATACAGCCCTTACCCAACGACGGAAATACACTTTCTCCGGGCAGCAGCGGCGCTGCGGTCATAATGCTGCAGGCAATGCTGGCGGAGCTGTCCTCCGCCTTTGCGAATATCCGCCCCACCGACATCACGGGTCATTTCAGCAAGGACAACGAAAATACCGTTAAATTTATGCAGACCGTCTGGGGAATGCCTCCCAGCGGCGAGGTGGATGTCTGCCTGTGGAACCGCATTGTAGACCTGTTCAACAATGAAGCGG
Organism: Oscillospiraceae bacterium; assembly: GCA_022768245.1. Taxonomy (GTDB): domain Bacteria; phylum Bacillota; class Clostridia; order Oscillospirales; family Ruminococcaceae; genus RGIG4694. Next base: position 6,110 of record JALEMR010000089.1, read on the forward strand.
CAAACAATATGTGACATGCATTTTTTCTGATAATTCGGCAGTCTGCAAAAGTATTTTTGCGGCTGCCAAATTTTTTTCTTAAAAATAGCCGAAATTTTTCAAAAAACACTTGATTTTTTTGGTGAAATGATATACAATACAATTATAGGGTAAAACCGTAATAAAATCTTAAAAAATCACAGGAGGTTCTTTACAATGGACAGATTAAAGGGAAAAGTTGCTATCGTTACAGGCTCTACCAGCGGAATCGGTATCGGTATCGCAAGATTGTTCGCAGCTGAGGGCGCTAAGGTAATTATCTGCGGCCGCCGTCAGGAAAAGGGTCAGGCAGTTGTTGATAAGATAAAGGCAGAGGGCGGCGAGGCTTCCTACCATTTTATCGATCTTACCGACGTTTCCACTATCGAAAAGCTTATCTCCGATACAGCCGAGACCTACGGCAAGATCGATATCCTTGTTAACAACGCTGCTAACGTCGGACTTAAGGACGGAAGAGTTGACGAGCTTACCCTCGAAATGTGGGACGCTATCTTCAGCAGCGACGTAAGAGGTACATTCTACGCTACAAAGTGCGTTCTTCCTTATCTCCAGAAGAACGAGAACGGCGGCTCTATCATCAATATCGGCTCTATGGCTTCCTGCGCAGGCGACCTGGGCTCCACAGCTTATGCATGCGCTAAGGCAGGCGTTGATATGCTCACACAGTA
>JALEMR010000090.1 GCA_022768245.1 Oscillospiraceae bacterium
ACTCCGCCGCCCTGTTCCTTCATAATAGGAGCAGCTGCTCTTGCTGTATAGAAGCAGGAATTTACATTGAGAAGCATGAGCTTGTCAAAATCAGCGGGGTCATAGTCATAAAGCTTGACATTGGAGGAAATTCCCGCATTATTGGCAATGATGTCAATTCTGCCGTACTTGTCCGCAACGTACTTCACAGCCTTTTCAACGGACTCATAGCTTGTCAGGTCAGGAGCGATGCCCTCCACCTGGTAAGCGGGATTTTCCGCCTTAAGCTTTTCGACAGCCTTATCAGCAGTCTCCTGCTTAGAGCCGCAGAGTACGACCTTTGCGCCGTTATCGAGATATGTCTTAACGATAGAGTAGCCGATACCTCTTGTGCCGCCCGTAACGAGAGCGACCTTATCCTTTAAAAGTTCCATGGTGATTCCTCCTAAAAAATATTTAATGATAATATTATAGCATATCCTCAAAATATTTTCAAGAGGTTTTGAACTTATTTGTGCATTTCAAACAAAACATTAGTGACTCATTGCATGCATTAGCTGAGAGCTACCACGATAGAATGGATATCCTGCCGCTTAAGATTTTCGTACTGCAAAGGGTCGGTTTCGCGGATATCCTCAAGGTCATTTATCGTGATATTTTTTCAGCGCCTTTTTATTCATATATATGAGCTCATGGCTATCCATATCCGATACATAATAGAAAAATCATACCCGAAGCCCAACGGACCTCGGGTATGGTAATTTCAATAATTCAGTTGAGATCGGAGCTTACAGAGTATTAGCCTCGTCAACGACCTTCTTGATAGCCTCAACAGCATCATCGGGGAGCTTATTATAGCCGCCCTTATCTGTTGCGAACTTCTGAACATTTTCAAGACGGCTCTGCATTGCGTTCTTAAGAGCAGCAGCATAGTCCTTGTCGTTCAGGTCAACATTGAAGTCGTTCCAGTCCATGATCTCGATATCCTCGAAGGGACCCCACTTCTTGAACTCAGCCTTCTTCTCAACGATAGCCTCGAGAATGCCAAGAGTATCAGCGGGCTTAACCTTCTTGCCCATGAAGTCGCCGGTGTTGATAACGTAGCAAGCAACGTTCTTCTCCTCAACGAGCTTCTTGAACTTCTCGTAGTCGTTAGCGAGAGGATAGGTTCTGAAGGGGTTAGCATAGGGTACGATACGGAGAGCGTTCAGGTCAGTTCCTGCCTTAACACGCTCTGCGGTGGAGGTCTTAGTAGCCAGTGTAGCGCCCATTACAGAAGCGAGGGAAGCACCCTTAAGCTTGATAACAGGAGGAATTGTAGGATCCTTCATGATCCAGAAGATAGCGTTTACGGGAGCGTCGATCTTATCAACACGGTTAGGAGACCAGAGCTTGGACTTGATAGCACGTCCGTTACCGTTTCTGATATCCTCAGTTACGAGCTGAACCTTGCCGTCCTCGTCGAGGGTAGCGCCGCAGTTCTGAACTGTGAGCAGATACTTGTTATCAGGGCAGCCTGTAGGATAATCGGCTGTCTTATCGAAGTAGGAGGGCTCCAGAGCGATAGAAGCGCAGGTATCGGTGTTGATGATGAAAGCGTCATCGTGGAGCACCTTGATCTCGTACTTGCCGTTGTGCTTAGCGTGAGTAAGAGTGGACTTACCGGAGCCGGAAAGACCATATACGGAAGCAACGAACTTAGAACCGTCGGAGAGAGTATATTCCTTCTGACCGCCGTGGCATGAAGCGTAGCCATTTCTGTTAGCGAGAGCCCAAGCCATTGTAAGAGTACCCTTCTTGTGCTCGCCGAAATACTTCATACCGAGAATTGCAGCGCAGTTCTGGTCTGTATCGAAGTAGCAGAGAGTAAGAGGATCGGACAGACAGCTGTAATCAACGTCGGGGTGATTCTGAGGAGTCCACTGAGGATCGGAGAAGATATAGATGTCGGGTTCCTTTCCGTCGCCTACGGGCTTGGAATTAGCGTACATCTTAACATACTCGTCGGACTTGTACTGGAAGTTGAGCATCCAGTTGTAGAGGATATTCTCCTCGCCCTCGGGGATAAGCAGGTGAGCCTTTACCATAAACTCGGGATCGAGGCCTACATAGCACTCAGCGTGATAGAGCTTCTTCCAGCGAGTAGAATAGGTTGCGTCGAGAATTACCTTGTCGAGCTTAGCGTCGTCAACGCCGGGCTCGCCCTTGATGCGGCGTGCAGCTGCGTAACGGCCTGTTACTGCGCCGTCGTTGAAAAGAAGAACCTTAGCGTCTGCGTCGAGACCGATCTCCTCGGCTCTGTAGACAGGCATATCGGTAACGATTGTTCCGGGAGAATTCTTAGCAAGGTTATACGCTTCCTTAAGAGTGTTTACCTTTACGACGTTATTGCCATAGAAAGCACTTTCGATGATTGCGCGGGTCTTGGAAAAACCGACCTTGTCCTTGCCGATCTCACTGATAGGATAATTTGCTTTTGTTGACATGGCATTTGCCCTCCTTGAAATTTTTTAATGTGACGAGTGCAGTATTCACAGCAGCATTAATAAGCGAAAATGATCCTGCTAACGGTTTATCATCGCTGACCGCACCGCATACACATTATTCATCTTTATTTTATAATATTCCGCAAAAAAAGTCAAGTCTTTTTTGTGAATTTTATATCAATATGTGCTGATAGAGATCAGCTATTAGCTGTCAGCTTACTGCAAATAGAGCATCTTGACATATCCGCATTTGTGTGATATAATTCAGATATAGTAAATGAACTGCTTTAAAAACGGGAGCATCTTATGACTAATGGAGTTTTAGAGCTTAACGGCTTGTCCTTGGAGCTTTTGAAGGAATTATCATTTAAATCTTCCCTTGGTATATCGCTGAAAAAGGATCTGCGGTATTTCCCGAAGGACGAACTGCTGAATGAATTGTTTTCAATGGCAGATTGGTATGACGAAAAAGAAATTCTTTATGAGATCGCTTTGGATTACAGAATAAAGAGCAGAGATTCTATAATGAACAAATATGATCGCTATTTTCCGGACAGCCAGGCAAGAAAGACTTTTAACGATATTCTCGGATTTCGGGCTTTCTGTGACGATTATCATGATGTTCTTGCTCTGAAGTCGGAATTTTTCCGTTTAGCAGATATGTCCTGCGGCAAAGCTCATGATGACGGCTACAGAGGCGTTCATTTATACTTTCAGTTGGATAATTCTCACTACCCTATTGAGATCCAATATAATACATTATACGACCGTCAGTTAAATAACTGGCTCCATGAATATGTATATAAAAAAGGATATCCTAATACTATAGGACAGGAACTTCGAAAAAGCTACGAGAACAGTCTGATAAAAAAAGAAAAAGATTTTACGGAGGTGCTGAACAATGTGCTATCTGGTAGCTAAAGATACTAAAAAACACGGCTGTCTTGCTTTAAAAACTCAGCATGGCAAGCATCTGGTCGAATTAAAAAGATCGTTATACGATTCGGCAAAGTGTGACGGCATACAGCTTGTAACAATAAGCCGTCCAACCGCATACGGCGAATATGCGCCATACACCTTCGCCGACGATGAAGAGGAATTTGTTTCTCTCGTTAAATCCATGCGCAAATAATTGAATATATTTCAGAGTACGTCTGCAAATCGGACGTACTTTTTTATCCCCGCAAATGACCTTGATTTATTCCGAAATTTATGTTATAATAATAAGTACGGTTGTTTATATAGCTGACTATGTTGATTACATTTAGTATATAATTATAAATATTTTGCAGAGCGTATATGAATATAGCTGTTCATTGTATGAAATCGCTATATTTCGCAGGATAGTTTTGTGCATGTATACAAAAAGAAGATTTGTATGCAACAAAACGAGGAAAAATCGCCACTACTTATATGACAGGTCTTGAAGAGGATCTGCGTTATGGATCCTGCCGCATCTGCAATCAGCGGATACGAGGTGATACGATAAAAATGAGCATGGATTTTGCCGACTGTGTTAAAAAAGCACAGCAGGGCGACGCCGACGCTTTCGCCGAACTTTATTCCCTTGTTTACAAGGATCTCTACAGGATCGCTCTTCTGAACCTGAATAACGAACATGACGCTTCCGATGTGGTTAGTGACGCAGTGCTGGAAGCCTATACATCTATCCGTAAACTCAAAAATGAAAATGCTTTCAAAAGCTGGATGATCGCTATCCTTACTGTAAAGATAAAAAATAAGCAGAAGGAGTATATAAAGAACAGAGATCACAGCACAGAGCTTGACGAGGCTGCCGAAACGGAATCGGCAGCGGAAGTAAGCTTCGAAGGCATCGAGGTCATGGAGGGATTTAACAGGCTCAGCGAGGAAGATCGGCTCATGCTTTCCCTGGACGTTGTTTCGGGCTATAAAAGCGAGGAGATCGCGAAAATGTGCGGCAGCAATGCAAATACTGTCCGCTCAAGGGTCTTACGAGCAAAGGAAAAGCTCAAGCAATTTCTTTCGGACAAATAAAATTTTCGGAAAGGAGGTCGGAAGATTATGAACATTGATAAGAAACTCAGATCGGAAATAGAAAATATAGAAGTACCCGATGAGCTTTTACCCGAGAATATCGCGGCAATGCTGAAAGATAAGGCTCCTCAGAAAGAAAAAGAGCTTAGGACTATTCAGCCTGTTATCCGCAGGACAAGGTCCTCTGTTGTGTTTCGCTCAGTTACTGCTATTGCAGCATGCGCAGCACTTATCGCAGGCTTTGCGATCTATTCGGGCAGGGCAAACGAGCCTGCAGGTCTTGATACCGAGATAGAATACAAGGACGTCAGCCGTCCCGATTCCTACGATGATCTGTACGATATTTATACCCAGATCTATCTTAACGGATCGTCTGCGGACGCTTCTGCTGAATGTCCCGACGATATATCCGCCGCGGATTTTGCCGACGGTCTGTCGGACGCTGATCTCATCAAGGCGGATAACGGTTCCATCTATTTCGTAGGAGGCGGCAAGCTGTACAAGGTCACCGAGGACGGCATGGCAGCCTGCGCAAGCGTTGGCAGCAAAACTGCCGTTGATATGTACATCACAGGCGGAAAGCTTATCCTTATTTCGGAGAATTATTCCTCCGCAGATACATTACAAGCGTTTGATGTTCCAGCTGATAACGCAGTCGAAGCAGTAAACGGAGCTTCCGACCGGTCAGGTGAAGGCAGTACAGCGGACGAAGGTCAGATAAACGGCGTTTCGGCGGATATCTACGACATTTCGGACGGCGTGAAATATCTTGAGAGCTTCACACAAAGCGGAGAATACGTCTCCTCCCGCGTTTACGGAGGAAATCTCAGCATTGTGACGAACTACTCAAACGAAAGCACAGAGCCTCTCGGCGAAGAGAGCGACCTTGATAATTACGTTCCCTGCTACGATCTCAACAATAAACGTATCTATGTTGCTGCAGAGGATATTTACGTAGCGGCGGACGCAGCTTCCACGGAATACACCGTTGTATCGTCCTATAACATCAACGGCGGAGCAATTTCCGTCAAGGCTGTGCTGGGCAGCAGCGGTAAGGTATACTGTTCGGGAGATACTCTCTATATCGTCAACGCGGGTCAGCATGAGAACGACAAGCCCTATTCGGCGATATCGGCGTTCTCGCTGGGCAATGCTATCGAATATCTGACGGGCGGCTCCGTGGAGGGCAGCATTATCGGCAGCAGCTTAAGCGAATACGGCGGCTGTCTGCGGGCTGCGGCAGTGAACACTATGGAGGACGGCAGCATCTGCACAGATATCTACGTGCTTGACGCCGATCTGAACGTGGTAAACAGCGCAGGTCAGCTTCTCCCCGGCAAGGAGGTCAGCAAGGTCACCTTCACCGACAGATATGCGAGCCTTTATACGGACAGGTCAAGTCCTCCCGAGCTGGTGCTGGATCTGTCGGCAAATCCTCCCACGGTAGCCTATGATATGATGGATTCCGACGCGAACTATTTCGTAGGATTTGGAGACAGCCTGATACTGGGAGTGGGAATGACATCGGACGAGTCAGGCAGATCTTGTGAGCTTTCGATGTTCAGCAGCTCCACAGGTGCAATGTACGACAGTATAAGCTTCGGTCACGGCGAGTATATCTACTCCGACGCGTCGCTCAGAAGACGTTCTCTTCTGGTGAACACCGAGCTTGGCATCATCGGAATGCCCGTAAGCTATTCCGACGAATTCGGCGAGCATGGCTGCTACTATCTGTTCAGATATACATCGGACAACGGATTTAACAGGATCGGAAAGATCGAGTACACCGACCCCGACGAGAGCGGACAGTTCCACAAGGCGATCGTCAGCGGAGATACGATATATCTTATCTCCGACGCGAGAGTGGTCGCTGCGCGGATATCCGACATGAGCGTTATTCGGGTCTTTAATACAAGCGAATAAATGAAATGCAAAAGCTCCTCCGAGGATATCGGGGGAGCTTTTTTCAGTTATTGAGATTATCGGCGCAGAATTGCTGCCACTGTGAGATAATGCCCGATTCTGCGAGGTTTTTCGCTATCTCGGCGATGTAGACATCGCAGGTAGAGCAGCTGTAGCCGTACTCGTCGGCATGAGCGAGGATACTCGTGGGCGCGCCGTTATCGTCGTAGGTAATGCATTCGTACCACGACACGCATTCAAGGACGGTATCGGTCTCGGCTTCGGTGATATCGCCCTCGGGGTCGGAGGATAGAGCGTATTTCGTCAGAAGCTCTGCCTTCCGCTCGGAAAGCTGACCGAATTCGATGATATCGGAGACGGTGCCCAGATAGTCAGCGCAGGTATTGCTTCTGAAATTGCCCAGATAGCCGCAGATACCGCCGTAAGCCCTGCCGTCCGCGGTGACGAAAAGCACGCCGCAGCTGTTCAGGTCGGAGTCGTAGTATATGTTCCCGAAATAGATAACATCGCTGCCGTCAATAGCGGAATACGCCGCAGAGATGGCGTCCTCGTCGATGGGGAGAGTTTCCTCGGGCGGTTCAGTCTCGGTCTCGGGCGGTTCGGTCTCAGGCTCGGCGGTCTGCTCCGATGATGTATCGGCAGCTTCGGAAGTCTCCCCCACGGTGGTCTCCTGAATTATCTCGATATGTGAATACTCGGCTGATGTGGGAGTCTCCTCCGCGGAAGCCGAATCGGAAGGGACTTCGGTCTGAGGGGCAGTGTCCTCGGAAAGAGAGCAGCCAGAAAACAGCAGCGAAGCCAATGCGATAACAGATAACAATTTCTTTTTCATAGCAAGCTCCTATTGAAAGATAATATGATAATTATACCCCAATACGTCCCGAAAGTCAAGAAAAAGCCGCAGAAAATATCTGCGGCTTTAATGTTATAGATAAGTATATCTCAGAGATTACTTTCTCTTCTTAGCTGCGATAGCTGCAACACCTGCAACAGCCATTACAGATGCGATAGCAGCTGCGGAAGCGTTGCCTGTGGAAGCGGAATCAGAAACATCATCGGAAGCGGGAGCAACCTCTTCTACGGGAGCCTCCTCAGCGGGAGCTTCCTCAGCAGGAGCCTCTTCAGCTGCGGGAGCAGCAGCGCCGCTGTATTCCTTCTGAGCGATCTCGTTGCCGTCCTTGTCATAGAGGTGAAGGTCGGAATATGTGATAGTTACATCGTTGGAAACGAAGTTAGAGTTAGACCAATCCATGAATACGAACTCAGCCTGAGAAGCATCCTCGGGAACCTGAGAAGGAAGGAGCCACTTGAACTCGTCCTCAACAACTACCTCATCCTCCCAAGTAACGGTGCCGTCATCGTTGAACTCAGGGGAAACCCAGAAAGTAGTGGAGTTGCATGTAGCAGCGTAAAGACCGCCGCCGATGCCCTGGATATCGGAGCCTGCGAGACCCTTATAAGTTACCTTGTATGTACCTCTGTAAATGTTAGCAACATCAGCGGGATCAGCAAGGACCTGATCGAGAGTGATACGAGCCTTAACAGCTGTACCATCGTTTACCTGAGCAGCAACAACGCCGTTAGCATCGGTAGAAACGATGTTGATAGTATCGGGGTTATCGTCTGCATAACCTGTCTGAGACCAATCAGCTGCGGATGCGGAAACTGCTGCCATAGAAAGAGCCATAGCTGCTGCAGCTGCGCAAGAAATAATCTTCTTCATCTTCATTAGAATTTTCCTCCATTCAAACACACTAAGTGTTTAGCTTTATGTATATGACTGCTCATATATGGAATATTGCCTTATATATCACGGAGCAGAGTACGTCCGCCCCGTAAATACCAATAAAATCAAATTACTTTCTCTTCTTGAAAGTAACAGCTGCTGCGCCTGCAACTGCGATCACGCCTGCGATAGCTGCAAGACCTGCATTGCCTGTCTTGGGAGCAGTTGTATCAGCAGAATCTGCTGCGGGAGCTGTTTCCTCAACAGTTGTATCAGCAGTTTCATCCTCAGTCTCCTCGATAGAAGCCTCGATCTCAGCTGCTGCCTCGTCGGTAAGAGAAAGAACATATACTCCGTTAACTGTGAGCTCTGCGCCCTGGTCGCCGATGTTAACAGCATCAAGGGTGGAGAAGTCGTCAGACTCGTACATAGCGGTCATGTAATCATATGTGAATACAGCCATACCGGGTGCGGACTCATCCTCATTCTGAGGAACCTTAGCCCAGCCGTTTCCGCCGGACCAGCTCTGGAGAATAAGCTCGGGAGCTACATCGGACTCATAGTAAACAACTATGCAGGAGTTCTCATTAAGGAGAGAAACATCGAAGGGATTCTCGCCGGGCTCTTCATCCTCAGCGATGTTGTTGTATGTGTACATAACAACAGCCTGACCCCAGTTATTGGAAGTGCCTTCGCCGCCGACCTGAGTAAGAGTGACACCTTCCTCATCGAAAAGAACATCGCCTGCGGGAGCCTCTTCCTCGGTCTCCTCTTCGGTCTCTTCGTCGGTCTCTTCCTCTACTTCTTCTTCAACCTCTGCTTCAGCCTCTTCCTCAACAGTAGGCTCAACCTCTGTCTCAGCAGTGGTCTCCTCAGCGGGAACCTCAGCCTCCGTCTCTTCAGCGGGAGCCTCTTCTTCAGTAGAAGCAGTAGGACCATTCCATGCTACGGTTGCTTCAAACTTCATGGTTCCGAAAGCTTCAAGCTCATCCCAAGATGTTCCGTTACCGAGGATTTCAATGTTTACAGCCTGACCATAGTTGCCGTTGGCTGCCAATTCAGAGTCCTTAACAGTACCTTCCTTGATTACTGTTCCGTCTTCCTTCTTAAGAGTGTAAGTAATGGAATAGCTTGTGCCGTCAGCAAGTTCCTTAGCTGTTTCTCCATCCTTAAACTCCGACTCCGCCTTGCCAATAGGATTTGTGAACTGGATACCAAACTGACCAACAGCAGCATCGTTGTCCTTCTTGGAACCTGCAATAAGATCAGCAGCATTAATGTCAGCAGAGAGAACTCCGTCAACGCACTTAACTTCTACAGCGTACCAACTCCATGCACCGTTGCCCATTACGAATATCTGAGCGCCGATATCATCCTGTGTCATAGGCTCTGCTGCAGAAACTGAAACTGCAACTACAGAAACTGCCATTGCAGCAGCTGCTGCAACTGATAATGTCTTGTTAAAATTCATTATGATTTCCTCCTATAATTTTGCTGTACACATCATTACAACAATATACAGCTATCTTTATACTATTAAATTATAACATTATAATTT
>JALEMR010000100.1 GCA_022768245.1 Oscillospiraceae bacterium
AATCTTGATATAAAAATACCCTTTGTCGTCCTTCAATAAAATGTTATATTTGGGCTTATGTTGCTTGATGAGGCTGCATTCCAGCACCAGTGCTTCATATTCGGAATCCGTTACGATATAATCATAATCGTATACCTGGGACACCATTTTCGCCACCTTGGGAGTATGGTCGGGAGACTTACAGAAGTACGATGTTACGCGGTTTCTGAGATTTTTAGCCTTGCCGATGTAGATGATATGCCCCGCTTTGTTTTTCATCTGATAGACCCCGGGGGAGGTGGTCAGCTTTGCGGTCTTTTCACGGAGATATTCCAGTCGTTCATTCATAATTATTGACCCTTATCGGCGATGAAACGCCACTCAATATCACGGTATTCGGGAGTTGCATAGTTTATCCCCACTCGCGGGGCTGTGCGAATCTTCGGGCGGGCGCCGTCGTCGCAAATCCTTATCCTCGGATTATCGACAAAGCTTTCGCCGTTGAAGCTCTTGTCAATGCAGAGCGCCTTTGTCAGCTTGGCGGGACCGTTATACAGCTCACAGCTGCGGAAAAGCACGCCCTGCGGAACGTCCTTTTCGCCCGTGATGACGTTCATCAGCCAGTGCATGCCATAGCAGAGGTAGACGTATATCACTCCGGGCTCACGGTATAAAAGCTCCGTTCGGGGAGTTCTCCCCTTGGAAGCGTGACAGGCTGTGTCCTCCTCGCCGCGGTATGCCTCGGTCTCGTCGATGCGCAGCACCACCTCGGAGCCGTCCTCCATGGTGCGGACTATCAGCTTTCCCACCAGATCGGGTGCCACTTCAAGGCAGTCTCTGTGAAAAAATTCCTCGGATAAGATCTTCATAATTCCTCCAAATGCAAAAGACTCCCGTTCGGATGAACAGGAGTCGAAAATTGCGGTAAAATTATTCAGCAGCGTAAACGCTTACCTTCTTGCGGTCTCTGCCTAAACGCTCGAATTTTACTGTTCCGTCGATCTTTGCATAGAGTGTATCATCGGAACCGATACCAACTCCTGCGCCGGGGTGAATGTGTGTTCCTCTCTGACGAACGAGGATATTGCCGGCAGTTACAAACTGACCGTCAGCTCTCTTCGCGCCAAGTCTCTTGGACTCGGAATCACGGCCGTTCTTAGTGGAACCCATACCTTTCTTATGAGCGAAGAACTGCATAGAAATTCTGATCATTGTGTTACACCTCCAAAACTGATATGCGAATTGTACCTTTGTAATCCTGCGAAATAAAACCGAGATGCGTATGTAAGCTTTCGATAAGCTTTTCCGCACTTTCGCAGTGGTTTTTCAGCATAAGCTCAAGCAGATTATTTTCGGCGGACACATCGGCGTCGGCTTTAAGAAAATCCGTCACCGTATTTGCCGCAAACATTGCCGCCGAGGATACCGACGCACATACCACGTCCTGTCCCTCGTCCGCATAGTCTGCATGACCGGATATGCCAAATCCCGTGAATACTCCGTTTTTCTTGTAAAAAACAGCCTTTATCATGGGAAATTATGCCTTGATAGCTTCGATTCTTACCTTAGTGTAGGGCTGTCTGTGACCCTGCTTCTTGTGGGACGAACCCTTCTTAGGCTTGTAAGTGAAAACAGTGATCTTCTTAGCCTTGCCGTTCTTTACGACCTTAGCCTCTACTGCTGCGCCCTGAACATAGGGAGCGCCTACTGTGAGAGCTGCATCGTTGTTAACAGCGATAACCTTATCAAAAGTTACTGTATCGTCTGCGTTGACCTCGAGCTTCTCGATGAAGATCTCATCGCCCTCCTTGACCTGATACTGCTTTCCGCCTGTTTCAATAACTGCGTACATCTGTGGCACCTGCCTTTTCTATAAAAACTCGCTGCAAACGGGCGTATGTCGTCGAAACGGCATAACTTATCCAAGCCTGTCACATGCGGCTTTATTATTATAGCACATCATTTTCCCATTGTCAAGGGATTTTACAACATTTTTTTGCATTTCCGCAAATTTTTCCGATATATTATTCATCGTTGGAAATGATTTGACTGACGGAATCCTCTTCCGGGACAAGATCGCCGTTTTCGTCATAAAACTCAACGACTTCCTCGGAATCGGCAATGCTTTCGTCATCATCATAATAAAAGAATGACGGGGCTTCGGGTTTGTCGCCGTCAAACCGAAGCGAGATATCGCCGTTTGAATCGGTGCAGTTCAGCTCATATTTTCCGTCAGCGCTGCTGCCGAGAGTATTTGAACCGTTCTTTGTCCG
>JALEMR010000102.1 GCA_022768245.1 Oscillospiraceae bacterium
GCATGGTTTAAGCACATACCGTGTTCAATATTACAGCCGCCCGGTTTAAAATCGGACATACTCTGCGGAAATTCCCTGCCGTACCGGCAGCCACCTCCCGCTTCATCGCATATCTGTTGCAGTCACGCAATAGTTATTATAACACATCAATTCGCATTTTTCAAGTATCAGGACGATTTTTTCTCTATTTTTCGCGTAGATTTTTCCGCCGGTTTTTCATGATTTTTTATCTACTTTTCACAATTCTCCGAAATAATTACAAAATATTACACACTACACCCCAAAAAAATTACAAATCCGCAAAATCTCCCGAAAATATATTGAAACTTTCCCCAAGTCGTGGTATAATAATTAAATCAGTTATTAAAGTGAGGTGATCTCCGGTGCCCGACAGAAATAAGATACGCTCCTTCGCATGGAGCAGCGACGCATATTTTGCGGGTCTTGATGACTATAATTCGGACCGCGCGGAGATCACTGGTGTATATTCCCTGCAGAACAATGCAGTGCAGGTCTATGCGCAGGTCGCCGACGGAAACAGCAAGAGAAGCTGTTCCTTTGTAATGAACCGCGATACCGAAACGGTGATGTCGGCGGTGTGCTCCTGTCCTGCACGGTGCGACAAATTCGGCTACTGCCGCCATGTGTGCGCGGCAATGCTGGAATATTCCGAGGGCAGCGGAAAATATAAGACCGCCGCTCACAGCTCCCCCGGAGTATCGCGGCTGATAAGCAGCTATAATGTTCTTGCGGAAGCGGAATGCTCCGACGAGGACCAAGTCGGCGATATCCGCATAGAGCCGAGACTTTCCACCGCGTACAGGCTTTACCTCTCCCTTAAGATAGGCAGGGATAAGACCTACGTGGTCAAGAGCATACCCGAGCTTATCAGGAATTTCGATTCGGGAGCATATCACAGCTACGGCAAGGAGCTTTCCTTCCGCCACACCCCCGCCGCCCTGGACGAGCAGAGCCGTGCGCTGCTGGATTTCATCACCATGCTTTCCGCGGCTAAGCATCGGAACAATTATTATAATTATATCTCCGCAAAGGAATACGAGCTTGAGGGCGTATGGGCAGAGAAATTCTTCACTGTATATACCAAGGGCGAGATAGCCGTAAACGGCGAAATGTGCCGCATATACCGCCGCAGCCCCGATATCACCCTCCGCTTTGAAAAGGAAAACGGCAGCTATATCCTTACCTGTCTGAACAGCTATACCATGCTGGGAAGCCGCTCCCGACTGTTTTTCCATGACGAGTACAGACATATACTATATATATGTCCCGAGGACTTTTCCGCGGCAGTGTGCAGCGTTTACGAAGAGCTTGCCAAGGAAGGCAGACTGCTCATTGCGCCGACGGATATCGCTTCCTTTTACTCTTCGGTCATGGTGCCGCTGAAAAAGTACGTATTCATCGAGGGCGATGAGCTTTTAGAGGACGTTATCCCGCCCGAAGCGGAGATACGGCTCTATCTTGATCTTCCAGACCGCGACACCGTCTATGCAAAGCTGGAATACACCTACGGCGATAAGACCTATCCCGCCTTCGCAGGAAATAATCCCGTATCGGACAGACGTGCGGAATATGCGGCGGAAAGAGCCGTTCTCCGATATTTCGAGATAAACGAGACCGACCCCGTACACCCCTTGAAAACGTCGGGCGAGGATAACATATACCGTCTCTGCTCCGAGGGCATAGCCTATCTTACAAAGAGAATGGAGCTCTATGCAAGCGAGCGCTTTAAGGCGATGACCGTCCGTCCGCCCGTTCACCCGTCGGTGGGGATAACTCCGCAGAGCGAGGGTCTGCTTTCGCTGAATATCGACGCGGACGGCTACAGTATCAGCGAGCTTATCGCCATACTGGGCTCCTACCGCAAGGGACAGAAATATCACCGTCTTAAGGACGGCTCCTTTGTGGACCTCAGCGACGAGGGCATAGAGGAATTCGCAGGACTGGCAGACAGCCTTGCGCTGCCCGACAAGGCGTTCCTGAAAAGCAACATCTCAATACCGAAATACCGCATGCTGTATCTGGACAGCCTGCAGGACAACATCAACGGCATGCGCATACGCCGTAGCGAGGACTTCAAGAAGGCTGTCCGCGATTTTGCGGAATCGGCGTCCTCGGACTATCCCGTGCCGAAAGGACTTCACGGCAGTATGCGCCCCTATCAGGAGTACGGCTTCCGCTGGCTAAAGACCATTTCGGATTACGGCTTCGGCGGCATACTTGCGGACGATATGGGTCTGGGCAAGACCATACAGTCCATAGCGCTGATGCTGTCCGCGAAGGAAAGCTCCGACGGGCACATCTTAAGCCTGGTAGTCTGTCCGTCGTCATTGACCCTCAACTGGAAAAGCGAGCTGGAGCGGTTTGCTCCGTCGCTCAATGTCTCCGTGGTATCGGGGAGCGCGCCTGTCCGCAGCGAGATAATACGCGGCTATGAGGACAGCGACGTTCTGGTGACCTCCTACACCATGCTGACCCGCGACATAGCAGAGTACGAGGACATCACCTTCGATTTTATGTTCGCCGACGAGGCACAGTTCATCAAGAACCACACCACACAGGCTGCAAAGGCTGTCAAGGGGATAACGAGCCGCGTGAGATTCGCTCTGACGGGCACTCCCGTGGAAAACTCCCTTGCGGAGCTGTGGAGCATCTTCGACTATATCATGCCCGAGTACCTGTTCGGGTACACCCATTTCAAGAAAGCCTTCGAAACGCCTATCGTGAAGTACACCGACGGCAAAGCGGCGCAGGAGCTGTCCCGTCTGACCTCGCCTTTTCTGCTGCGGAGAATGAAAAAGGACGTGCTTACGGAGCTTCCCGAAAAGACGGAGACTGTCCTCGCCGAGGAAATGACCGAGGAACAGCAGAAGCTGTACGCCGCGAACGTCCTCTCCATGAAGAAGAAGCTGCGGGAGAAATTCGCCGCGGCAAATCCCAACGAGGGCAAGATAGAGATACTTGCCATGCTGACGAGACTGCGGCAGATATGCTGCGACCCGTCGCTGGTGTACGAGAATTACACCTCGGGCAGCGCGAAGCTGGAGTCCTGCATGGAGCTTATCGCAAGCTGCACCGAAGCGGGACACAAGGTACTGCTGTTTTCGCAGTTCACCACCATGCTGGACAGGATAGAACGCCGTCTGAAAGCGGAGCATATCTCCTGCTATAAGCTGACAGGCTCCACGAAGGCGGAGGAACGTCTGCGGCTGGTAAACAGCTTCAACTCGGACAGCACCGAGGTTTTCCTGATATCGCTGAAAGCGGGCGGAACGGGACTGAACCTGACGGGAGCGGATATAGTGATCCACTATGACCCATGGTGGAACGTATCGGCTGAAAATCAGGCGACCGACCGCGCCTACCGCATAGGACAGAAAAACAGCGTGCAGGTATACAAGCTGATAGCGAAAAACACCATCGAAGAGAAGATACGCTTACTCCAGGAAAACAAGCGAGAGCTTGCGGACATGGCAGTAAACGGCGACGGCAGCATAATGCAGATGAGCCTGTCCGACATAATGAGCCTCATAGAATAGTGAAAAAAAGGAAGGATGAAATTAAAAATATGTCAGAAAACTCAACGGAAACCATCTCCGAAAACACCGCTCCCCCGCGGCTTAAGAAAAAGGGCGGGAACGCTGTTTTCAGGAAGATATTTGAATTTTTCAAGACGCGCAGGATATATCTGCTTGCGTTTTTCGTACCGGGGATACTGCTTCTCATAGCGTACTTCTGCTTCGGAGTATATCCCTTCGGCGACGAGTCCGTGCTGGTGCTGGACCTTAACGGACAGTATGTGTACTATTACGAGCATCTCCGGGATATACTGCGGGGAGACGCAAGCCCCTTCATTTCATGGAGCAGAAATCTTACGGGCGAATTTCTGGGCATATTCGCCTACTATCTGGCAAGCCCATTTGTGCTGATAGTAATGCTGCTGCCGAGAAGCATAATCACCGAATCGCTGCTGATAATGCAGCTTTGCAAGGTGGGTACGGCAGGCATCACCTTCTGCTTCTATTTACAGAAATCGAGAAAGGCTCAGCCGAAAACTGCGCTGCTTTTCTCGGTGATGTACGCGCTCATGGCATATATGATAGTGCAGCTGATGAATCCCATGTGGCTGGACGGTCTGATATACCTTCCCCTTATCGCGCGGGGCATAGAGAAGATAATCAACGAGAACAAAATGCTGTACTTCATTATCCCGCTGTCGCTGATGTTCATGGCGAATTTCTACATCGGCTGGATGCTGGCATTCTTCTCGGTGCTGTATTTCCTGTACTATTATTTCTCCGCAGGCGAAAAGGGCATACATTTCAAAAGCTTTATGATATCGGGGCTGAAATTCGCTCTGGGCGGGATATTGTCCGCAGCCTGCGCCGCATGGATACTGCTTCCGCTGTACCACTCGCTGCAGCTGGGCAAGCTGGATTTCACCGACCCCTCATTCGAATGGAAGACCCAGTTCGACTTCATCGACTTCTTCAAGAGCCTGCTGCCGAACATGTACGATACCTGCCGCAACGAAGGCTCTCCCGCCGTATACTGCGGAGTCATCACGCTGATACTTCTTCCCCTTTACTTCATGAACGACAGGATAAAGCTGAAAAACAAGATAGGCACGGGACTGCTGCTTTTGTCGGTGATACTTTCGATGTACATCTCCAATATCGACATCGCATGGCACGGCTTCCAGGTACCCAACTGGCTTCCCTACCGCTATTCCTTCACCTTCTCCTTTGTGATGCTCATAGCCGCAGCGGAGGCGTTCGATAAGATAGAAGGCATAACCCTCAAAGAGATAGGCGGCGTAATGACGGGGCTTATCGTGTACATTTTCTATATAGACAAGCAGGGCTATGAAAGTGCGGGAGTCATCACCGCCATATGGTACAGCGTGGTATTCACGGCGGTTTACTGCCTGATACTGTACTGCTACCGCAACAGAAGGGCGATCACTCCGGGAGTGACTGCCGCGCTGGCGATATTCGTCTCGGCGGAGATGTTCGCTTCAACGCTGTATAATATCTTCGCCATAGACGAGGACGTGAACTATTCCAAGCATTCGGGCTATAACAGCTATATATCGCTGGGACGGGAAACGGTGCAGTCCCTCTACGACGAGGACGACGGCGTGTACCGCATAGAAAGCGACTATCACCGCACCGTGAACGACTCTCTTGCGCTGAACAGCTACGGTCTGTCCCATTCCAGCTCCACGCTGAACGCAAGCTCTATCCAGTTCCTGCGCAGGCTGGGCTTCTCCTACGGCGGACACTATATAAAGTACCGCGGAGCAACCTATGTGACCGACGCCATATTTGGCGTGAAGTACGTCATGGAGCGGGCGGAGATAAAAGAGGACGAGGACGGGAACACGATAACTCCCGATATCCCCGAATCCAAGCATTATGACAACCTCGTGCTGACAAGGTCCAACGAGACCAACGAGATATGCGTTTATGAGAATCCCTATGCGCTGCCGATAGCCTTCATGGTGGATAATGCCGCAGCAAACTGTCATTTCTCGGGCACGGAATATCCCTTCGACAATCAGAACAAGCTGCTGTCCTCCATGCTTTCGAACGAGCAGCAGGAGTTCTTCTACAGGATACAGATCGACGAGATAAAGACCGAAAACGCCAAAGCAAGCGTATACGGCAGCCACGCAAGATATACCACGGTAGTGGAGGGCGAGAACAGTCAGGCTGAATTCTTCATCACCGCTCCCAACAACAATATGATATATATGTACCTCCCCTCAAAGTACGAGCGCAGAGTAAATCTCTGGCTGAACAAGGAATTCCTTGAATACTACTTTGAAGGCGGCAACATGAGCATCCTTGCGCTGGGCAAGTTCGAGGAGGGCGAGCAGATATCCCTTATCACCACCATTGCCAACGACAAGAACGAGGTGCTTTTCCAGGACGAGGAGTTCGTATATCTGGACGAAGAAAAGTTCGTCTCCGCCATTGAGACCTTAAAGCAGCACCCGCTGGAGATAGAGTCCTTCAAAGAGGACCACATCAAGGGGACCATCACCGCCGACAAGGACGGCATAATGTTCACGTCCATATCCAACGAGCCGGGGTGGACGGTATACGTTGACGGCGCTGAAACGGAGATAACCGAGCTGTATGACGCACTCATCGGAGTGCCGATAACGGCAGGCACCCACACTGTTGAGATGAAATACTTCCCTCCGGGACTTAAGGTTGGAATTATCATCACATTCCTCGGCGCGGCAGCCATAGTGCTTATCGGCATTTACGAGAATAAGCGCAGAATGGCAGTCAAAGCCGTACAGACCGCATCAGCGGAACAGACAACAACAGAAGAATAATATAAAAATATCCGCGGCACAGTGCTGCGGATATTTTTTATCAAAGGGCTGACGCACCTTAAGTACATCAGTCCGTTATTTATTTTTCCCGTTTTCCTCGTCTGCGCGGACAATTTCCCTCACCGCCTGATAAGGGTCGGCAAATTCCGCGTCCGTACAGGCATATTCATCGTCAATAAGCTCGTACAGCTTCACGGGAGTATCTTCGGGAGCGATGCGGTATTTCCCCGTCTCCGAGGAGATGAACACATTTCCTCCGCTCTTTTCGAATCTCAGTCCGTACAGTCCGCACATATGGGCGAGGGACTTGTAGACGTTCAGCGGCTTTTTCCTTTTCTTTTTGGGCGGAACATAACCCGCCACATGCTTAGCGCGTGCTTCCTTCTGTTTTTCCGCGTTTATCCTGCGCATCATTTCCGCCGTCTGCTCGTCCCTGTTTTCGGGCTTGCACCGTGAGCAGGGAGTAAATCCCGCGTCCACGGCTGCGGCGTAATATGTATAGGAACGCAGAGCCGAGACCGACGCGTCCTTAACGATGCGGCAGTCCTTGGTGTGGAAGCATTTTCCGTTTTTAAAGACAAAATACTGATTAGACGGCTGTTCGGTAAAGTCGATTGCAGGCTTCTTTTCGATGACCGAGAGATCCAGCAGCTCGAACACGGAGACCATCCATCTGACCTCGTTTTCCGCAGCCGATCTTTTACCGTAATAAAAAGGCTTTTTTTCAAGCCTTGTCTGCATTATCCTGCGTTTGCGGATATCGCGGCATTTCTTTTCGGTAAGCTCGTACACCTTCTGCAGGTGATAGAGATGCACATACGGATGTCTGAAGCCGTTAACGTCCAGCAGCTTTTTTATCCTGCCCGCAGACAATCCGTCCCAGAGGCAGAGCATAAACTCGCCGCCGCAGAAATCAAGAAAATCTTTAAGCATTTCCCCGCCGTCTTCGTAAGACTCGGACAGGAAGGAACGATATTGTGTTTCCGTGCCCTCGGCGACCTTAGCGGAGAAAATTCCCGTTGCCGCATACCCCGGCGGAGCCTTGCTCTCCGTCCACAACACGGCGCATAATATATAATTCATAATCAAGTAACTCCCATGAGAAAGCGCCGTAATTTTTCGGAATATACCTTCCGCCCGACAAAATATCGGCGGAAAGAGCATATCTGCCCCAAGGCAGAAATACACGCACAGCACTCGCTTTACTTATTATACACCATAACGAATGATTTATGCAAGGGTTTTGTTAAATTTTTTATATATTTTCGAAAATTTAGTATATTTTACCGATGAAATCGTCAATATGCACAAAAAATTATTTTCAGAAATACCCTCACTATAGCCGCGGAGACCATATTTTTATTATTGCAAAAAAGTCGGGAAAACCTGTTGAAAAATATGATATTATGTGATATAATATATTTATATATGCGGATTTTTATCCGCTGTCCGAAAAAACAAACCGATGTGCCGAAGGAAGGGAAAGATCGCAGGTGGACGCCGTAAGATTTATTATTGGAAACAACAACACATATTATGAGCTTGCACCGGGAAAGGACATGCTCTGCTTTACGGAATTTAACTTTTCCTTTTTCTGGGAGCAGTGTATCGAAGCGGGAAAGGCTGCCAGCAGATCGGGCAGGCTCCCCGCAGAGCTCATGCAGTCGGCAAGAAATGCCGTGACGCAGTGTCACCCCTATGTAAAGGCATGCATCGAAGGCAGCTTTGACAGCGTGGTCATCGACTGCATCATAGCGTACATATGCAGCAGCGAGAGCATCGGTCTCGAAGAGCTTTGGGCAAGGTGCATTTCCCCCAAGAACAACTACGAAACGGCTATCTTCCGCAGGATATCCGAGTACAAGACGGGACGGGCAATAAATCAGTGGATAAATATCGTCAGGATAAACGAATACGCCAAGAAAAAGCTGGATTTCATATATAACGACAAAGCAGGCTCCAATATCTCCGCGGACGAATACCGCCGCAGAAAGGAATACTTCGACCTCGCCTTCTCTATCGCCGCAAACGAAATGGGCTTCCCCGCCGAGGATATGCCCTATGTCCGCAAGTACAGCCCGTCTCTCGCTCCCGAGGCGGCGTTCCGCATGGGAAAATTCTCCCACTACGTTTACGGCTCCGTGTCGGAAAAGCTGAAAAGAATATCCTCCGACAGCATGAGACAGGTGAGCTCCGTCATCTCCGACCAGTCCGCCATGGACGCCTTTTCCCACATCAAGGACATGGAGCGCCCCGATTCGCTGGAAATGCGCAGGGCCTCGCTGGAGGGTATCGGCAGCAGCTCGGTGATATACATGCCCACGGGCTTCAAGGGACTTATCGACCTGGAATTCGACCTGCTGGAGGAAAACGGCGAGCATATCGAACGCTGCGTCTCCTGCGGAAGATATTTTATCCGCGGCAAAGAATATGACAGCCCCTACTGCACCCGCGTAAATTCGGGCGGGAAGACCTGTCTTGCCGCTCACGAGGAACAGCAGCGCCTGCGCCGCGAAGCCGAGGAAAAGGCTCGCCGTGCCGAGGAGGAAGCCCGCCGCGCAGCCGCAGAAGCCGAGGAAAAGGCACGTCTTGCGGGACTGCGGACAGCAACTAAGGTCCCCGTTATAATCCCGAGAGAGCTTGACCTGCGCTCACAGGCGCTTTACTATAATCTGTCCAAGTGCGCGGGACGGGAAATGGACCGCGCGGAATTTGAGGAATGGGCAGGCTATCTCGAAAGCCTTAAGGACAACATCCGAAACGGCGACGGCTCCATTAGCCAGCTGGAGGATTTCTTAAAGTCCGCAGAGAAAATGTACGGTGATATCCTCGGAAAGGGAAGAGATACAGGCTCGCAGAACATACAGCCCTATGCTCCGAAAAGCAGAAAGGTCTCCGCAGACAAGGCGGTCAAGTGGGTGCCCAAAAGCTTCGGAAGCGTTTCGGAGGCTCGTGAGGATTTCGAAGCCGTCTACGAAAACGCTCCGTCAATGTCGGACGAGCCGCCGCGCGAGACCCGCTCCGAGATAAGGACGGATATCCCCGACAGGCAGGACCGCGGCGAATACGTCGCCAAGAGCATAAAAGGCTCCGCGGACATGGCGGTCAGATGGATACCCAAAAGCTTCGACTCCGAGCCTGCGCCTTCAAGGAACACGGACTTCGCGCGTGATTTTGTCAGAGATGTGAAGCCGGAGAGCCGTCCCGCTCCCTATGAGCCGCCGAAGGCAGCTCCCGTGCAGACGGTACAGCCTGCGGCAGAGGAACACATTGCCGAGGACGGAAGAAAATACAAGCCCTTCGTCCCGAAGAAATACGCCTCCCTTTACGAGGCGATGACCGACCCGAAATATAAAACGGAAAAGGGCGCTCCCACCGTGGGAGACGTTATGGGCATAGCAGAGCTTGCCGCCGCAAAGAAGGACACGTTCATTTTTTCATCGTCGGAGGGCGGAGAGGACAAGCCGAAAAAATCGGACGGCGCTCCTCCCGTGAGAGTAATACGCAGCCCCGACCGCACTCCTGCGGGACGGAGATGATTTTTGCGAGGAAAATAAATTGGATTTTATCAATGAAGAACAGGCGATATCGGGTCTTGCCGATACCGTTATCAAGGGCGGCATAAGCTTGTATAACGCCGTGAAATATATCTACTCCATCGGAGAGAACGACTTTTATAAAATAAATATCAAGGACGCCTTCAAGGTGGTGCTGAACAATATCACCGACGGCGACAGCCTGCGCTCCTTCGGTCTGCGCATCGACAACGGCAGCTGCAGCGAAATGCAGAACACCGAATACGACAAGGTGCTGCCGATGATAATCTACAGCTTTGCGGTGCGGCTGCCCACTCTGCGCAACGTCCGCAACGGCGACGACCGCATGACCGACGACCAGATACAGAAGGTATACAGCATAGTGATGGCGCGGGGAGCGGAAAATCCCGACGGTCTTATCCGCGAGGAATATGCGGAGTTTAAATATCTTGTCCACAAGGGCAGACCGCTGCCGCCCTATACCGCAGAATGGTTCAAGACCTACATATATACACATGTTCCGTCACTGGCGGACATCACCAATAAGAATATGTTCCTGTTAGGCTTTGCGGACGTGCTTTTTGCCATGTTTTACGCATGCCTTGAGGAGGAGCTAAGCGGAAAGGTGCTGGAATACTCCGCAAGAGCCTATTCCATCCCGTTGGACAAATGACCGTATAAAGTGCCGCAATGGCGGCGGAAGGAGATAAGTATGACAGTATTCCTGTGCGGCTTTATGGGCTGCGGAAAATCCACCGTGGGAAGGGAGCTTGCCGCTCTTATGGATAAGCCCTTCACCGATATGGACAGCTACATCGAAAAAAAGGCGGGCATGAGCATACCCGAGATATTTGCAGAAAAGGGCGAAAAGGCGTTCCGCACCATGGAGACCTCCGCCGTTAAGGAGCTTGCAGCCTCCGATGAGGTGGTGGCATGCGGCGGCGGAGCTATGCTCAAATCGGAAAACGCTGAGGCTGCGGCTGCGGGAGGTATCGTGGTATATCTGGACGCAGACTATGAAACCTGCTACAAGCGCATCTCGGGCGATAAGAACCGTCCCATAGTCATGGCGAACACAAAGGAATCCTTAGAGGGGATATATAACGACAGAAGGGCTCTTTACACCGCAAATTCGCAGATAAGCATCAAGGCGGAGGGCACTCCCCGACAGATAGCAGAAAGGATAAGAGAAGCCGTTTCTGACTGAAATTTAATTTGACGGCTCAGCTCCGATATGGTATAATAAACAGATAAAGGCAAACCGACGGACAGCGTTCCGATAACCATAAATATACATATATAAAGAAAGGATAAAAATAATGTCAAAAGATCTTTCATTAGGCATCGACGTAGGCTCAACTACAGTCAAGACAGTTATCATCGACGAAAGCAAGAAGATCATCTACTCAAAATACGAGCGCCATTTCTCAAAGGTAAGGGAAACCGTTGAGGAACAGCTGAAAATAATCGCAGAACAGTTCCCCGGAGAAAGCTTTCACTTAAGCATTACAGGCTCTGCGGGTCTCGGTCTTGCAAACGCCGCAAAGCTTCCCTTCGTGCAGGAGGTATTCGGTGCGTTCATCGCCGTTAAGGAAAGCTATCCCGACGCGGATACCGTTATCGAGCTGGGCGGCGAGGACGCTAAGATAATCTTCCTCACAGGCGGCACCGAGCAGAGAATGAACGGCTCCTGCGCAGGCGGCACAGGTGCATTCATCGACCAGATGGCTTCCCTGCTGGGCATATCCGCAGACGAAATGGACAGACTTTCTCTCGAATCGGAAAAGCTCTATCCCATTGCTTCCCGCTGCGGAGTTTTCGCAAAATCCGACATTCAGCCCCTGCTCAATCAGGGCGCGGACCACAGAGATGTTGCCGCTTCTATCTTCCAGGCGGTAGTCGATCAGACCGTATCCGGTCTGGCACAGGGCAGAAAGATAACCGGAAAGGTGCTTTTCTTAGGCGGTCCTCTTTCCTTCTTAAAGGGACTCCGCCGTGCGTTTGTCCGCACTCTCGGTCTTTCGGACGAAAACGCCATATTCCCCGAGCATGCTTCCTGCTTCATGGCATTCGGAAGCGCACTCTATGCAAAGGACAACACCGAAGCCTTTGCCATTGACGACGTTATCCGCATGATAGAGACCGCTCCCGTCAGCGATGACATCGTTACGGGCGTGCGCCTTTTCACAAGCGAGCAGGATTACAAGGAATTCGTTGACCGTCATGCAGGCACCGACGTGGAGCGTCTTGACATCAATACATACACGGGCGACGCATATCTCGGCATCGACGCAGGCTCCACTACCACAAAGCTTGTTCTCATCTCCCCCGAGGGCGGGCTTATCTATCAGTATTACGCTTCAAATAAGGGTCAGCCCCTTGACGTTATCAAGGAGCAGCTGGGCGAAATGTACCGCCTTGCGGGCGGCAGGATAAATATAAAATCCTCCGCAGTAACGGGCTACGGCGAGGACCTTATCAGGGCGGCAATGGGCATCGACCACGGCATAGTTGAGACCGTGGCTCATTACAAGGCAGCGTCCTTCTTCTGTCCCAATGTAGATTTCATCATCGACATCGGCGGTCAGGACATCAAATGCTTCAAGATAAAAAATCACGCTATCGACAGCATCATGCTCAACGAGGCATGTTCCTCGGGCTGCGGCTCGTTCATTCAGACCTTTGCGCAGGCGCTGGGGTATGACATCGCCGATTTCTCCCGTCTGGGACTGTTTGCGGAAAAGCCCGTAGATTTAGGCTCCCGCTGCACGGTATTCATGAACAGCTCCGTAAAGCAGGCGCAGAAGGACGGCGCTTCCGTGGAGGATATCTCCGCAGGACTTTCCTCCTCTATCATCAAGAACGCTATCTATAAGGTCATCCGTGCAAAGTCCGCGGACGAGCTCGGTCAGAATATCGTCGTTCAGGGCGGTACCTTCCTCAATGACGCAGTGCTGCGCTCCTTTGAGCTGGAGCTGGGCAGAAACGTTACCCGTCCTGCCATCGCAGGACTTATGGGCGCATTCGGAGCGGCTCTCTACGCAAAGGAGAACGCAGGCGAAAAGTCAACCATTATCTCCGAGGCGGACCTTAAGGACTTCACCTACTCCGCAAAGCAGGCAAGATGCGGCGGCTGCGGCTCCAATTGCAGCCTTACGATCATCAGCTTCAACGGCGGCAGAAAATTCATCAGCGGAAACCGCTGCGAAAAGGGCGCAGGTCTTACAAGAAAGACCGATGTTCCCTGTATGTACGAGTACAAATACACACATCTGCTGGACTGCATGAAGTCACAGCCCGCTGACCCCAAGGCGAAGGTCGGTCTGCCGCTGGTGCTGAACTATTACGAGCAGCTGCCCTTCTGGCACAAGGTCTTTGAGACGCTGGGCTTCGAGACGATCATTTCAAGCGAAAGCTCCCGCAAGATGTACTACAAGGGTCAGCACACCATTCCTTCGGACACGGTATGCTATCCCGCAAAGCTTGCACACGGTCATATCATCGACCTGCTTGAAAAGGGCGCAGACTTCATCTTCTACCCCTGCGAAAGCTACAACATCGACGAGGGACACAGCGACAACCACTACAACTGCCCCGTAGTCGCATACTATCCCGAGCTGCTCAAAGCGAATATCCCACAGCTCACCGACGACAATTTCTATCTACCCTACATGGACATCAACCTTGAACGCCACTGCGTTGAGGTACTGGTGAACTGCTTCGGCAAGAGATACGGCGTGACGAAGAGTCAGGCAAAGGCTGCCTTCCGTGCAGGTCACGAAGCGCTCCGCCGGTACAGGCAGGAGATAATCGACGAAGGACAGCGGGTCATCAAAGTGGCAAGAGAGAACAACATGCCGATAATCGTCCTGTCGGGCAGACCCTATCATATCGACCCCGAGATAAACCACGGCATACATAAGCTCATGACAAGTCTGGGGCTGGCGGTCATCACGGAGGACAGCATTGCACATCTGGCAGATGTTCCGAAGCTGACTGTGCTGAATCAGTGGTCATATCATTCAAGATTATACCGTGCGGCGGAATATGTCACAACACAGCCCGATATGCAGCTTGTACAGCTTGTATCCTTTGGCTGCGGAATTGACGCCATCACCACGGACGAGGTACGTTCGATACTGGAGAAGAACGGCAAGCTGTATACGCAGTTAAAGATAGACGAGATAAGCAATCTGGGCGCAGCGAAGATAAGACTGAGAAGCTTAGTAGCAGCCATGGGCGGGGTTTAATGCTTAGGGAAAAATAAAGCCGCAGAAGCAGGAAAGTCCCGAAGGAAGGTTCGAGGCTGAAAGTAACCGAAGCTGAGAAGTAACCCGGCAATAAAAAGTTCGCCAGCCTTTTCCAAAGGCTGCGGAAATCCAAAGGGCAGCGCCCTTTGGTCGCCGCTCGCAAGCGGCGAAACTCCCCCAGCGGCACGTAACACAGCGATGCTCCCCAAATAGCCGCAAAAGTAAAGCAAAGGGAAAACAGCGCAGCAGTGACCGAAAGCCGAAGCGGCGAACAAAAATAAAGCGCCGCCCGTGTAAAAAACACGGGATCCAACAAAGTAAATCCTGTGAGCATCTAAGCGGCACCCTCTGCTCGGGCGGCGCAGCATTTGACAGCGTAGCGAATCAAATGCGCGGAGCTCTGCTCCGCCGAAAACGAACTGTACCGCAGATGTAAATTGAAAGCATTAGCTGTTCACTCTCCACTTTTCACTATATCCCCAAAGGCAGGTGAAAGCATATCATGTCCGAAAACAGAAGAAAAACGGAAAAGGTGCCGAGGAATAAATTCACCGCGTTTACCGATGTGCTGCTTATCGTTATAGCGGGGGCGATGTGGTATTTCAGGGATACCTTCGGCTTTGATGACACTTCCCTGTTCTTCCTCACGGGGCTGGCGGTGGTGAATCTGATAGTATCGAGGATAAACCGCAGACGGGAAATAGAAAACTACCGCACTGCAAAGGAACTGAAAAAAATACGCGATGAAATGGATATGTCCGACTTACGAGGGGATATTTTTTTCAGAGCAGATAAAAAATGAGCAGGGCGCACCGGATATATATCGCTTATTCGGCGCGCTTTTTTAATACGGGGTGATGTGATGAAGATAGACCGACTGATAGGCATACTGTCCATACTTTTACAGCAGGATAAGATTACTGCCGCAGAGCTTGCGGAAAGATTCGAGGTATCCCGCAGGACCATTCTCCGCGATATCGACGATATCAGCCGTGCAGGCATACCTGTAATGACCGAACAGGGACAGCACGGCGGCATATCCGTCATGGAGGGCTTCAGGATAGACCGCACGCTGCTGTCCGAAGAGGATATGCGCTCCATACTGTCGGGACTCGGAAGCCTTGACAGCGTAAGCGAAAACAGCCGATACCGTCAGCTTATGGACAAGCTGTCCCCGAAGCGCGCCGATATGATGAACGCCGATAATCATATCATCATTGATCTGTCCTCCTGGGACAGAAGCACCGTCTCCGACAAGATAGAGCTGATAAAGTCCGCCATGGAAGCA
The DNA here is from genome assembly GCA_022768245.1 of Oscillospiraceae bacterium. Classification (GTDB taxonomy): domain Bacteria; phylum Bacillota; class Clostridia; order Oscillospirales; family Ruminococcaceae; genus RGIG4694. Next base: position 15,442 of record JALEMR010000102.1, read on the forward strand.
CGGGAGACTGTCTCATTCACATACTATTCCCCCGGCGGAGAAAGCAGGCGCACTATCGAGCCCTATCATCTGATATTCCAGTGGTCGGGGTGGTATGTGTGGGGATTCTGTACCATGCGAAATGACTGGCGTATGTTCAAGCTGACCCGTATCACGGAGCTTGTCCGCACGGGAGAAAAATGCGCAGAGCGTGAAGTCCCCGAGTACAGCTGCGACAAGCTGCTCCACACAAAGGGCGGCGTTACCGCAGAGGTGAGATTCGACAAGTCGGTAAAATGGCGGATAATCGACGAATTCGGCACGGAGCTTCCCCGATACGACGTGGATGGTAATATCCTGCTGAGCTTCACATGGTCGGACGTGCCGTCGTTTTATCAGTATATACTGACCTTCGGCGACAAGGCGGAGATAATTTCCCCCGAGGAATATCGGAAGGGATTTGCCGAGCTGCTGAAAAATATCGGAAAAAAGTATTCGGACGAAAGGATTAATTGAAATGAACAGCATCAGCCAAAACATAGACGGCGGAAAATAGACGGGGACGGATATCTCCGAAAATCAGATAGAACAGGTAAAAAAAATGAGATTGCCTCCGAAAATCTTTTTATCTAATATGACATACAGCTGTCACATTTACTGTGATATACTTGTTTCATAACAAAACGAAACGAGGTATCAACATGGACAACAGCTTTTCCGCACATCTCCCCGAATTATGGAACAGGATAGGCACTCACGGAGTAATGACCTTATCCACCTGTTCCGACGAGCGCGTGACCTCGCGTCCTATGAGCGTAGTGGTCATAGGCGGGAAATTTTACTGCCGGACCGACGAGAATTATCTCAAATGCAGACAGCTTAGAAAAAATCCCAATGCTGCGCTGTGTCACAATAATTTTTCGATCGAGGGAAAATGCCGCATCATCGGCAGACCATACGAGCATGAAGCCTTCATTGAAGCCATGAAAAAGCATTATGGCTCTGCAGTGGAGCGGTGGTCCTCGCTGCCGTCGGAGTGCGTCCTTGAAATAACGCCCTCACTGATATACTCATGGGATTACGAGGATTCCAAGCCCTACATGGAATATTGGGACTTTGAAGATATATCTTATCGAAAGGAATGGAAATAACTATGGGCAGACCCACAAACAAAGCAGATTTAATTGAAGCCTCCGAGCTGAATTTCGCAAAGCTGAACGAGTTCATCGGCACCATGACCGAGACCGAGCTTAATACTCCCTTTGACTTTTCCTCACTCAACAAAAAGGAAGCCCACTGGTCGCGGGACAAGGACCTGAAAGATGTTCTCGCGCATCTGTACGAATGGCATCAGCTGATGCTGAAATGGGTGAGGGCAAACATGAACGGCAAAGCGATCACTTTTCTGCCCGCGCCCTACAACTGGAAGACCTACGGTGAAATGAACGTCGGATTTTGGCAGCAGCACCAAAGCACCTCCCTTGAGGACATCACCGAAAAGCTGAACGCTTCCCACCGTGAAGTCATGGAGCTTCTGGAGGGCTTCACCGACGAACAGCTTTTCACAAAGAGCTATTATAAATGGACAGGCACCACATCGCTGGGAGCGTACTTCATCAGCAATACATCGAGCCATTACGACTGGGCGCTGAAAAAGCTCCGCACTCACAGAAAGCTGCTTGCGGGAAAGGCGGGAAATAATGGACAAGGGGTCCTACGACGACGAGCCCGCAAGCATAGAAAAGATGAAAGCCTTCATCAAGGAAAAGGGCTTCGCGGAGGACTTTTCCAACGAACGACGTCACCACGAGATATACCTCTCCGACCCAAGAAAATGCGCCCCCGAGCGCCTCAGAACAGTTATCCGCCACCCTGTGCGGGCGGGCGGGATGACCCGGCGGGATGACCCGGCGGGATGACCCGCGGCTAAGTCCGCGTTGTTAGTATTTCAGCTTAGGTCACTTTTTCCCGCGGCAGGCGGGATGACCCGCAGCTAGGTCCGCGTTGTTAACATTTCAGCTTAGGTCACTTTTTCCCGCGGCAGGCGGGATGACCCGCAGCTAAGTCCGCGTTGTTAGTATTTCAGCTTAGGTCACTTTTTCCCGCGGGCAGTGACCTATTTCCGAAACTTTATACTATTCACTATTCACTCCCCAACTATCAACTATTCACTAATTTCTCTTGAAATTACGGGGCGGCTGTGATATAATATAGTTACAATATGAGGGGAGGATCTTTTCTATGAACAACTTTACATATTCGATACCCACTGTGATACATTTCGGCAGAGAGCAGCTTTCTCACCTGTCCGAGCTTAAGCAGAGCGGCGACAGGGTGCTGCTGGTCTACGGCGGAGGAAGCATCAAGAAAAGCGGTCTGTACGACGAAGCTATGAGGATACTCACCGAAGCGGGGCTCACCGTCACCGAGCTTTCGGGCGTAGAGCCAAATCCCCGCATCGAGTCGGTGCGCAAAGGCGCGGAGCTTTGCAGGGAGAATAACATAGATATGGTGCTTGCCGTGGGCGGAGGCTCATCTATCGACTGTGCGAAGGTCATCGCGGCAGGGGCTTGCTATGACGGCGACCCCTGGGACTTAGTGCTGGACGGCGGAAAGATAAAGGCGGCGCTGCCCGTATATTCGGTGCTGACTCTTTCGGCGACAGGCTCCGAAATGGACGAGTTTGCCGTTATCAGCGACCTCACCAAGAATGAAAAATGGGGCACGGGCAGTCCGCTGGTAAAGCCTGTGATGTCGGTGCTTGACCCGAGCTATACGTTCACTGTATCGCCCAAACAGACCGCCGCAGGCACTGCCGACATGATGAGCCACACCTTTGAGAATTATTTCACCAACGTAAAGGGCGCATATCTTCAGGCAAGCCTGTGCGAGGCTGTGCTTAAGACCTGCATCAAGTACGGACCCATTGCTCTGAACGACCCCGAAAATTATGAAGCAAGAGCAAATCTCATGTGGGCGGGCAGCCTTGCGATAAACGGACTTTTAAGCGGCGGCGCAGAGGTGGGCTGGTGCGTTCACCCCATGGAGCACGAGCTGTCGGCATTCTATGACATCACCCACGGCGAGGGACTTGCGATACTCACTCCCGTGTGGATGAAGTTCGTGCTGAAAAAGGATCCGTCCAAAACAGCGCAGCTTGCCGCATACGGACGAAACGTCTGGGGACTTGACGGCGATGATACCGCTGTCGCAGAATCGGCAATAGATAAGACCGCGGAGTTTTTCTTCAAGACAATGAAAATGCCCGCGAACCTGCGGGCGGTGGGCATAACGGAGAAAGTTCACTTTGAGGAAATGGCAAAAAAGGCTGCGGCAGGCAGCGAGGGCAGCTTTGTCCCGCTGACCGCAGAGGATATCGTTTCTATTTTTGAGGCGGCGTTTTAAGTAAATAATGATAACATTGTCGGACAGCTCTTAGCGGGGCTGTCCGATATTTAGAACCTGTCTTCACAAAAAATGTGTGCAGATTTTTTGTGAAGACAGGTTCTTATATTATATCAAACGCACACTCGTCCTCGGGAGCGCTTTGCCGAAGCACGTCAAGCTCATAAAACGTGACAATTTCAAATCCCATTTCCCTGAACCCGTCATAAGCGCTCATAATACTAATCCCCGATAAAAGTGTAGACAAAAAATCTGCGCAAAAACCATATATTCAAGTTTTAGCTTGATTTTTTGTACACTTTTTAATCGAGGATTAGTATAAAGCTGTCGTTTTTCGGTATGCCGTTCGGGTATGATTGTATGTATGCTTTCATTTTTCATCGGTCCTTTCAAAGTTTGGTTTTTCCTCGGAATTTTCGCTTTTTATCGGTCCAAATCCTCCCACCTGTTCAGTATAATGTTCCATCTGTTCCTTAGTCATTGTTGGTGCGGTCCCTTCGATTGTTTCATATGTGTGTCCGTTAATAGTTATTGTTCCCATAACAGATCCCTCCTTGTTATTTAGGCAGCACCGCGCAAAGCGCGCCTGACGGCTTTTTCGCACAAGCTTTGCGCGGTGCTGCCTTTATAATACTATTATACCACACCAAATGTATCAAAGTCAGGACAATAAAAAATACCGAACGATTTTCATTTTACCCCCATTCTCCGCTTTATCTCCTCGAACTCCGCGGGAGTATACCCTATCCTTTCGCAGCACACGCAGAAGCTCTGCTTTGAAAAGTCGGTATATATCGGATTGCCGTGCACATGACCGAAAATGTTGGCGTAGGGCATGTTGGAATTTACGTACATAGGCTCGTGGGACAGTATCCAGAAACCATCGAGAATGATAGGATAGCACACCGCATTTTCAAATCCGCAGCTTATGTAAAACTGTTCGCTTTCGGTGTCGTGATTCCCCATTATCAGATATTTTCTGCCATTGAGACTGCGGCAGATATCGGCTGTTTTTTCCCTGCCGCAAGCGGAAAAGTCCCCCACCACGAACACTCTGTCCCCGTCGGAAACAGCGCGGTTCCAGTTTCGGATAATAGTATCGTCCATTTCCTGTACGTCGGCAAAGGGACGGTTCTCATAATCAATAATTGCGCTGTCGCCGAAATGAGTATCGGCGATAAAAAATGTTTTTTTCATAAAATTTTCCTCCGCTTTACAATTCGTCCGAGATCATCTTTATCATAATTATATCATAACAATTATGTCAAAACAAGAAAAACTGTCCTTTACAAAGTAAAATTTATATAAAACTCACGAAAAGATATACTGTCCCTACAGCAGCCCTCCGACACTTTCCATGCAGTTTCCGCTATTGACATTAACGATAAAATATGCTACAATAAACACGTAAAATATAAAAGACTCCCTCTTTGAAAGGAATGGTATAAATGGGCAAGGCTCTTATCATCGGCTGCGGCGGCGTGGCAAGCGTTGTTATCCACAAGTGCTGTCAGAACTCCGACGTATTTACCGATATCATGATCGCTTCCAGAACAAAGTCAAAATGCGACGCTATAAAGGAAAAGCTTCAAAATACCACAAAAACGGTCATCTCCACCGCGCAGGTCAACGCTGACAAGGTGGATGAACTGGTGGCTCTTATGAAGTCCTATCAGCCCGATATCTGCATCAACGTGGCTCTTCCCTATCAGGATCTCACCATAATGGACGCCTGCCTTGAGTGCGGCGTTGATTATGTTGATACCGCCAACTACGAGCCCGAGGATACCGCAAAGTTTGAGTACAAATGGCAGTGGGCGTACCGCGAGCGCTTTGAAAAGGCAGGGATCACCGCTCTGCTGGGCTCGGGCTTCGACCCCGGCGTTACGGGCGTTTTCTGCGCATATGCACAGAAGCACTACTTCGACGAGATAAACTATATCGATATCTTAGACTGCAACGCGGGAGACCACGGCTATCCCTTCGCCACAAACTTCAACCCCGAGATAAATATCCGCGAGGTCAGCGCCAACGGCAGCTACATCGAGGACGGTAAGTGGGTGGAGACTAAGCCCATGGAGATAAAGCGTGTCTATAACTTCCCCGAGATAGGCGAGAAGGATATGTACCTGCTCCACCACGAGGAGCTTGAATCCCTGGCTCTGAACATCAAGGGCATCAAGCGCATCCGTTTCTTCATGACCTTCGGACAGAGCTACCTCACACATCTGAAGTGCCTTGAAAACGTGGGCATGACCTCTATCGAGCCTATCGACTACAACGGCATGCAGATAGTTCCCCTTCAGTTCTTAAAGGCAGTTCTTCCCGACCCTGCTTCCTTAGGTCCCCGCACCAAGGGCAAGACCAACATCGGCTGCATCATGCAGGGCAAAAAGGACGGCAAGCCCGTAAACTATTACGTATATAACGTATGCGATCATCAGGAATGCTATGCGGAGGTAGGCTCCCAGGCCATCTCCTACACAACGGGAGTTCCCGCAATGATAGGTGCGATGATGGTCATGACCGGCAAATGGAAGAAGCCCGGCGTTTACAATATCGAGGAATTTGACCCCGATCCCTTCATGGACGCTCTTAACAAGTGGGGCCTTCCCTGGAAGGAATCCTTCGACCCCGACTTAGTTGACTGATATGCAGGAGCAGAAATTCTTCGCCATTATTTCCCGCATGAAATATATCAGCCGCTGGGGGCTCATGCGCAACACCATACCCGAAAACA
>JALEMR010000027.1 GCA_022768245.1 Oscillospiraceae bacterium
TCGGTCGAGGGAAGCCTTATCAATATATATGGCTCCGCTTTTGGGTTCTGCCGGTCTCTGACCGATTTTACCGTTAAGGAGGACAAGGAAGAATTCGCTATCGGAGCTTCTGCGTTTTCGTACTGCTATTCTCTTAAAGAGTATGTCATTCCGAGCAAGTGCACCGAGATCTACGGCGAAGCATTTCTTAACTGCTTCGGTCTTGAAAAGATCACTGTCCCTGCGGGAACAAAGTTTAACTATGACAGCAGACAATATCATATGGGATACTACGATGCTGCAAAATCTGAAGATGATGCAGTTTTTGGAATATGGAACAAGGGTGTTGCGGACGGAAAAACAAAGGTGTACTGCGATTACATGAGTACTGACAGTGATGGATATTACTATGGATACGGACTTTATCTGTCTTATGCGGAGTTTACTCCCAAAAAGCTCACAATGATCGTTACCAAGGGCTCCGATGCGGAAGCGTATGCTAAAAAGTACGGCGTTGCTTATGAGTATGCGTCTGCTCCCGTGGATAAGCTTGCGGCTCCCACAGGGCTTAAGGCGTCCAAAAAGACTGCCAAGAGCATTACCCTCACGTGGAATGCCGTTAAGGGAGCGGAAGGCTACACCGTTTATATCTACAACACAAAAACAGGCAAGTATGAAAAGTACAAGAACGTAAAAAGCAATAAGTGCGTAGTCAGCGGACTTACTAATAATACCTCCTACAAATTCAAGGTGGCAGCTGTGGATAAGACCGACAGCGGCTATCAGACAGGAGATCTGTCCAAGGCGCTTTCCGTTAAGACAAAATCCAAGTAATATCTGACATACTATGGCTCGAAGCCGTCGGACATGTTTCCGGCGGCTTTTTCCGCCGATGATTTTTTTGATACTTTTCGGTAACACATTCCGCTTTTCGTCATAATATAAACTATGAACAGCGGAAAACAAAAGCTTCCGCAGAAAGGTTCATAAATCTACATTTAAAAGGAGATATCTTTTATGGGTAACTGTGGTTTTGGCGGAAATAACTGCTGCTGGATCATCATCATTCTTATCGTCCTGTTCTGCTGCTGCGGCAATGGCAACAGCTGGGGCTGCAACACCAACAACTGCGGCTGCGGATGCAACTGATCCCTGCATAAATATCTGACGGAAAACTGATGTATCACCCGTAAGGCTATAGCCCCAAGGTGATACGCGCCCGCCGTCCCGGGAAAAAATTTCTGGGACGGCGGGCTTTTTTGTCATATTTTCTCTTGACATGAAAAGGATTACAATGTATAATATTTAAGAACAGAAATATTATTCATGTTCGGGTAATCGTATACATATAATATCAACGGGAATGTTTACGGTACATTAATTTAAAATTAATAATTTGTTCTTAATGCTTCTTGACAAATTATAAATTTCAGAGTAAAATTTATTAGGTAAGGGTGCGCTGTCTGCGGCTTCGCCCTGCCTGCGAAAGGATGTTTTTCATGCAGAAGGCAATCGGTGTGCTGACCAGCGGGGGAGACGCTCCCGGAATGAACGCTGCGGTAAGAGCTGTTACAAGAGCCGCTATCTCTAAGGGCTACAGAGTTATCGGTATAAGACGGGGCTACAAGGGGCTGCTCAGGGACGACTTTTCCGAGCTTTCCGCCCGCGATGTTTCGGGTATTATCCAGCGTGGAGGCACGGTGCTTTATACGGGCAGATGCGAAGAGTTCGTCAAGGACGAGGTCCAGCTGAAGGCTGTTGAAAAATGCAGAGCTCTCGGTATAGAGGGGCTTGTGGTCGTGGGCGGAGACGGCTCCTTCAGAGGTGCTGCCGCACTAAGTGCGAAGGGAGTTCCCTGCATAGGTATCCCCGGCACGATCGACAACGACATCGCCTGCACAGACTACACCATCGGCTACGATACGGCTATGAATACCGCCGTGGATATGATCGACAAGCTCCGCGATACCGCCGAATCTCACAGCAAATGCTCCGTTGTGGAGGTCATGGGAAGAAACGCGGGCTGGATAGCCCTCAATGTCGGTCTTGCGGTGGGAGCGGTAAGTATCTGCGTTCCCGAGAGAGAATATGATATAAATGCTATCGCCGAGAAGATGAAAAAGGTACATGCAAGCAGAAAACAGCATTTTATCATAGTTTTCGCCGAGGGCTGCGGAGATTCCCGCGAATTTGCCGAAAAGCTCACCGAGCTGACGGGCATCGAAACAAGAGATACCGTTCTCGGCCATGTTCAGAGAGGCGGAGCGCCTACGCTCCGTGACAGAGTTATCGCCAGCGAAATGGGCTACTACGCCGTTGAGCTGCTCGATAAGGGAGTATCTGACCGAATCGTCGGCATGAAGCACGAAAGGGTGTACGATGTTGGCATCAGCGAGGCTCTTGCAATGACAAAGGAATTTGACGACAGGCTCTACAATATAGCGAATGAGATATCATTCTGACGGAAAAATCATCAATAATGTGAATGGCATTACAGAGTAGGGAAATGCGCGTATAGTGTTCCGCCGACGGGGAGTTGCGGCGGAAACGAAAAGCATGCCGGTCATGCTTGCGGTGCATTTTCCGCATCCCGCTGAATGCATTATATAAAAGAGCTTTTCATACTCCGATATAATGCACAAAGCATAGCAGTGCTGCGCATTATACTATTACGGAGGTATATTTTATGAAAGGCTTTTTGAATTTGTTCAAGCAGTCCTACAAGGAAATGACGGGCAAGGGAGCGGTTCGCTGCCTTGCGGTGACGGGTATGCTCTGCGCGCTGTCCATGGCGATAGAGGGCTTTACCATCCCGCTTCCCTTTGCAAAGCTGAATTTCGCATTCCTTGCACTTGCTGCGACAGGCATGCTGTTCGGTCCCGTGGTGGCATTTCTGGCAGGCGGTATCTGCGACGTGCTGGGATTCTTTATCCACCCCGACGGAGGATTTATCCCCGTGTACGTATTTATCGCAATGCTTCAGGGACTTATCTACGGCATTGTCCTCTATCAGAAGGGATTTTTCAGCAATGATATGCAAAATCCCACAAGAGGAAGAAGACTCACCGAGTTCGGACTGAGAATGGTCATCGCCCGTATGCTCGATGTAGTCATCATCAATCTTCTGCTTAATACTTACTTTAATATGCACTACGGCTTTATCCCCGCGCAGGCGTTCGGAGAGGCTATCGCTGCGAGAGCGGTGAAGAATCTGCTGGAGCTTGCTCTGGATATCCCGCTGATGTTCGTTATCCTGCCCACGATAATGGCAGTGTACGGCAAGGCGTCGAAGGGAAGAACGTCGGGAGAAAAGGCTGTATAACGGAAAGGAACGGTCACAATGGAAAAGATCAGGGTCGGTTTTATCGGAACGGGAAATATGGGCGGAGCCATTATCGGCGGCATTCTGTCGAAATTCGGCACAGAAGCGGAGATACACGCCTTTGATACCGACAGGGAAAAGCTTGAAAAATTTGTCGGCAAGGGAGTTATCCCCGAGGAAAAGGCGGGGGATATCCCCGCTAAGTGCAAGTATGTTTTCCTTGCAATAAAGCCTCAGACCTTTGACGCGGCAATGCCCGAGATAAAGCCCTTTGTGACCGAGGATAACGTTATCGTGTCCATCGCGGCGGGAATAGGCGAGGAGTACATCCAGTCGCAGACTGTCCCGAATGCAAAGACGGTCATCGTTATGCCGAACACCCCCTTTCTGCTGGGAGAGGGCGCTACCGCTCTTGCCAAGGGAAAATACACCACAGACGAGGAATTTTCCGCTGTCCGCAGCATTTTTGAAACCGGCGGAAAAGCGGCAGTCGTCCCCATGGATAAGATGAAGGAGATAATCGCCGTAAACGGCAGCTCCCCTGCGTTTATCTATCTCTTTGCGAAGGCGTTCACCGAGTACGCCGAGTCCGTGGGAATTGACGGCGATACCGCAAAGGAGCTTTTCGCACAGTCGCTGGTGGGCTCTGCGAAGATGATAACCGATTCGGGGAATACTCTCGACGAGCTTATCAGAATGGTGTCCAGCCCCGGAGGAACTACTCTTGCGGGTCTTGACGAGCTGTACAAGGGCAATCTTGAGGATACCGTGAAGAAGTGCTGCGAAAGCTGCACGAGGAGAGCTTACGAGCTTTCAAAGTAATAGTATGATAATTTCCTGCATATACATTAACTATAATGTTCAAAGAAAAGGAAGATGTATATGCAAGAACGAAAAGCACAGCTCAGCGCAAATGCTGTCAAACTTATCTTTCTGCTTGTTTTCGCGGCTGCGGGGATAATTTTCGGAGCAGCTGTTTCCGCGGGCGGAAGGCTGGGGACTTCGGCTGCGGAGTATATCCTGGCAGTCAGGAGCGCATCTCCGCTGTGGGTCATCGCAGGGACAAGCTTCCGCGGTACGGCATTATTGACGGCGGCATGCTTTCTGCTGGGATTTTCCGCTGTGGCGCAGCCTGCCGAGGCTGTCATGCCGTTTTTCTTCGGAACAGGCTTCGGAGCCCTTGCCGCAGGAATGTGGAAAACGGGCGGTGCGCTGTGTACGGCGTCGGTGCTCCCCGGAGGGATGATAGCCGCCTTTGCTGTCTCCGTGGCTGCAAGAGAAGCTATGAGAATGTCCGAGGCGGTGTTCAGAAGGACCTTCCTTCCCGATGAATACACTCCCGCGGACGTTAAGCTTTACATAAAAAAATTCATGATAATACTGGTCATCGGGGCGGCGGCATCTGCTGCCGACGGGGTTTTTGCGCTGCTTCTTTCGGCGTTCGGGGGTTGACATATCAATAAGGCAAGTTATTTTGAAAGGATGTATTAAATGAGCTTATTCGGCGACAGATACACAAGGTCGGGCCCCGGCATTGCAAAGAACGCACCCAAGAAAAAACCCTTTTTCCTGTTCTGGGAGATATATTTCAGAAAATTCTGGAAAATGCTCCAGCTGAACATCATCACATTTATTTTCTGTATGCCGATAGTTACTATCGGTCCTGCGTTAACGGGAATGACTAAGGTGCTGCGGAATTACTCCCTCGAAAAGAATGCTTTCGTGTTTCACGACTTCTGGAAGGGCTTTTCGTCTAATCTGAAAAAGTCCATACCTATGGGGCTGCTGGATATCCTTGCTGTGGTGTCCGCGTTCTGCTCGGTGTATGTGTACACCGCCATGGGCGATAACGCCGAATCGGGCGGATGGTTCTACTATGCGCTCTGCGCCATTTCGCTCAGCGTCGTGTTCGTATTCCTTATGATGAATTTCTACGCCTATCCCATGATAGCCGCAACGGAGCTGACATTTAAAAACGTGCTGAAAAACTCATTTATCCTTGCGGCGGTGGCTCTCAAGAAAAATATCATCACTCTGCTGGCAGTCGCTCTGGTCGTGGCGATACTTGTCATCACTGCGCTGCTGAATGTCTATATGCTGATATTCCTTGTGGCGCTGTGGGCGCTGACCTTCATCGGATTCATAATAGTGTTCAACTGCTATCCGCAGATACAGAAGTACGTTATCAATCCATACTACGAGGAAAAGGGAATGGACAACCCCGAATATGACTACCTTAAGCCTATGAGCGCCGAGGACAGCATCTTCACCGACAAGGGCGGAGAGGAGACTCCCGTGGAGCCCGAGTCCGACAAGAAGAGCAAGAACAAGGATAAGTCCGGCTCCGGCGGCGGAAAAGGCAAGGGGAAAATCATTTCATAAAAAGTTAATACAATATTTTAGGAAAATTAATGTTATTATCCTCAAAATATGGTATAATAAATTTTGTCGTATTAGACATTCCATGTCTCAGCTTTCGGGTGTCGCCCCACCGGGGAAAAGTTGCCTGCCGAATGCTTGGACAGCGGAAAATATTTTTTAAAGAGGTGCATTCAAAATGATGCGTAAAGAGGAAAAAACAGCTGTTATCGAAGCAAACAGAACCAGTGAGAACGACACAGGTTCGCCCGAAGTACAGATCGCTATTCTCACAAAGAGAATCAACGACCTTACTGAACACCTGAAGGTACACAAGAACGACCACCACTCCAGAAGAGGTCTTTTAAAGATGGTTGGTCACAGACGTCAGCTTCTGAACTATCTCCAGAAGAAGGATATCAACAGATATCGTGCTATCATCGAAAAGCTCGGTATTCGTAAGTAATTTTACGTTCATTAAGGCAGTGTGGGGGAAGTTTCCTCCTACTGCCTTTTAGTGGTTAATATGGTTAGCAGCTGTTAGCATTAAATCGACGGCACAGCCCATCTGCGCCGCGGATTTATTGCTAAGACTGCTATCCGCATTTCATATACAGGAGGCAGAATTATGGAAAAATTATTCGAAAATCACAGAGTGTTCAAGACCACCTACGCAGGCAGAGAGCTTACCGTTGAGACGGGCAAGACCTGTGAGCTTTCCAACGGCTCATGCTGGGTACGCTGCGGAGATACCGTCGTTATGGCAAACGTTACCGCCAGCGATAAGCCCAGAGAGGGTGTGGATTTCTTCCCCCTTTCCGTTGACTACGAGGAAAAGCTTTACGCTGTGGGCAGGATCCCCGGTTCCTTCACCAAGAGAGAGGGCAAGCCTTCCGAAAAGGCTATCCTTACCTCCCGTATGGTAGACCGTCCTATCCGTCCTCTTTTCCCCAAGGATATGCGCAACGACGTTTCCGTTGTTATGACAGTCCTTTCCGTTGACCCCGACAATTCCCCCGAGATACTCGGCATGATCGCGACTTCTGTTGCTATCTCCATTTCCAATATCCCCTGGAACGGTCCTATCGGCGGTATCAGCGTTGGTCTCGTTGACGGCGAGATCGTCCTCAACCCCACTCTCGAGCAGAGAACTAAGACCGACCTTAATCTTACCGTTGCAGGTACAGCAGAGAAGGTCGTTATGATCGAGGCAGGCGCCAATGAAGTTGACGATGATACCATGCTGAATGCTATCATCGCAGGTCATACCGAGATCAAGAAGATCGTTGCTTTCATCAGCGATATCCGGGAGCAGATCGGTAAGAAGAAGTTCGAATTCGAGTCCATGGAAGTTGACCATGACATGTTCGACGCTATCGAGGAATTCGCTTCCGAGAGAGTTAAGTTCGCTCTCGATACAAACGATAAGAATATCCGCGAGGAGAGACTCACTCCCATCAAGGACGACGTTCATGCAAAGTTCGACGAGCAGTATCCCGAGCAGATCGCTATGATCGACGAGTGTATCTACAAGCTCCAGAAGAAGATCGTCCGCAACTGGCTCTACGAGGGCAAGCGCGTTGACGGCAGAGGCATCGACGAGATACGTCCTCTTGCTGCCGAGGCAGGCGTTCTGCCCAGAGTTCACGGCTCCGGACTTTTCACAAGAGGTCAGACTCAGGTTCTCACCATTGCTACCCTCGGTCCCGTAAGCGACTGCCAGAAGATCGACGGTCTCGACGAAGAGGATTCCAAGAGATATATGCATCACTATAACTTCCCCTCCTACTCCGTAGGCGAGACAAAGCCTTCGAGAGGCCCCGGAAGACGTGAGATCGGTCACGGCGCTCTCGCAGAGCGTGCGCTGGAGCCTGTTATCCCCTCCGTTGAGGATTTCCCCTATGCTATCAGACTGGTTTCCGAGGTGCTTTCCTCCAACGGCTCCACATCTCAGGGCTCTATCTGCGGCTCCACACTGGCTCTTATGGACGCAGGCGTGCCCATTAAGGCTCCCGTTGCAGGTATCTCCTGCGGACTTATCACCAGAGACGACGGCAGCTTCATGACCATGGTGGATATCCAGGGTCTGGAGGATTTCTTCGGCGATATGGACTTCAAGGTGGGCGGTACTCACAAGGGTATCACCGCTATCCAGGTTGATATCAAAGTGGACGGTCTTACCTATGACATCATCAAGGAGGCCTTCGCCAAGACTCACAAGGCAAGAGATTATATCCTCGATGAGATCATGCTCAAGGCTATTCCCGAGCCCCGTCCGCAGGTGGGCGAGTATGCTCCCAAGATGCTCCGCACCGTTGTCCCCGTTGACAAGATCAGAGAGGTTATCGGTCAGGGCGGCAAGGTCATTCAGAAGATATCCGCTGACTGCGATGTCAAGATCGACATCAACGACGACGGAAACGTATTCGTTTCGGGCGTAAATCTTGCAAACGCACAGAAGGCTGTTCAGATAATCAACACAATCGCAAACGATCCCGAGATCGGTGCTATCTACAAGGGCAAGGTCGTTCGTCTTATGAACTTCGGCGCATTCGTTGAGATAGCTCCCGGCAAGGACGGTCTTGTTCACATCTCCAAGCTGGACAAGCAGAGAGTCGAAAAGGTCGAGGACGTTGTTTCCATCGGCGACGAGATAGTTGTCAAGGTCATGGAGATAGACAGCCAGGGCAGGATAAATCTTTCCAGAAAGGATGCTCTTGCTGATCTGGAGGCTAAGAAGAACTCCGCTGCACAGAATGTGTGAGTTTTATCTGAAAAAGTAAATATATGAACCAAACACCTCCCGTTTCATATAATGAAATGCGGAGGTGTTTTTATGGAAACGGGCTTTTATATTTTTATTGCCGTTATGATAGCTGCGGCGGCAGCGGAGATCGTTCTCTCATTTTATTACCGTCCCGAAAGGGTGATATTCTTTCCCGTGACAAAGGATATCCGGATAGACGGCTCCGCAGCCGAGGAGCTCTTCGGCGCTTCGGGAAAGACTAAAATATGCTTTCTGAATATGGGCGCCGACCCCGTGCAGTGGAAAACTCTGGAGGAAATGGCAGAGGATTCTCAAAATGTTTTCTGTCTTGACGAAGCAGATATATTGACATATCTATAATTTTGTGATATAATTATATCATGTTATTATAAATTTTTAATGCTCCGATATTATGGTGAATATTATCGGTGGCATTATCAATGCTTCGGAGGGTTATTAATGTCGGAAGGCAAAAAAAAGACTAAGACAAGAATAAAGCACCCTGTAATGCTGGTGTTTTCGCTGCTGCTGATGATAGGCTTTGCTGTCGCTGCATTTGTGGGCGCTCAGGTCACACGGGGACTTACCGGTGAGTATTTCAATCTAAACGAGCTTTCGCCCGAGACCGCGTACGACGGACAGATCGTTTACGGGCAGGTCTACGCTTCGCTGGGTACATACGGTCAGAAATATAAGCTCGACGAAAACGGCGATATCATCAGCGAAAATGATATGGATTATTTTTATCTCGTTCAGGCAAACGATGATTACAGCATCACTATCCAGACCGACGATCATGATATGGCTGCTTCGCTGGACGCTCTCACCGCAGCAAGCGACAGGTTCGCTGAGGGAGAGACCGACAGCATTGAGTATGATACCATCGAATACAGCGGAATGCTCATACCACTTGACGAGGATGAACTGAATCACCTGTATGCGTGGGTGCTGCAGCAGGGCAGATACGGTGCCACTACCGTTGAAGAGGCGGCACAGTATATCATTCCCTATAAGATCTGCGATTATAACAGAAACGGCGGACTTCCTTTGCTTATTGTGGGATGCGTCGGATTTGTGGGCTTTGCGGTGATTATGCTCAGGCTCTTAAAGCAGCGCGTTGAGGTCGAAAACGACGAAATATAAGCCTTTAAAAATGTTGGCGGCGGATATTATCTGCCGCCGTTTTTTTGTCTTGACTTTTGACGAAGAACGATATCAGTGCAAATAAATAGTGCGTACTCAATAACTGCCCGAAGGGCAGTTATTAGCTGAAAATCCTGTAAAACAGGATTTTCAGCGGCACAAATCAAAGATTTGTGCCGTACTACCTGATTAATGTCTGCATTTGCCGCCACTGACGGGCGGCAAGGTGCAAGGATTTTTGGCTGAAACGCCTAAAATCCTTGCACCCAACAATAGAAAAAATGCTCCGAAGCAAAGCTTCTACGCACTTTTTCCGTTGTTGAGCAGACATTAAATACAGTCATAATCTGCTGTTTGGAATTGTAGGATATCCCCAACTCTTCATTTGCATTTTTACAGCCTTTTTCCTCTACGAGTTTTAAAGCTTCTTCTTTGTACTCTCGGTCATATTGCGGTATTTGTCAACGAAAAGGTCTGCACAGTCCCTGAAAAAGTGAGCTGTGCAGACCCTGTGTACCGTATGAATTATTCCGCGCTGTCATCGTTTTCCGACGGCGCGTCATTGCTTTTTCTGAATATCCTTGTCAGAGAGAATACCATCCCTCCTGCGGAAATTCCGATAAGGACAGCCCTCAGCACGGAAAGCCCGCCGCCGGTATCGGGAATGACCGCTATCGAAAGGGCAAGGAGCGCGGCAGATATGACCGCCGCTGTGATGAACGGCGCCTTTTTCCCGAGGACTGACTGTTTCTTTTCGGGCAGGGGAGTGTCCTTGGGAGCGGTCATCATGTGATATTCTCCGTATGAGCAAAGTTCCGTCCAGCCGTTTTCCGTCAGAGCGTCATATTCCCTGTGCTGCTTGTCTCCATGCTCCGAGTAGAGGAAAAAATCGGCGCTGACGGGCTCGACCTTTTTGAAGATGAACTGCCTGTCGTCCATTTCGGAGAGGATATAGCCCCTTTCGGCAAAGGCGGAAAAATTTTTCATCAGCGAGCTTTTCACGGTCTCCCAGCCGATGTTTATCACCGTTTTTGTTTCATTGTTATCCATTTTATACCACTTACAGTCGGAGGTTTATACGAAAAGACCCCTGCAGTTTCCGCAGGGGTCAGATATGGCGTCCTTGGGCGGATTCGAACCGCCGGCCTTTCGCTTAGGAGGCGAACGCTCTATCCTGCTGAGCTACAAAGACATGATATCATCAAAATGGGCATGGTTTCAGCCCGATTTTTAATGCTATTACATTATAGCACAAAATTTATAAAAAAGCAATAGTATTTTTATATAACTTTTTCTTGAAAAACAGCACAAAATCTGTTATAATGGAATCATGAATAATATTTTTGGCGAAAATTCATTTCGCCGCGAAAGGAAGCTTTCACAATGGAAATAAAAATTACTCATACAACAACTCCCAAGGCTAAGCCCACGGACGAGGATAACCTTAGCTTCGGCAAGTATTACACCGACCATATGTTCCTCATGAACTACGACGAGGGACAGGGCTGGCACGATCCCCGCATCGTTCCCTACGGACCTATTCCCCTTGACCCTGCGGCTATGTGTCTGCACTACGGTCAGGAGGTATTCGAGGGTCTGAAGGCTTACAGACGTGCCGACGGAAAGATACAGCTCTTCCGTCCCGACAAGAATATGGCAAGACTGAACGTTTCCAACGACCGTCTCTGCATTCCCAAGATAGACGAGGCATTCGCTGTTGAAGCTGTCAAGAAGCTTGTAGAAGTGGATAAGGACTGGGTACCCCACAAGGACGGCACATCGCTGTATATCCGTCCCTTTATCTTCGCAGTTGACGCTCATGTAGGCGTTCATCCCGCGCATCATCTTATCTTCTGCATTATCCTTTCTCCCGTTGGAGCTTACTATCCCGAGGGACTTGCTCCCGTCAAGATCTATGTTGAGCAGAACTATGTCCGCGCTGTAAGAGGCGGCATGGGCTTCACTAAGACTGCGGGCAACTATGCTGCTTCTCTTAAAGCACAGGACGAGGCTGAAAAGCAGGGTTATACACAGGTTCTCTGGCTGGACGGCGTTGAGAGAAAGTACATAGAAGAAGTTGGAACCATGAACGTTTTCTTCGCATTTGAAAACGAGATAGTTACTCCTGCGCTTCAGGGTTCTATCCTCAGCGGTATCACGAGAATGTCCTCCATTGAGATGCTTCGAGATATGGGCTACACCGTAAACGAGCGCAAGCTGGGCATTGAGGAAGTATTCGAGGCTGCTGCGAAGGGCACTCTTAAGGAAGTGTTCGGCACGGGAACAGCTGCCGTAATTTCTCCTGTAGGACAGCTCAAGTGGGGCGACAAGGTCATCGAGATCAACAACGGCGAGATCGGCGAGATCTCCCAGAAGCTTTACGATAATCTCACAGGTATCCAGTGGGGCAAGATTCCCGACAAGTTCAACTGGACAGTTGCTATTGACTGATAAAATTTTGAATAATAAAACTGCCCGTTTCGGAAGCTTTTCCGGAACGGGCAGTTTTTTATCCTATAAGAATATATTTCAGATCAAAATTGCACCCGGGCAGATACATCACCCTGAGGTCGTACTCGCCGCTTTCGCAGGAAATCTCAAATTCCTGCTCGGAGAAGTCGGCGGTCTGCCTGAACTCTGCCATGAAACGCTTTTCCACACGCTCGCCGCCCGTGCTTGTCAGTATGATATGCACGCTGTCCACGGGATTGTGTGTTCTTCCGCAGATGATCAGCTTATGTATCCCCTTTGTGAAGCTAAGCTCGCCGAAGTCTACTGTTACGTTGTTTCCGATGCCATAGACAATATCGTCTCTGACCTCGAAGCTGTCGCCGTAGAGGTTGACCGCGTCCTTGACGGTAAGCTTTTCATATGCTGCTTCTATTCTGTTGCATACTATTCCCTGAATGTTGACCTCTTCATCGCCTGTGACCGTTCTGACAGATATGCTGTGTATTCCCGTCAGCGGACGATTTAATCTGCATTTCAGCGGGAGATAGGTCTGCCATACGAAATTTTCGTGATATATTCCCGACCAGAGAAGCTCTGCGCCCTCTTCTCCTGCCATGCCGTCGTATATCTCAACGGGCATTTCGTCGTCCCTGAACCAGCGCAGAATGGGGACGGTTATCTCGTCGGAGCGGTCACGTCCGAAGTCCACATTATCGAAGCAGACCACCGTCTCGCCCTTAAGACAGCGCACTCCGCCCTTTAATACCTCGTCAAGGGGAGCATTAGCGCGGCTGTACAGCGAAGCGGATATGAAGCTGTATGGATTAATAACGGCGCTGCCCATGCCTGTCACGGTAAATTCCATATCGGAGATGACCTCGGTGCAGGGCTTGCCGTTTTCGGCGATACATCTCAGACGGAAGGCTCCGTCTCCCAGAGCGGTGACCTTAACTTTATTGCCGTCCTGCTCGGTCTTGGCGATGTTGGAGATGATACCGCTGTCGGTGACTGCTTTGAATTTTATGGTGCCGTCAGAGTTCTTCGGGAATATCTCCGCAGTTATTTCCGCCGTGGAGTTATCCTTATCAAGCTTGCCGTCGGAGGAGCTTTTCAGCTCTATCTTTCTCACGGGGACAGTCACGCTGTCGGCGATGTTGTACCTGTCCGAATTCTCCGAAACGCAGGAAATGCCGCGGTCGATATCCTCACAGGGGAGTGCCTTGAAGACTATCTCCTTATCCGCGAAGCCCTCGGAGGATACCTTCATAACGATGTTGCCGGGGGTCTGCTTTGCGGCGATGATCGCCATGAGCCTTCCGCTGAAAAGCTTTTTCGAGGTGCCCTTATAGCTTTCGTAATCGGTGCTGTCGCCGCTGTCAAGTCCGATAAGTCTGCCTGCGCCGCTGACTGTCACGGTCATTCTGCTGCGTGCATTGGCGACGAGTACGCCGTTCTCGTCAACGGTGGAGATATCGGCATAGATAAGGCTTTCACCGTCTGCGGGTATCTCTGTTTTGTCCGCGTTTATGATAATTTCTTTTCCGTCTCCGAAGCTGCGCTGTTTATCCTCGGCGATGACATTTCCCGCCGTATCATATGCGACAGCCTTTATTTCGCCCTTTTCATAGGGCACCTTCCATGTGCACCAATAGCGGTCGCCGTGAAGTCTGTCCACCGACTGTCTGCCCTGTGAAACGCCGTTGACGAACAGCTCTGTTTCGGGAGCGTTTGTGTATGCGCAGACATCTATCATCTGCCCGTCGTTGAAGTCCCAGTAGGGCAGAAGATGTAAAACGGTCTTGTCCGTCCATGCCGCCTGATAGAGAAAATAGCTGTCCTTCTTGAAGCCTGCGGTGTCGCATTGCCCGTAGTATGCGTTTTTCGTGGAGTAGGGGGTAGGCTCGCCCAGATAATCTATGCCCGTCCAGATGAACTGTCCCGCGGAGAATTCGCAGTCACGGTCCTTGATTATCGACCATTGGGGAGTGCGGTCGCCCTGTCCCGAGCGGCTGTTTTCCAGACAGGACAGCTGCATATCCTCGTAGGTGCGGGCGGTATGCTCCAGCGGAAAATGATATATCCCTCGGCTCTGACCTCTTGCGGCGGTCTCGCTGCCGTATATGCACCAGTCGGGGTGCTTTTCGTGAAGCTCGCTATAGATATTCTCCGCATAGTTTCCGCCCACGCAGTCAAGCTCCTCGGCGCATTTCTGCGTGTTCTCCCATGGGATATAGTTGGAGCCGAAGGTCACATGACCGTTATTAAGAGGGTCATGCAGGCGGACATTCTTTATCAGGCGGCGCATTTCCTCTCTGCCGTACTCGCCGTCGTGGGTGTCGTATATCTCGTTGCCGATGCTCCACATGATGACCGACGGATGATTTCTGTCCCGTCTTATCCAGCTCGCGACGTCCCCCTCGCAGGTCTTATCGAAAAATCTTGCGTTGTCGAATTCGGTCTTGGGGCGTCCCCACATATCGTAAAGCTCGGAGTTTATGAGGATGCCAAGCTCGTCCGCCAGCTCCATAAGCTGACGTGCAGGCGGATTGTGTGACGTGCGGACGGCGTTTGCACCCATTTCCTTCATAAGCGCAAGCTGACGGCGTATGGCGTTACGGTTCACCGCCGCGCCCAGTGCGCCCATGTCATGGTGCAGGCACACGCCGTTTAATTTCAGATGTCTGCCGTTTAAGAAAAATCCCTTGTCCTTGTCAAAGCGAATGGTTCGGAAGCCGAATTTATCCTCGGTGAAGTCAAGCAGCTTGTCACCGCGGAAGATCTCCGTGGTCATTGTGTAGAGGTACGGCGATGTGATGTCCCAGAGACGTGGACGCTCTGCAAGTATCTTCCCCGATTTTTCGGACAGGGGATACTCACATTCCGCCACGAGATCTCCGTCCATATCGGTGATCGTGTGAAGCACGGTGATATCCTCTCCGCCGCAGACCTCCGCGGAAACGGTGACCTCAAAGGCTCCGTCGGGGCGCATTTCGGTGTGAATGTATACGCCGTCGGGGACGATATAGTCAGCATCGGCGATGTACATGGTCACATCGCGGAAAATTCCCGCACCCGAGTACCAGCGGGAATTGGGAGCCTTGTGGTCCACCTTGACAATAAGGGTGTTTTTCCCGTCCGTGAGCTTTCCCGTCAGATCTGCGTAAAATGCGGAATAGCCGTAGGTGTGGGAGCAGATAAGCTCATCGTTGAGATATATTCCGCAGACGGGATATACTCCGTCAAAGCCTATGATAACGTGCTTGTCCATGGGACTGTCGAGGATAAATTCCTTCTTGTACACGCCCGTGCAGTCCTTGTATAAATTATTGCTGTCGTGAATGAGCATATCGTGGGGGATATCTACGGGGACAAAGTCTTTGGCGGCGGTATAATCCGAGTAAACGGGCAGCTCGGAGTAGTACCAGCCCGAATTGAACAGAAGCTTGTGCATAATTATTTCCTTTCATAAGCCATAGTATTACTATAATTATATATGAATCACGGCGTGTTGTCAATCGGAAAATGTGCTTTTTGTGTTCTGAATGTTATTCTGCCGTTTATACTGCATTATTTAATAATTGGTCAATTATTCATAAAAAATCCATATATTGCTTGACGAATCGTGTTATAATATATACGATGATATTCTGCGGACAGGAATAAATTATCCTTGTCCGATAATAATAAAAAGGAGTATGTAAAATGAACAAGTCACTCAGAAAAGCAATTATCGCAGGAAACTGGAAGATGAACAAGACCCGTCCCGAGGCTAAGGAGCTTCTCGAAGCTATCAAGCCCCTCGTTGCAAATGCAGAGGGCAATGTCGAGGTCATCGCCTGCGTTCCCTTTACAAATCTTGAAACAGCAGTAGCTGCAACTGCAGGCTCCAACGTCAAGGTAGGCGCAGAGAACGTTCACTTCGAAAAGAGCGGTGCTTTCACCGGCGAGATATCCGCCGATATGCTCACCGAGGTAGGCGTTGAGTACGTTGTTGTAGGTCACTCCGAGAGAAGACAGTATTTCGGCGAGACCGACGAGACCGTTAACAAGAGAACAAAGGCAGCTCTTGCTGCAGGTCTGAAGCCTATCGTATGCGTAGGCGAGCTTCTCTGGGAGCGTGAGTGCGGCATAACCGAGGAAGTTATCGCTCGTCAGATCAAGCTTGACCTGTTCGACGTTTCCGCTGATGACGTTAAGAAGACTGTAATCGCTTACGAGCCTGTATGGGCTATCGGCACAGGCAAGACCGCTACCGCAGATCAGGCTCAGGAGGTATGCGCATTTATCCGTGCAACTCTCGCTAAGATCTACGACGCTGCAACTGCCGACGCTGTTACAATTCAGTACGGCGGCTCCATGAATGCTAAGAACTGCGCAGAGCTTCTCGCAAAGCCCGACGTTGACGGCGGACTTATCGGCGGCGCTTCTCTTAAGGCTGAGGATTTCAACACTATCGTACAGGCTGCGGTAAACGGCTAAGCTATAAAATTTCTGCGAATCTGCGGGGCTTCCGCGGATTCGCAGTGTGTTTTTTATCATGAAATAATGAAAGGATAATATATATGAGCAGAAAACCTATCGCACTGGTCATCATGGACGGCTACGGCATCAATAACGACAGCTACGGCAACGCTATCGCAGCTGCAAAGAAGCCCAACCTTGACAAATTATTCGCAGAGTGCCCCAACACTATCATCGGAGCTTCGGGTCTTGATGTGGGACTTCCCGACGGTCAGATGGGAAATTCCGAGGTCGGACACACAAACATGGGCGCGGGCAGGATCGTTTATCAGATGCTGGTCAAGATATCCAAGTCCATCAAGGACGGCGATTTCTTTGCAAATCCCGCGCTTGTTTCCGCAATGGAAAACTGTAAGAAGAACAACAGCGCTCTCCACGTAATGGGACTTCTTTCACCCGGAGGAGTGCACAGCCATATCGAGCATCTTTACGGCGTTCTTGAAATGGCTAAGAAGAACAGCATCGACAAGGTATATGTTCACGCATTCCTTGACGGACGTGACGTTCCCCCTTCCTCCGCTGCGGAGTATATGAAGGAAGCCGTTGCCGAGATGAAGAAGATCGGCGCAGGCAAGGTAGCTACTATCAGCGGACGTTTCTATGCAATGGACCGTGACAATGCATGGGACAGAGTGGAAAAGGCTTACGACGCGCTGGTTATGGGCGAGGGCGTAAAGGAGACCGACCCTGTTCAGGCTATTAAGAACAGCTATGAGAACGGCGTTACCGACGAGTTCATGCTCCCCACAGTTATCGAGGGCGGCGCACAGATATCCGAGAATGACAGCGTTGTATTCATCAACTTCCGTCCCGACCGTGCAAGACAGATCACAAGAGCATTTGTTGATCCCGATTTCACAGGCTTTGAGAGAAAGAAGGGCTTCTTCCCCGTAAAGTTCGTATGCATGGCGCAGTACGATGCGACTATGCCCAATGTAGAGGTAGCATTCCCTCCCGAGCAGCTTAAAATGGTCATGGGCGAGTATCTCAGCTCTATCGGCAAGACCCAGCTGAGAATTGCCGAGACACAGAAGTACGCTCATGTTACCTTCTTCTTCAACGGCGGCGAGGAGACCGTCTTCGAGGGCGAGGACAGAATACTCATCAAGTCTCCCGATGTCGAGACCTTCGACCTGAAACCCGAAATGAGCGCATACGAGGTCACCGACGCAGTGGAAAAGGCTATCGCCGAGGACAAGTACGATGTTATCATCCTCAACTTTGCAAACTGCGACATGGTAGGTCACACAGGCATCATGCCTGCTGCCGTAAAGGCTGTTGAGGCTGTTGACGAGTGCGTTGGAAGAGTCGTTGAAGCTATCAGGAAGCAGGGAGGAGTTACGCTCATCACTGCCGACCACGGCAATGCGGACAAGCTCATGGAACCCGACGGCGCACCCTTTACCGCGCACACAACAAATCCTGTTCCCTTTATCGTTGTGGGTCATGACTGCAAGCTCCGCGAGGGCGGCGTTCTTGCGGATATCGTTCCCACAATGCTGGAGATCATGAACGTTCCCCAGCCTGCGGAAATGACAGGCAAGTCCCTTATCGTAAAGTAATATCATATAAATACGATCGCCGTACAGTCACGCTGTACGGCGATTTTGCTGTTTCTGGGAATTCAGCGCATAAGAAAAACCGTACTATAAAATAATACGGTTTTCTTCGGAAAGATTTAAAAAGAGAGAATAGTGTGGTCAAAATGTAATGATTTAGGTTATTTCCTAATCTGTATATTATTATAACCTATCTTCAGCGAATATGCAATGTTTAAATTACATTATTTTTATTGTAAAAATTACACACGGTATGTTTTTACCGTATCAATAGCCCAATTCCTCACAGACGAGTATAACCTTTATCCTTCCGGGCACTCTCTGATAGCCTGTGATAAGATAGCTGCAGCATATCCTTCCTGCGCTGCGGCAGCCCGAGGTGATAGATGTTCCGCCGGAAGCGTAAGCCATGCATTCGCCCTTTTCGCGGCAGTAGGTGTCGCAGCCCAGCCGCACGGTGTTTGCGGGTGCGGCAATAGTCCTGATGCGTTCGACGGCTTCGTCGATGTCGGAAACTATCTTATTATAGCCTGCCACGATGATGACAGAATCGGGACCGTAGCAGAGAGCTGCTGCTCTGTTTCCGTTGCCGTCCACGTTATAAAGCTCGCCCGATTCTGTAATAGCGTTGCTGCTGCAAAGGTATGTATCGGCGGAAAGGCTTTCACGGTAGCATTTTTTGATCGCGTCGCCCGTAAGCCCCGAACGGTCGAGATACTTGTAGTCGCCGCATCTGAGCAGGTCGATGACCCCCGTCTCGGCGAGAGTCTGAGAACCGCCCGCAGCCACAGTGGAGCCGAACTCCAGCATGTCTTTCACCATAGGAACAACGTCCTCGGCGGATTCTGCGATAAAGCAGTCCATTCCGTTCTTTTTAAGATTGCTCTGTGTTTTTTCTATCCGTTTTCGTATAACAGATCTGAGGTTTTCGTCGCACATTTCAAAACGCTCCTTTGAATTTTTTTTCTGAATTTATTATAGCATATTATTATTCAAAATTAAATATATTTTTGAAAATTTGTTAATAGGTACAAATTTTATGAATTTTTATAGTGATTTTTGACAATCTTTGACTAAGTTATGTATTATTTTTACATTTTATAGAAAATCCAAAAGCCTTACAAAACAGCGCCCCACAATATCATATCGCAGGGCGCAGATCAACCTGTTATACGGATCAATAATTCTTCTCGCTTACTTCAAAATAGCTCTGAGGATGAGCGCATACGGGGCATACCTCGGGAGCCTTTGTGCCCACTACGATATGTCCGCAGTTGCGGCATTCCCATACCTTGACCTCGCTCTTTTCGAAAACAGCGGCTGTTTCCACATTCTTGAGCAGTGCACGATAACGCTCCTCATGATGCTTTTCTATCTCGCCCACCATACGGAATTTCTGAGCCAGCTCATGGAAGCCTTCCTCGTCGGCGGTCTTAGCGAAGCCCTCGTACATATCGGTCCACTCGTAGTTCTCGCCCTCTGCGGCAGCTGCCAGATTCTGGGCGGTATCGCCGATACCGTTAAGCTCCTTGAACCACATTTTAGCGTGTTCCTTTTCGTTGTCTGCGGTCTTTAAGAACAGGGCAGCTATCTGCTCATAGCCTTCCTTCTTAGCCTTTGAAGCGAAGTATGTATACTTGTTTCTTGCCTCGGATTCGCCCGAGAAAGCAGCCTTCAGGTTCTTCTCGGTCTGAGTGCCCGCATACTTATTGGTGCTTTCCGCGATGGGCTCCAGCTTATCGCCTGTTGCCTTGCACTTGGGACATACGGGAGTCTCGCCGTCCTTCACCTCAAAGATCACGCCGCATATTTTGCACTTGTACTTCATATCATTACCTCCATATTAGAATTTTATACAGCCGATAAATACGAACTGTTTCTTATTGATATTCATTATCATTATAATATATTATTATATATATTTCAAGATAAAAGTATGAACTTGGAATTAATTTTTTATAATATGTATAAAATGCACAGAATATCACTCTATGATTTGTAAATAGATAACAATTGAGAAAAAGCCCATTACAGAAGTAGCAACGGGAAAAATACGACATAGTATGAAATATGCGGAAAAACCGCAGAATTTTTGTACGGAGATGATAATAATGAGAGAATATTTTCTGGGCGGCGCTTCTCCCGAAGGCTTTAAGACCTCCTTTGACAAGCTTATCTACGGCGGAGATAATTTCACCTACATAATCAAAGGAACTGCGGGCAGCGGAAAGTCCACCCTTATGAAAAAGCTTGCCGCGGCTTTTCCTGTGGAGGATAAAGAGATATTTTACTGCTCCGCCGATCCCGATTCGCTGGACGCGGTGTATCTCAAAAAGCGGAGGATAATCATCGTGGACGGTACAGCGCCCCATGTGTTCGAGCCGAAATATCCCTTTGCATATCAGGCGATAACCGACTTGGGAGCATATCTGGAGCAGGGCACTCTCTACGCAAAGCGGACGGAGATCGCCGAAGTCACCGACGAGTACAGCATGTGGCATCAGCGGTGCAGACGTTACCTGTCCGCGCTGTCCTCCATAACCGACGATATGTGGCAGATAGGCAGGTCTGCGCTCTATTCCGATAAGCTGGAGGGCTTCACCGAAAGGATAAGCAAAAAGCTGCTCCCCAGAAAGCAGATAAAGGAAACGGGAAATACCGAATACCGCTCCATGTCGGCGATAACTCCCAAGGGCTATGAGCTCTTCCTGCCCGAGGACTGCTCGATATATCTGCTGTCCGACGAGCTTTTCTGCGGCTCGGATAAATTCCTCCGCGCCTTCGAGGAGAACGCTCTGCGCAGGGGATACGATGTGACGGTAAGCTGCTCATATCTCCACTCGTCGCCTATATACGAGCATCTGATTATCCCCGAGATAAAGACTGCGTTCATCACCGCAGGCACGCTCCTTGACCCCAGGCTTGACGCCTTCCGTCCCATAAGCTTCAAGCGGTTCTACGACAAGAATGAGCTGGCGGCAAAGAAGCTGCGGCTGAAATTCGACAAGACCGCCTGCAGGAATCTGCTGACGGAGGCGGTGGACTGTCTTGTGAACGCGAAAACTATCCACGATAAGCTGGAGAGCTATTACATCTCCGCCGCCGATTTCGGGGGGATAAACCGACTTGTATATCGGCTCATCTCCGAGATAAAGAGCAAAGAGGGAAAATAAGCGAACGATATGACTGCGCCGATACTGAGTTCTGCATTATCGGCGCTTTTGCTAAAAAAATCTCTGCCAGTTTCCCCCTGAAATTATCATCTGATTTTCACATGAAAACCAAAAAAATCTATTGTAAACCTTTTAAAAATATGCTATAATAATAACCGATAAGAATATTAGCTTATTTTTTCGGAGGTACTAAAGCTATGACTGTAAGAGAGCGGACCGCAGAGGTCCTCGAGGATAACAGGGGTAAATATATTTCGGGAGCGGATATCGCTTCCGAGCTTGGGGTCACAAGAAATGCCGTCTGGAAAGCGGTAAATATCCTGAAATCGGAGGGCTATGAGATAAATGCCGTTACCAACAGGGGATATTGTCTCTCGGAGGATTCGGATATCCTTTCAGAAAAGACGCTGCGGAAATATCTTGAACCGCGATATGCTGCGAATCTTCGGGTATACCGCCGCATAACCTCTACAAATACCGTACTTAAGGAAATGGCTGCAAAGGGCGCTCCCGAGGGGACTATCCTCGTTGCCGCAAAGCAGACCTCGGGCAGGGGACGCTTTGACAGACCCTTTATCTCGGGAACGTCGGGCGTGTATTTCAGCATACTTCTCCGTCCCGATAATATCCCTGCCGAGAGATCTCTGCTCATAACTACGGCGGCGGCTGTGGCTGTGGCTCAGACAGTGGAGAAGATATCAGGCAGGAGCGCAGGCATAAAATGGGTCAACGACGTATTTATCGGCGGAAAGAAGATATGCGGTATACTCACCGAGGCGTCCTTCGGCGTTGACGGCGGAGGACTTGATTACGCAGTTCTCGGCATAGGAGTGAACGTTACCGAGCCCGAGGAAGGCTTCCCAGATGAGATTAAGGATATCGCGGGATCTGTCTTTGAGGACGGAGCAAGAGTGCCCGACGCACGCAGCAGGATCGCGGCGGGTATCATCAATACATTCTTTGACTTTTATCTCCACCCCGATAAAACGGACTTTATCGGCGAGTACAAGCGCCGCTCCATCGTTATCGGAAAGGACGTATATCTCATAAACGGCAGCAATACCGAGGAGGCAAGGGTGACGGATATTGACAGCGAATGCAGACTTATCGTCAGAACAAAGGACGGCACCGAAAAAAGAGTGTCCTCGGGAGAGATCAGCCTTAAGCTTAAATGAGGTGGCGCTATGAAAAAACTGTTATTTGTATTCAATCCTCATTCCGGCAAGGGAATGATAAAGCTTCATCTTCTTGATATCGTTGATATTTTTACCAAGGGCGGATATGAGGTCACAGTCCACCCCACGCAGGCACAGCTTGACGGATATAACTATATTATGGAGAATGCGGAGAAATACGACGTTCTCGTGTGCAGCGGCGGAGACGGTACCCTCAACGAATCAATAACCGCGATAATGCAGTCGGGCTGCAAAAAGCCGCTGGGATATATCCCCGCAGGAACGATGAACGACTTCGCATCCACTTTGAGCATACCGAAGGATATGCCCGCTGCGGCGCGTATCGTGGTGGACGCTGTAATGCCTATCCCTGTGGACGTGGGCTCATTTAACGACAAATATTTTACTTATGTGGCTGCATTCGGACTGTTCACCGCGGTCAGCTATGAGACCGACCAGCAGCTGAAAAATTCGCTGGGCGTACTTGCATATTTTATCGAAGCTTTGAAGGCACAGCAGATATCCCAGGAGCTCAGCAGGTATTATCATATGAAGATAAAGTATGACAACGTTGAGATAGAGGACGATTTTATCTTCGGAATGATAGCAAATTCGATGTCGGTAGGCGGCTTCAAAGGCATCACGGGCGATGATGTATGGCTTGATGACGGAATTTTCGAGGGACTTCTTGTCCGCAGACCAAGTTCGCTTAAGGATCTGCAGCTGACCATAAATGCGCTTATCAGGCATGATTTTACTGCACCGTATTTCTACTATTTCAAATCGGGCAGCTTCGAATTCCATTCGGAGGAGATAGTTCCGTGGACTCTTGACGGAGAGTTCGGCGGTGACGAAACAGACATCACTATCAGAAACTGTCACTGTGCAGTGAAGATATTCACGGGAAAAAATACCGTTACGGGAGAATGGGAAAATAACGCTTCGACGGGGGAAACTGCGGAGCAATAAATGTATCGGAGGATAAACGTCATGGAAGAAACAGAGAGGATATTACAGCTTCGGAAGGAGCTTGAACAGCATAACTACAATTACTACAATCTGGATAACCCCACTATTTCCGATTATGAGTATGATATGCTCATGGAAGAGCTTATCGCATTGGAGGGAAAGCACCCCGAAATGTTCGATAAAAATTCTCCGACTCAGCGGGTAGGCGGGGAAGCGGACAATTCCTTCGAAAAGGTGACGCATACCGTTCAAATGGGTTCTCTCCGCGATGTTTTTTCCACGGAGCAGGCGGCGGAGTTCGTGGACAAATGCCGCGCCGATATCGACTCGCCGCAGTTTGTGGTGGAGCCTAAGATAGACGGTCTGTCGGTCTCCCTTGAATATGTGAACGGAGAATTCACCCGGGGCTCCACAAGAGGAGACGGCTTTGTGGGCGAGGACGTGACCGCAAATCTGCGGACCATAAAGAGTATCCCTATGAAGCTGAAGGACCCCATACCCTTTCTGGAGGTCAGGGGAGAGGTGTACATGCCGAAGAAAAGCTTCGAGGAGCTTGTGGTATGGCAGGAGGAAAACGACGAGACTCCCTTTAAGAATCCGAGGAATGCGGCGGCAGGCTCTCTGCGGCAGAAAAGCTCCAGGGTGACTGCGAAGCGAAAGCTTGACATATTCATCTTTAATATCCAGCAGATAGAGGGAGCGGAGATCACCACTCACGAAGGCTCGCTGAAATATTTGGCAGAGCAGGGCTTCAAGGTCATTCCCGATCACAAGCTTGTGGACAACTCCAAGGACGTGCTTGACCATATCGCGCATATCGGTGAGTCGAGGGATAAGTATTCCTTTGATATCGACGGTGCAGTTATCAAGGTCAACGATTTTGCCCAGCGGGAAATATTAGGCGCTACAACAAAGGTGCCGAAATGGGCTGTGGCGTATAAATACCCTCCCGAGGAAAAGGAGACCGTGCTCCGTGAGATAGAGGTGAACGTTGGCAGAACGGGCGCTATCACTCCCGTGGCAGTATTTGACCCTATCATGCTGGCGGGAACCGGCGTCAGCCGTGCGGTGCTCCATAATCAGGAATTCATCACCGAAAAGGATATCCGCATCGGCGACAGGATACTTGTCAGAAAAGCAGGGGAGATAATCCCCGAAGTGCTTTCCTCCGTTGCGCACGGGGAGGGCTCGGTGCCCTATCGGCTCCCCGAGAACTGTCCCGTATGCGGAGCAAAGGCTGTGAGATACGATGACGAGGCTGCGCTCAGATGTCCGAACGTGGAATGTCCCGCCCAGCAGATGAGGAATATCATTCATTTTGCTTCCAAGGGAGCAATGAACATCGACGGAATGGGTCCCGCAATGGTTAAGCTGCTGCTGGACAACAAATTCATCGAGAATGCGGCGGATATCTACGGACTGAAAAAGGAACGGCTCGTCACACTGGACCGCATGGGCGAAAAATCGGCGGAAAATCTTATTGAGGCTATCGAACGTTCGAAGGATAATCCCCTTGACAGGGTGATATTTGCCATAGGCATCAGAAACGTGGGCAGCGCGGGCGCAAAGCTGCTCTGTGACCGCTTCGGAAGCATCGACGAGATAATGAACGCGTCTGCGGAGGATATCGCCTCGATAGACGGCTTCGGCGATGTTATGAGCGAGAATGTGTACTCCGCGTTCAGGGACAAGCATTTTATCGACCTTATTGAGAGACTTAAGGCTGCGGGCGTGAAGATGGAATACGTCAAAGAAGAAGGCGCAGACAGCCGCTTTGAGGGCAAGACCTTCGTTCTCACGGGAACGCTTCCGAACATGAAGCGCAGCGATGCAAAGGAGCTTATCGAAAAATTCGGCGGAAAGGTAAGCGGCTCGGTATCGAAGAAGACCGATTACGTAGTTGCAGGCGACGACGCAGGAAGCAAGCTCACCAAGGCGGAGGAGCTGGGTATCAATATTATCTCCGAAGCAGAGCTTATTGAGATGACTAAGTGAATGTGAATAAATTGTAAAAAAACATTTTTTTGTGAATATCTCTTGACAAAACAGGAATAAAGGTGTATAATAATATATGTTAAATTTATTAACACCTTTGCGGATGTGGCGGAATCGGCAGACGCGCTAGATTCAGGTTCTAGTGGTAGCAATACCGTGTGGGTTCAAGTCCCTTCATCCGCACCATAAAGAAAACCATATCCCTGCATTATGCAGGGATATGGTCGTATATGGGCTTGTAGCTCAGTTGGGAGAGCGCTGCGTTCGCAACGCAGAGGTCGAGGGTTCGAACCCCTTCAGGTCCACTTATTAAATGCCCCTGCAAACCGTGTAATTGCGTGGTTTGCAGGGATTTTTTTGTTTGGTCTCAAATTAACAAAATATCGATTATTTGTATAAAAAAGTGTTAGGTTGGGTGTCAAGATGGGTGTCAAAATTATAAAGCGCTGCCAGACTGCGCAACTGGTTAGTAAAAGGCTGTTCCATGATAAGTGGAGCAGTCTTTTTCTGTTACAGTAAAAAAAAACTTCCCCCGCCTCCCAAAAGGGAAAGCAGGGGATTTATTACATCACCTTAATGAATGCGTCGGGATAGATCTTCTTAACTTCTGCGAGATATTTCTCCGCGTTAGCCCTGCTGCTGAACGCCCCCACCTGTACATAATACAGTCCGGAGCCCTCAAACTGCTTGATAAACGCGTCGGGATATTTATTCTTCACCGACAGTAAAAACGCCTGCGCAAGTACCTTGTTTGCAAACGCCCCAACCTGAACGTAATACTTCGCCGAAGCCGAGACAGTCGTCCCAGAAATATCCCGCTTGAACGCCGTCCATTTCGCTTCGGATCCGCTGTCCGCATTCCAGCCGATGATACCGGGACAAGGCTTTCCCGTCACGTCATAGTGGCGGATAACGCGCTCTGCGGGTATATCATATTCCGCCATGAGCTGTTTCACCAACCACTCGGCATTAGCCACCGCCGCATCGGAAAAGCTGTAAGACTTGTCATTAGCGTCGGGCATTTTGCCATTCTTCGGTCCTATGCTGTTATTACAGCAAATCTCAATACCGATACTGTTGGAATTCTTGCAGATACCGTACAGACTGCCGCCTTTTGTGTTGTACTTGCTGCCGCCGCAGTGCCATGTGTAGCGGTTTCTGATGTCCCCGTTGTACTGAACGACCGCGGAATCGTCCACAGTGAAATCCGCGCTGACATCGTCGGGACGTGCGGCAAAATACGCCGCAAGGCTCAGCGCCGAGCCGGGCTTGGACGTCGCCCCTGCTGTGTAATGAATAACGATGTAATCAATGCTCCTGTTAGCCTTTGCCGTGGTGTGCACCGTGGAAAATTTGTTAGTTATCGTCATGGTTGTCCTCCTTGTTTTTCAGAATATCAATAGCCTTAGTTATCACGCTCGGCAGCGGCACGCCCATAAGCCCCGCATTTTCGCATATCGAAATCAATTCAGACGCGCAAAATGAAATAATAACTCCCGTACGTATGTAGTCCGTTCCTATCAGAACATCAAGCCGATTGGCAATTATCACGAACAGCAATGTCATCACCTTGCGGGCAAGCCCTATCCAGCACACCCGCGAAGATAATCCGCCGTTTTCGGATTTTTCGGATTTCTTGAATACCGCCGCCACGATT
>JALEMR010000054.1 GCA_022768245.1 Oscillospiraceae bacterium
ATATTCCTTGATGTTCACTCCGTCAACGAGAATTTCTCCCTCGGTAACGTCATAAAGACGGCACAAAAGCTTGATAAACGTGGTCTTTCCTGCACCGTTAAGTCCCACAACGGAAAGATGTTCTCCCGACTTTATTGTGATGTTTATATCCCGCAGGACATAATTTTCCGAACGGGGATATTTAAAGCTGACGTGGGAAAATTCAATTGTGTGCTCACCCTTTTTAACCGACCTTGAACCCTTGACCATTGCCGCAGGATATAATTTCTTATGTAACGTTAAGACGCTTGACGATTGATGTTTTCGAATATTTCTTATAAACATCCGGTCTTTCGGTCTTCAACCTATCACTGTCTACGCTTGTTCTCTCAGAGCCTCTGTACGTAACCTTGAACGCATCGACCTCGTATTCTTCAAGGTTATGTGTGGTCATCACATCTATGATGTAATTCTTGCACTGTTCAAGCTCTTTTTCAATAGCTTCTTTTGAGCTGTTGAGCGACTTGTATGCACGGATCTTCTCAAGCATTTCCGCGTGGTTGATCTTCTTGATCTTAGCCTTTGCCATAATAAATACCTCCATGTATATTGTATATTTTTGCTGCCCGACTCTGCGTTTACACTGGCTGGTCACAGTTCCGATCTCGGAGCCGCATTAGGGCGGGAGCGGTCAGGCTCCCTTGATTTTTACTTAGAGCATTCATCTTTTATACGCTTAAGCACATTGCTCAGATTGGGAATTCTCGCATTTGCCGTTGTTGCAAGACTTGCAAGATAATCTATTGTAACACTGCCGTTATTGCTGTTATAGGCGTTTTTGTAGAAAATGACTGCTCTTCTTATTCCTTCATCGTTAGTCTGGGAGATCGCAAGCAGGAATTTAAGCTCGGCTTCTTTTTTCTCCGCCGCCAATTCAGGGAACAGGAGCTTTATATCCTCATACTTTACATCTTCCGAATGAAACTCGGGGCGGAACCCTGCTCTGTCCCATACCTGTCCCGATTCGCCGAGCTTTTTGTCTGTAAAATGCTTCTTAAGTGAGGGATTTCCTATGAACGCTATGCCGAGAGTTTCGCCGTTTTCAGTGAAACTCGTCGATATGGTCCTTAAATGGTCTATAGCTCTGAAGCTGAGATGCTGCGCCTCGTCAACAATTATCAGCATTCCGTCATGGAGCTTACTGCATACCGCTCTGTGCAAAGCATTGAGATTACTAACGCCGCTTATACCGAGGCTGTCAGCCAGCAGCATTAATACTCCCTTTACCGAGCTGTCGGCATATGTCGGGGTTATGGAAATTGTGTTTCTTGCGTAATCCGACGTGTATTTACGCACGCTTCTTGTTTTTCCTATACCCGCATCTCCTGTGATTATCTCACATTCTCCGTTAAGATGTACGCTTCTAAGGGTCTGATATATGGTCTCGGAAATTGATGTGGGCGCATATTCTATGTCCTTGTAGATTTTTGTTTCCTTTTTTTCCTTCTTAAGCTCCGAATAGGTCTTGAAGCTTTCAAAAAAGTCCTCGGTGTTACCGTTGTAGCTGCAGTTTCGAATTCCCGACAATACGCTTGCCGATACTCCAAGAGCCTTTACAGCTTTTCCTGCACTTCCGCTGGATATGATAAACTGTTCAAGCTTTTTCAGCAGATCGCACTGCTCCTCACTGTATGTAGAATACGCCGTATCACGTCCGGCAAAGAACCTTTCAAGACTCTCGGAATACTTACCCGAACCGCTGAGAGCCTTTGCTTTCTGCTCATCCGACTGTAAACCTGCGAGGATAGCCGCTCCCTTTTCTCCGAATTCAATTTCAAGTGCCTTGTATTTTTGAAATAAATCCATAATAATTATGCTCCTTTCGATTTTTCGATAACATCATTGATCTTCTTTATGTCCGCAAATTCGATCCTTGATATTTTCATGCTGTTTCCTTCGTTTTCGGACGCCATTACCGGCGTAAATGCAGCGGGCTTTGCTATCTCATACCCTGCCGAGTTCTGCTCAGCTCTGAGAAGCTCCGCCTTAAGAAGAGATACAGAATCGAACTGCCTGTATTCGTCAAGCTGATTTTTGACAGATTTCCTTGTTTTTGCCTGACTGCGCATTGCAGTCTGTATATCTTCCTCTTTTGCTCCGATGAACGGGAGATCGAGGTACTCCGCACAGGGATATGTATGCAAATATTTTCCCGTGTCCTTGTCATAGACCTGAACTTCCGACAGATCGGCAGGATCAAATCTGACATAGACCTCCTTGTCCTTGCTGATATGAAAAACGGTCTCGTCATTTTTGTACCATATCTTTCTCCCTGCCCATTCGATAAATACACCGTTCCGCTTGATCTTCTGTGCCTTTGTGGTACGTCTCATGAGCAGTCTGAGGTTTTCCTTGTCCGAAGTTCGGAACTCCACATCTCCCGAGAGGATAGCTTCATTCTGCCGCTTTTAGCGTCCTGATAAGTTGTGATTGAAGGTCTGTGTACCTCACCGCTATCGGATAAAGAAAAGAAATCAAGCGTGTGATTGTCGGCGATCCAGATGTCGTTGCATTTCAGTTTCCGCATATCACGCTCCACATATTCGAGATACCTGTCAAGAAATGCTTTTTCACCTTCACGGGAGTATGCGATTATACATTCCGGTATCGTCTTTTTGACCGCTCGGCGGAATGTCTGAGAACTAGGGATCCCGCTTACAAGCTCCGGATAATACTCACGACAGACCGCAATTGTTTTGTTGTAGCAGTTTTCTACTGAAAGCTTATGCGATGTAAGGTAATAGCTCGTGAATATTCCGAATACGTTTGTGTCGATACAGCATTGCCCTCTGTTCCAGCCACCGCGCTTGTCGATCAGACCGTCCAGGTCGTGATTTAAATAAGCGTTATACTTTCGATAAAGAATGTCCTCACTGATACATATATCCGGATATTCAAGCTTGATCATGGCGCAGAACAGCGGATCGGCTTCGGTCTTGCTCTTGTATTTGGTTCGGACTGCCTGCCATTCCTGCAGAATATTGCTCCAGAAGGCTATCTGCTGCCGTTCATCTGCGGTGTATTCGTCCAGCTTTTTGGAGCGGTTTTAACAGGCTTTGAAGACTGTTTTAACGGCTCTTCTTTAAGCTCCGGCGGAAGTCCCATGCATTTGCCCATTTTTTTGTAATACTTGACCTTAAGGTCTTCGGACAATGCAGATAAGGGAATCAAATACTTTGGTCTCCCTTTGTCGTTTATGGTTTTCTCTGCCGATAGTTTGCCATCCTGAGCAATCTTTTTGACATATCGTTCGGAGCAGCCCTTAAGCTCGGCATATTCTTTGACTGTCAGATACTCCATATCCGTCCCCCTTTCTTTTTGGTGATTCTGCCGAATTTTTATGTAAAGCATTGAAGATTATCCAAAACTCTGATATACTATTTATCGGAGCTTTGAACGTGCATGGGGCTGAATTCCTTGAGGAATTCTTCCGTTTCGGTCAGGAGCGTAAGAATGGTTGAGACATTCTTCCTGACCTGTTCGGGCTCTTTTTTTACGTCCTCGTTCATGGTGACTTCGCAAAGAGCCTTCCCAGCACCCACTGCATGAAAGATCATCTCGCAGCGAAATTCCGTGATCGTCATGGTTCTCACCTCTTTTCACGACCTGCCATCATCGGTACAGGGCGGTAATTCCCTGCAGACGGAGCAGAAGCTCCGTTTCGGCTAATCTCCAGTAAGCGATATTCCCGTTATGTATGCAAACTGCTCGATAACGGTTATAGTATCTTCTTCCCGTGCATATCTATCCATGATTGCGAAAAGTGTCCGGGCGGTTCTGATACACTGTCCGCACACGAAATCCTTGTTTTCGTATGCTATATCAATGATAGCTTTGGCAACGGTGTTTATACAGCAGCCATGCAAATTATTGATGTGATTGGCATTTTCGTTCTCTCCTTTATATTATATCTTTCTCCAGATCTTATTGATCTGGGCTTTGAATCGCAGCTTGGGAAGAAGCTCCTGCATATCATAAATGCTAAGCAGTGCGATCCTTGGGTAATTACGCCTTTTAGGTTTGGAAAAAGGCTCAGCCATTGCACCGTAACGATACATATCTTCTCTGTGCTGTGGGCTTGCCATGTACTGCCCGTAGCTCATATGTAACTCGGCTGCACGCCTTGCGCACATGTCAAGGGACATTCTCATATCAGCTCACCCCCTTCATCAGCTCTTCGGCGGTAACACCGAGAGCCTGTGCAATCTTAATAAGGTTCTGGGTCTTAGGAAGATTTTTCCCGCGCTCAATATTGCTGAGTAATGCAGATGTCAATCCGATTTTTCCGGCGAGCTCCTGCTGTTCCATGCCCAGCCGCTCCCGTGTAGTCCGGATGTTCCTCCCGATTGTGTTCAGCATAGATTATCACCTCAATCCACAAAGGTATTTCTGATAGTGTCAAAAATACCGAAGCTCCTGCCGTTCACGTTTACGACCAGACGGCTTGTATCTCCTGCGATGATTTCACGAGCGGAAAATTTTCCATTCACGCCCAGAGCCTTAAGGGCGGTATGTACTTGTTCTGTATGTTTGTCCATGAGCTTTTTCAATTAATTTCCACCTTTCCATTGACAGGACTTCCGCCCTGTGTTATACTTATTTTGGATAACTGCGCCTTGAGGTTTAACCTCATGTTAATTATAATCCGTATACTTAATTTGCTAAGAATATAATCCGTATTTCTTAATTTTTATTCAAATTGCTTTTATCTGGATGTCTTTTTTATGACAATTTCACAAAGAATTTTTTCGATTTTAAAGGAAAAAAAGCTCAAACAAAAAGACTTAGCTGTTAGAACAGGTATTTCTGAATCCGCTATTTCGGATTGGAAGAAAAAAGGAACAAATCCTGCTGCTGAAAATATATCCGCAATTGCGGATTTCCTTGGAGTATCAACTGATTATTTGCTTACCGGAAAAGAAAAAAGCCCGTCATTATCAGATGACGAGCAAGAGCTTTTAACATATTATAAGAAACTTCCCGAACCGGAGAACCAGCGGCTCATCGGAAGAGCTGCCGCAATGGTTGAGATGTACGAAGAGCAATGCAGGCAGAAAAAGCTCATCTCGGTAACTACTAACATCAAGATCTATGATGTTGCTGCCGGAGCAGGTGTTTCCACTCTTTTCGTTAATGACAATAAATATACCATCAGAGCATTCCCTCAAACGGATGTTCCCTCAAACGCTGATTGCGGTATATATATAAATGGTGACAGCATGGAGCCTAAATATCCGAACGGATGCCTTGTTTGGGTCAAAGAAACTCAGGACATCTCATTCGGAGATGTGGTGATAGCTGTTTTGAACGGAGAGCCATTCTGTAAAATTTATCAGCCGGATGGTCTTGCTTCAATCAATCCAAAATATTCAACTATTCACGTATACGAATACGATTCTTTTTATGTATTCGGAAAAGTTCTTGGATATTATGTTGAATAATATCCGTTCCTGTTCGCAGACAGTAAAAACGGGTTTCCGTTTATTATAAATTTAGAGGTATATTTCATAAACACTGTTATTTCTGGTGCGTATAAAGGCACATCGGTAGCTTTGTTATTTGGCAAAGCATCAATCAATGGAATTCCAATTGATAAAAACTATGTCACATCTTGCGATCAGGTGACCGAAGAACATCGCAAATCTCTCGGAAGCAGTTTGGCAAGGGGAGCAGTAGGTGGAGCTCTGCTCGGTCCGGTTGGAATGATAGCTGGTGGAATCTCCGGAAAAACAAAGGGACATACACTTTGGCGATTACATGGAGTGATAACCAGCGCAGCCTAATTGAAGTTGATGATAAAACCTACAAAGCAATTCTAAAAGAAATGTTTTGACCAAAAGAAACCGCTCCCGAAGTCATGACCACCGCTTGAAATAGTAACCTCTTGCCCAAAACTCTCTGTTCCATTTGTTTGTCATTTCTGGATTTCTGTCGTGTATCATCAATGCCGATTTCCCTTTCAGGTATCCGACAAATTCCGATACGCTCAGCTTCGGAGGTATGCTCACGCACATATGAACGTGATCGATACATACTGCTCCCTCAATTATCTCAACCTTTTTGTATTGACATAAGGTTCGCAGTATCTCTCTCATATCTTCCCGTACTTTTCCGTACATTACTTTCTTCCGATATTTCGGAATAAAAACGATGTGGTATTGACAATTCCACCTCGTGTGTGATAAACTATTATTGTCCATTATGGACCGCCTCCTTTGTTTTTTACTTTGGCTTGCGACACCATTGTTATTATATCATAGGAGGCGTTTTTTGTCATCACGCCCGACACGTCTTACTCAATTCTCCCCAGCATAGCTGGGGATTTGATTTTGGCAATCAGAATAGAGAAGCGTAGAAAAGTAATATTACTTTTCGCAGACGATAGCTGCACATCGGCATTAAGAAAATCCTATATTTCGATATTTTACAAAAAATCCATTTCCGGGTTTTAGGGGCAAAACAGCCCATAACAATATGTCAGCCGACGGCTGACCAAAAAGATGATGAAAGATTGAGTTTATAATAATCTGACCCGATATGAACGAATCAACTAATCGGGCGAATTTTTTTAAAATCCCCGCACATTTCACCGAAGTTATCCGTTATACATTATGAGAGGAGGTTTTTCGGGTGTCACGGGAGATAGAAGAATTGTACGACAAAATATACCGCTACTGCTTTTACAGATTGAGAAATTCCGCTTCCGCCGAGGATATTACCCAGGAAGCCTTTCTTCGATATTTTGCGCAGAATACCGATTTAAACGCCGCATATATCTTTACGATCGCAAAAAACCTCTGTACGGATATGTTTCGTCAAAAGCAGACCGAAGAGCTTTCCGATGACTATCCATCGGAGGATTTTTCCGACAAAAGCGATACAAAAATTGCCGTCCGCACGGCTCTTGAAAAGCTTGACGAACAGCATCGGGAAATTCTTGTAATGCGGTATATTGCAGAAATGTCGGTGAATGAAACGGCAGAAACTCTTGGAATATCCCGTTTTGCGGTGTATCGGCTTGAAAAATCTGCCCTTAGCCAAATGAAAAAGCTGCTGAAAGGAGCATTGAAATGAATATAAAAAAGGAACTCTGCGAAGCATTTTCTCCCCCAAAGCCAAAGGGAAAAGAAAAATTTCTGAACGCTATGCCTTATCCAAAGCTAAGCTTTTCAAGGTTTGTGTTTTCCCAGATAAAATATATCCGCAAGCGTGTGTGGGTGGTTTCGGTAGTGATAGTTGCCGCTTCGGTCTTCTCGGTATGCTTTATGTCGCTGAAAAATCCGTCATATATCGGGCTGCCTGCGGTGTGGATAATATCCTCGCTGACGCCCTTTCTTGCAATGCTCACCGCCTCGGAAATATCACGCTCGAATATATACGGCATGACCGAGCTTGAAAGGGTGTGCAGGTTTTCTCTGCCGCTGCTTACGGGTGCAAGAACGCTTATCCTCGGTGGGGTAAGCTTTGCGGTAATTGCCGCTCTGACGGTCATATCAGGAATATTTACACCCGTTGGCATAGCAAATTCGGCAATTTATATCCTTACGCCTTTTCTATTGGTAAACGGAATATCCCTTGCTATATTTAGTCGCTTCAAAGGTAAGGAGGGCGGATATATCAGCTGTGGGACAGCAGCTTTTGTCAGCGTATCCGGGATCCTGTTGCAGGGCTCCCAGGTGGAAATCCCCGAAACTATCTGTAATAATTTCTGCATTATGCTGTGCATTTTCGGGGCAGCTGCAATTATTATTAATCTGAAAAAAATAACGAATGGAGCAAATTACTATGGAACTCACACTTGACAGAGTAACAAAAAATTACGGCAGCAAAATAGCCTGCGACCGAATTTCCCTAACCCTTACAAAAGGCGTTTACGGACTTCTCGGTGCAAACGGAGCAGGAAAAACAACGCTTATGAGAATGATGTGCGGCGTTCTTGACCCTACATCGGGCAGCATTTCCTATGACGGTATCGACGTTTCACGGGAGGAATACCGTGATGTTCTGGGATATCTTCCCCAGGATTTCGGATATTATCCCGAGTTTACGGCGCAGGATTTTATGATGTATATTGCCGCTTTGAAGGGTCTGCCGAAAGCAAAAGCAAGGGCGAAAACCGCCGAGCTTTTAGAGCTTGTATCGCTGAAAAATGAAGCAAAAAAGAAAATAAAGACCTTTTCGGGAGGAATGAAGCAGCGTCTTGGTATCGCACAGGCAATGCTCAATGACCCGAAAATACTTGTCCTTGACGAGCCAACGGCAGGGCTTGACCCCAAGGAAAGAGTGCGCTTCCGCAATCTTATTTCGCGAATGGGTGCGGACAGGATAATCCTGCTTTCCACTCATATCGTATCGGATATTGAACATATTGCAGGCACTATCCTTGTAATGAAAAGCGGGCAGCTTATCCACAGCGGCTCACTTGATGAAATTATCGGAGTGATAAGGGGCAAGGTCTGGGAGTGCACTGTGCCGCAGGATATTTCCGATATGCTTACCGAAAAATTTCCGATAATCAACACAAGAAATGCGGCTGACGGCGTATTTTTGCGGCTTGTGTGCGATGAAAAGCCTTGTGAAAATGCTGTAAATACAGAAGCGACCCTTGAGGATCTGTATCTATATTATTTCAGCGGAGAGGAAAGGACGGAGGAAAAATGAATATATTTTGGAACTTAGTATCGTTTGAATACAAAAAGATCTTCAAACGCAAGGGTGCGGTAATAACGCTGATACTCGCCGCAGCAGTGTCCTTATTCAGCGTGTTCGGCACGATTATCGGCTATGTTTACGACAGTAACGGTGAGCCTGTAATATCACGGTATGACGATATGAAAACAGACCTTGAATATGCAAGGGAGCTGTCGGGACGTGCTATCGACACCGAGCTTATTATGGAGGCAGCCGAAGCGTATTCAAAGCTTGAACATAATTCCGCCGAAAAATATACCGACAGCGAGGAATATGAAAATTACGCAAGAAAATACAGCGAAATATATTCCATAGTCCGCAGCGTTTATAATACATCGTCGGAACGTTTTGACGCCCAAAGCTTCGGGAATATGACAAAGGAGCAGGCGGATAAATTCTATGAAATTCGCCGTCAGAAACAGGAGCAGTCCATAATGCAGACCAAAATGAGCGATGCGGCAAAGCAGTCTGTTCTTTCGGCAGATGATGCGGTGGAAAAACCCATAATCTTTGAAGTGTCCGAGGGATATTCAAGATTTTTTGCGATAATGTACACCACCGGAATTATTATGGCTGTTGCTGCCGCAATAATTTTCGCACCGCTTTTTTCGGGAGAATATGTAAGCGGCGCTGACAGACTGATATTATCCTCAAAGCACGGAAAAAGCCTGCTTGTGTGGGCGAAGCTGTTTGTGGCACTTACTTTGTCCGCAGGGTTAGCCGTAATACTCACGGTGCTTACATATGCAGAATGTATGGCAATATGGGGCACAGACGGAGCGAACGCAGCAATACAGCTTCAAATGCCGATGATGTCCTATCCGCTGAATATGGGACAATGTGCGCTTCTTTATTCTGTCAGCGTTTTTGCGGCGTGCATTATGACAGCAGCACTTACGGCTCTGCTGTCCGCAGCAATAAAAACGCCCTCGGGAACTATCGTTATTATGTCCGTCATAATTATTGCGCCAATGATGATGAACGTTTCCGAGGATATTGTGTGGCTGTATAAGCTGTTCTGTCTGCTGCCCTCGAATATGATGGCATTCTGGTGTACTATAGACAGTATTCAGTTTGAAATATTCGGTCTGGTGATCCGTCCGTATATTATCACGCCTGTTTTTGCTGCAATTGCTGCGGTGATATTCTCGGTATCGGCATACCGTGTGTTCGGAAAGAGACAGGTCAATTGATTTAAGATTACAAAAACACAGCTGCCACAGAGTCGCTTTTTGCGATTTTCTGTGGCAGCTGTTTTATTGATCCGCTGTATTTGTCCTTACCGTAGTTTTGAAAACTTCTTTATGGTTCTCTGCCTAATACAGCCGCTCTGTAATATTTATGGTATTT
This sequence comes from Oscillospiraceae bacterium, assembly GCA_022768245.1. Taxonomy (GTDB): domain Bacteria; phylum Bacillota; class Clostridia; order Oscillospirales; family Ruminococcaceae; genus RGIG4694. The sequence goes on from JALEMR010000054.1 coordinate 10,081, forward strand.
ATTTCCACTCGCCAAAATTGATTATGTAGACCATTCCGCCCTTGGTGGCATAATATAAATGGTCGTTCTCGCTGCTTCCGCCCAGCTCGATGACAGCCGCGTCCTTAAGCTCCGAGGACACTGTGCGGTAGAACTGCCGCTCTCTCTTATCATTAGGGATATTGTTCTTCTCCGCGTATTGAGTGAACAGCTTAAGAAACTCCGACAGATCGGGAACCGTCAGCCTCAGCTCCTTCGGAGTGATGTACTCCTCCATGTACTTCTCACGGAGCAGCTTCTCCCTGTTGTCGGCGGGGACTCCGCGGAAGATGTCCCGTCCCCGTCCCTCACACATGGACGCGTCGGTCAGCATCGCTCTCACAAAGCCTTCCTGCGGATTTTTTCTCAGATATTCCTCGCCAAGTTTTATCTCCGTCACAAATATTCCGTCGGGGTATTTCCTGAACCAATCATGGATGCGCGCGTCCACTCCCGCCGTATTGCAGGACAGCGCGATGGATATGAATTTCTCGGGATCGTCGTAAAGCTCTCGTACAGCTTCAAGGACCGTAGCCGATGCAACGGGCATTTATATCATTCCTTTGCTTTTAATTTTTCATTACTGTTACAGCTCGAAAAGCTTAAGGCACTTTCTGTCGAACATCTCCTGAAGCGCAAGCAGTATGCCCATTCTTCCCGTGGTGTAGGTAAGTCCGCCCTGAACATATGCGGCGTAGGGCTCTCTTAAGGGAGCGTCCGCGGAAAGCTCAATAGATGCACCGTTATTGAACGCACCCGCAGCCATGATGACCTGACTGTCATAGCCGGGCATATCCCATGCCTCGGGAGCCACAAAGCTGTCCACAGGCGAGCCCTTCTGTATGCCCTGAATGAACGCCGTCAGGTTGTCGGGATTCTTCATAAGCACTGCGGTGATGATGTCTCCACGCTTCTCGGTGGGCGCGGGATAGCACTCAAAGCCCAGCATGGTCATGATATTCGCTGTGAAAAGCGCAGTCTTAAGAGCATTTGCCACCACGTCGGGAGCAAAGAACAGTCCCTGATACATAGCTTTGTTCTCGTTAAGCGAACAGCCTACCTCTTTTCCCATGCCCACGCAGGTCAGACGATACGCGCACTGCTCCACGTACTTCTTCCCGCCTGCGATATATCCGCCTGTGTGTGCCAGTCCGCCGCCGGGGTTCTTGATGAGGGAGCCTACGATAAGGTCAGCTCCTGCGGCGATAGGCTCGGTCTTTTCGGTAAATTCTCCGTAGCAGTTATCCACGATAACTATGATATCGGGATTGGAGCCCTTTGCCGCCTTGATTATCTCGGCAATTTTATCCACCGTAAGTGTGGGACGGAGGGAATATCCTCTGGAACGCTGTATATACGCGCACTTTGCGCCCTTGACCTTCTTGAATATCTCAGCCACATCGGGAGTGCCGTCGGGCTGAAGGTCCACCTGGTCGTACTTCACGCCGAAATCGGCAAGAGAGCCATTTCCGCTGCCCCGCAGTCCGATGACCTCTTCAAGAGTATCATAGGGTCTGCCGGTCAGCGATACCATGGTATCTCCTGCGCGGAGTATGCCGAACAGCGCACAGGTCAGCGCATGAGTTCCCGAAACGAAGGTATGCCGCACGAGAGCGTCCTCTGCGCCCATTGCCTGTGCAAACACCGCGTCGAGGACATCTCTGCCCTTGTCGCCGTAGCCGTAGCCCGAGCTGCCGTTCATGCAGTCCTCGCTGACGCGGTTGTCTATGAATGCTTTGAGCACCTTTTCTCCGTTAAAGCGGGCTGTTCTGTCGATCTCCAGAAAGCCCGACTCGCAGGCAGCCTCTGCCTTTGCCGCCAGCTTTAAAATTCTGTCCTCGATAACAAATCCGCCCTTGACAACGGGCTTCGGGTCAAAAATTTCTGCCATATCTAAATTCCTTTCAATGTGTAATAGCTGCCGCTGCCCGTGATTTTATATCCATTGTACAGATAAAAGGGCAGCATATCATTATATGCGTAAAGTCCGCCCGTTATATTTCGGGTGAACAGGTATACCTGAATTATTTTAAGGAGCTCCCCTGCCGCTCCCTGTCCCCGTGATTCGGGAGAGACCGCTATCTCCGAGATATAGCCCATATTACCGTACTCAAAGTCCACCGCTCCCGCAGCGCAGCTTTTGTACAGAAACAGTCTGCTGACACCGTGGCGTATCCTGTGGGACATATCTGCGTACCAGATATCCCGCTCCATTTTTCCGAAGGAGCTTTCCAGTATCTCATAGACCTCGCCTAAGCGGCAGTTCACGGATAAGTCCTCTTCACAATAGGAAAAGCTCTCGGTGACGGGAGCTGTCAGGAAATATCTCTCTGTCCTGTCAAAGCCCTCGATATCATAATCGAATGCCGCTTCAAAGGACGTTATCCCCGAAAAGCGGATAAAGCAGTCAAGCTCTTCATCGTAGACAAATTCTCCGTCGAATACTCCGTTTGCGTTGTTTATGAGTATGCTCCCGCTGTCGCATCTGTAAAACCTGCAGAAGTCATAGCCGAAGCCGTATGCCTCGGCGTAGGAGCATATCTTTCCGCCGTAATAGCTGCGGGACAGCTTCAGCTCCTCAAGGCTGTACGCGCGGGTTATCATTTCTGCTCCGCGCAGTGCCCGGCAAGCTTCACTGCAAGCCCATACACCGCGTCAATATCGGAAAGCTTCGCTGTGCAGGACGGCGAATGCAGATATCTGCAGGGCACAGATATCGCCGCTGTGCGGATACCTCCCCTTGTGATGTGGATAGCTCCGCTGTCGTTTCCGCCTGCCACAACAAGCTTGGTCTGACATAGGATATCGTTTTCGGCGGCAAGACGGTTGGCTGTATCGTACAGCTCCCTGTCGTAGATAGTGGAGCGGTCCATGTAGGAAATGACCGCGCCCTTTCCGCAGAAGCAGCATTTCTTGTCCCCCTCGGAAAGCGGGATATCAGCTGCTGTAGTGGCTTCGAGAACTATTGCGAAATCGGGGTCAACGGTGAATGCCGCAGTCCGCGAGCCCCGCAGTCCGACCTCTTCCTGGGTTACAAATGTGAACACGCAGTCATGTTCAAGAACATCGTTTGTTATCATATCTATCATTATGGCACAGCCTGCGCGGTCGTCAATAGCCTTTGCGGTAACAAAGCCTTCCTCGGAGACTTCATAGCCGCAGACAAAATGTGCATAGTCGCCGCGGGAAACATTTTCCTCGGCTTCCTCGCGGGAGTCCGCTCCTATGTCAATGTAGAGGTCATCAAAGGAAACGGGCTTCTTTCGCTTTTCTTCGGAAAGATTGTGCACCGCAACTGTGCCGATAACTCCGTCAAGTCCGTTGACAGTGACCTGACGTCCTGCGCAGACGTCCGCGTCGATACCGCCCACAGCCGTGAAGGACAGCGTTCCGTCGGAACGGATATCGGTGATGATAAATCCCACCTCGTCCATGTGAGCGGATATCATCACTCTGCTGTCTGCGGGCTTTCTGCCTTTTTTCTCGGCGATGATACAGCCTAAGGGATTTACCGTGATACTGTCGCAGCTGTCCTTTATCTTATCTAAAATATATTCTCTTACCCTGCCTTCACCGCCGCTTGCGCCGTCAAGCTCGCAGAGCTCACGGAATATCTTTTCAAAGCCTCCTGTCATTATCGGCACGCTCCTTTCAGATAGGCGGAGATAAGCTTTCCCGTGCCTATAACGTCGTTGAGGTCGATCATCTCGGCGGGAGTGTGCATGTATTTCAGCGGTATCGAGAGAGTAACTGCTCTTGCACCGCTGCCGCTGACGGAATATCTGTCGGCGTTGGTGCCCGTGTTGCCGCCCATTACTTCAAGCTGATATGGGATATCCTCCGACTTTGCGATATTTACGAATTCGCGGGAAAGCTCCCCGTCAAGAGTGGGCGCAAAGCCTATCATGCAGCCCTTTCCAAGCTTTCCGCATTTGTCTGGCTTTTCTCCCGAGGAATAGGCAAAGCTTACGTCTACGGCTATGGCGATATCCGCTGCCTCTTCAAAGGCGCAGACCGCAGCTCCCCGCTCGCCGACTTCCTCCTGTGCGGAGAAAACCACGGCAAGCCTGCATTTCAGTGCGGAAATGTCGGTGATGCTGAGCGCGTACAGTATGGCTGCAATGCCGCTCCTGTCGTCGAGAGCGCCTCCCGTTATCCTTGTGCCCAGCAGCATTTTAGGCTCGGTATCAAAGGTGACGGTATCCCCTGCGGATATGATATCCTTTGCTTGTGCTTCGGACAGTCCCGTGTCAATGTATATCTGCGAGATATCGGGGACCTCCTTCTTGCTTCTCAAATGTGGCGGAATTGAGCAAATAACGCCCTTCACGTCCTTTTTGCCGTGAATAATAACTCTCTGCGCCGATAAAATGCGCATATCTATGCCGCCCAGATTATGCACCTTAAGAAAGCCGTCCCCGCAGACGGAGGTGACAATAAAGCCTATCCGGTCGGTGTGAGCGTCCAGCACTATTTTGGGAGCATTCTCGTCCAAAGTACCCATCTCGGCGATAACGCTGCCGTTTTTTATTCTTACATTGTCCGTATATTCGCGGAGCTTATCCGCAAGAAACTCCGCCACGGAGCCTTCCTGCCCCGAAGCGCCGCCCATGCGGGAAAGCTCAAATATCGTTTCTGTCAGGTCCATTTTATCATTCCTATCGTTATAAGCTGTTTACTATTGATTTATAATGCCTGCCCCGCTCCTCAAAGTTCTTGTATCTGTCGAAGCTGGCGCTGGCGGGAGAAAGGGTAACTATATCTCCGCTTACGGCGTTTGCCTGTGCAGTCCTGACCGCTTCCTCCATGGAATCCGTTCTGATAATGCGGCAGTTTTCCTCGGAATACCCCTCGTAAGCCCTGACAGCCGCTTCTATCTTATCCGCCGTATCTCCGCAGAGGATAAGTACCTTCACCTTTTCGTTCATAGGCTTTGCAAGGAGACTGTAATCAAGCTGCTTATCAGAGCCGCCCGCGATTACGATAAGCCTCTGTTCGAAGGCGTTAAGTCCGGCGGTGACCGCAACGGGACTGGTAGCTATGCTGTCATTATAATATTTTACCCCGTCAACGGTGCGGACATACTCTATCCTGTGTTCCACGCCGCCGAAATTTTCCGCCGTTTCGAGCATAGCCTCGGGCGAGACCTCGCCGTACAGCAGAGCGCAGGCGGCAAGATAATTCTCCACGTTGTGCATGCCGGGTATTTTTATCTTATCCTTGTGGAAGAGCCGCTCGGTATGCTCGCCGTCCGCATAACAAAGATACCCTTCCCTGTCGAGGAACGTTCCCCTCTCGGGGATATCCCGCAGACTGAACATGAGAAGCTTTCCTCTCACATCGGAAGCAAGCTTTTCCGTTTCGGCGTTGTCCATGTTGAGGACGGTCTTCGAGAATGCGTTCTGGTGGATAATGAGATTTTTCTTTGCGCCGATATATTCCTCCATGCCGCTGTGGACGTTCAGATGATCGGGGTAGATGTTGGTGATAAGCGCATAATCGGGAGATCTTCTCATGCTGATGAGCTGGAAGCTGGAAAGCTCCACAACAGCCACGTCGTCGGGCTGTATATCCTCAACTATGGGAAGCAGCGCTCTTCCGATATTTCCGCCCTTGTGGACAGTCCTGCCGCTCCGTGCAAGCATTTCGGAGATGACCGTTGTTGTGGTGGTCTTGCCGTCGGTGCCCGTAATGCCGATGATCTTACAGGGGCATAGGTCGAAGAATACCTCCATTTCGGAAGTGACGGCAATGCCCATTCGTCTTGCCTTGTCGAGAGCGGGGCTTAAAAAATACATTCCGGGAGTGCGGAACACGATATCGCAGTTATATATCTCGTCCAGATAGTTCTCCCCCAGCGAGAACCTGCAGCCCGCAGCCGCAAGCTCGCCGTACACATCGCCCAGCTGCTCCGCGGTCTTTTTATCGCAGAGAGTGACATCCAGTCCCTTTTTCAGGAAAAGCTTTATCAGGTCGCAGTGACTTACGCCCACGCCGATGAAAGCTATCCTCTTGTTCTTTATATCATTATAAAACCGATCTGCCTTAGTCATGGCAGTACCTCCGTTCATATCATCTGTTTAAGGATATAGTAATTTTAACATTATCCCATACATATAATATTATATAACATTTTCCCCAAAATAGCAACCCCGTAAAACGCAAAACAACAATAGTTTATTGTGAAATTTTTGTATAAAAATACAAGAACAGCCCCTCGGACAGCTTTTGCGGACCGGCATCACATCGGGCTGTCCGGAAAAGGCGGTAAATATGAACAAAAAGATATGCTCCGACAGATATGACGCCGTAACCAGGGACACAGTCCTGCTGACGGTACTGTCGATGATACTGCAGGCGCTGGGGATATTCTTCAACGCGAAGCTTTCCGAAACTGCGGGCACTGCCGCAGTGGGAGTCATGTCGCTGATATTCTCATTTTTCAGCTGCATAATGATACTTGCCAACGGCAATATCTTCGTAAGTACAAGCCGTTTCATCTCGGAAGAGACCGAGGGCGGAGGAGATATCAGACGTGTAATGAGATACAGTCTGACCTTTTCTGCGCTGCTGTCGGGAACCTTTGCAGCCATATCCTATCTGCTGTCCGATACCATAGCGGTGGACATCCTGAAATATCCCGACTTAGGAAAAGCGGTGCGGATACTGTCCTTTTCGCTCATTCCTGCGGCGGCGGGGTCCTGCATCAAGGGATATTTCCATGGGCTTCGGCGGATAAAGGTCCCAATGTGGGGAGACTTCTCCGAATTCATCTTCAAATGGCTCTGTATGGGAACGCTTCTCATGCTGTTCCCGAAGATGAATTTCTACGTGATAACCGCCTCGTCGGTCTGCGCAGGCGAGGTGTTCAGCTTTTTTCTGTATCTGTTCAGATTTGCTTCGAGCATGAAAAACGACTGCTTCCCCGCGGCAGAAAAACCGGTAATGTCAAGCGGAAAAATGTACATGAAAATGAACCTGCCCATTGTGCTGAGCGGCTATGTCCAGATGATAATGTCCGCCGCCAACGAAGCGATAGTCCCTGCGGCGCTGTTAAAATACAGCTCCTCGTCGGACACGGCGCTGTCCCAGTACGGCATGTTCGAAGCAATGATAATCCCTGCGGTATTCTTCCCGTCGGCAGCCATGGCGAGCATGTCCAACATTATGATACCAGAAGCCGCCGCCGCGATGAAGTCGGGCGGGAAACGTCCCCGTGAGCTTGTACATAACAGCTTCAAAAAAGCCTTTTCCTATTCCTTTTTCATCGCGGGGCTGTTCCTTGTATTCGGTGAGAGAGCGGGGCATATCATCTGTCCCTCGGACAGTCTTGTGGGACAATCGCTGAAAATACTTGCTCCCGTGATACCGTTTATATACCTTGAAATAATCCTCGAGGGCATACTGAAGGGCATGGGACGGCAGAATTTCTGCACGATAAATTCCCTTGCAGAATATATTATCCGCATAAGCTGCGTGATAATATTCGTGGGTATATACGGCTTCTACGGGGTGATAATCTCCTACTATGCAAGCAACTGCGCCAGCAATATAGTGCGGATAATCGTGGTATGCAGAACGTCTCATGCGCCCTTTAAGCTGTGGGACTACATATTCCGACCGCTGACAGTATCGGCGATATGCTGTACCTGCGGTGTGATAATGGGAAAGCTTCTCCCCGAAACAGAAAGCACTGCCGCCGTATCGCTCCAGATATCAGCTGCGGCGTTCGTGTACTATCTGCTCGTCTCCGACCACAAAATATCGGAAAGAAAAGCGATACGCTCACATACATAAAAAACGGACTGCCGCGGATAACCGTGACAGTCCGTTAAAGCTTTTACGTAAATCGAATTACTTGAGTTCGATTGTAGCGCCTGCAGCTTCGAGCTTAGCCTTGAGCTCCTCAGCCTCAGCCTTGGGAGCGCCTTCCTTGAGAGCCTTAGGAGCAGACTCAACGAGCTCCTTAGCTTCCTTAAGGGAAAGACCGCAAGCGTCCTTAACAGCCTTGATAACGTCCATCTTCTTCTCACCGAAGGAAGCGAGAACAACGTCGAACTCAGTCTTCTCAGCCTCTGCGGGAGCAGAAGTGCCTGTGCCGCCTGCAACAGCGATAGCTGCTGTTACGCCGAATTCCTCCTGGATAGCGTCTACGAGCTCGGAAAGCTCAAGAACAGAGAGGGTCTTGATTTCTTCAATCATATTTGTGATCTTTTCAGATGCCATGATAATAATCTCCTTTATAAAATATTTTGTTTTTAAGCTGCTATGCGGCAACAGCCGAAATTATGCAGCGCCTTCTTCTGCCTTCTTGTCTGCAACTGCCTTGAGAGTAGCAGCCAGCTTCTGCATGGGTCCCTGGAGAGAACCAACGAGCTGTGCAAGAAGAACGTCCTTGGAAGGGATCTTGGAAAGAGCGGTAACGCCCTTTTCGTCGTAGATCTCACCGTCTACGAAACCTGCCTTCAGGTTGAACTTGTCGTCGTGTTCCTCGGCGAACTTACCGAGAATACGAGCGGGAGCAGTCTGATCGTTCTCGGAAACTGCGAGAGCTGTTGTGCCCTCGAGAACGTCGCAGAGACCGTCAAAGCCTGCATTCTTGAACGCAAAGCGGAGCATTGTGTTCTTTTCTACAAAGTAGGTAACGCCTGCCTCACGAAGCTCCTTTCTGAGCTTGGTATCCTCCTCAACGGTGATACCCTTGTAATCAACGAGAACGCCTGCGCAGGAGCTCTTGATGGTTTCGGTAAGCTTTTCTACCTTTGCCTTTTTGGATTCAAGGATCTTTTCACTTGGCATAATAATTTCACCACCTTAGGTTTATTATGCTATCCATTCAAAAAAGAAAAACCTTTTCCGACATCGGAAAAGGGCAATAACTTCAAACGTAGTATATGCATCTTTTCCTCGGCAGGACTTACGGCTTATGCCACCTGCTGTCTTTAGAATACGATAGCTGTCTTACTGACTTTAATATTATATCATATCCGATATCCGATGTCAATAGTTTTGCTTGATTTTTATGTGACAATTTTTCCGATAATTTATCCTCTTTGATTGTGTATTATACACAATACTACTATTCGTCATAATGCACAGTTTTGTGACATATATTCTTCAATATTTTGTATGATAAAATATCGCAAAATCCCTTGACTTTTTCTCCCGACCGTGATATAATAATTAAGTCGTCAGATGGATGACAGATAAATAAACCAAAAGCATGGAGAAGTCGCCTAGCCCGGTTTATGGCGCACGACTGGAACTCGTGTATGCGTTAATAGCGCATCGAGGGTTCGAATCCCTCCTTCTCCGCCAGATAACGCTTCCGTTTCGGAAGCGTTTTTTGTTTGTCCGGGATGTTCCGATATCTCGGCATCTTTTCCAACACACAACATAAAACGGATAAGCTCCCCCGTTCGCCGCAGGAGCTTATCCGTTATTCATTTATATATTACTTGAAGTAAGCCACGCCGCTTTCAAAGATCTTCTGATCCTTTTCGCCGGGAACGTTGCTGCATACGTCCTTACCGATACGCTCGGAGTGTCCCATCTTTCCGAGGACTCTTCCGTCGGGCGATGTGATACCCTCGATAGCCTCCATGGACGTGTTGGGGTTGTAGCGTATATTCATCGAAGGAACGCCTTCAAGATCGACGTACTGCGTAGCGATCTGTCCGTTGGCTGCAAGCTCCTTGATAAGCTCCTTGGGAGCAACGAATCTTCCCTCGCCGTGAGAAATTGCGATCTTGTGGATATCCCCCGTCTCGCAGCCTGCAAGCCAGGGAGACTTGTTGGAAGCAATTCTCGTGCTTACCATCATTGACTGGTGACGTCCGATAGTGTTGAATGTCAGCGTAGGCGAATCGTTCTTCATGTCAACGATCTTTCCGTAAGGCACAAGACCCAGCTTGATAAGCGCCTGGAATCCGTTGCAGATGCCCAGCATAAGTCCGTCGCGGTTGTCAAGCAGATCGGTGACTGCGTCCTTTATCCTCGGGTTGCGGAAGAACGCCGTGATGAACTTTCCGGAGCCCTCGGGCTCGTCGCCGCCGCTGAAGCCGCCGGGTATCATGATTATCTGCGAATTCTTCACCTGCTTTGCAAAGTAGGAAACGCTGTCCTCCAGTGCGGACTGGGTGAGATTCTTCACAACGACTATCTCGGGAACTGCACCCGCACGCTCAAAGGCTCTCGCAGTGTCGTACTCGCAGTTTGTGCCGGGGAATACGGGGATAAGCACTCTGGGCTTTGCCACAGAAACAGCAGGCTTTACGCGGCTCTCCGCCTTGTAGGTGAATACCTTTGCGGGCTTGTCTTCGGTCTCGATGTTGCAGGGGAAGATAGGCTCGAGACGATCCTCCCACTCCTTCTGGATATCGGTCATGTTCACCTTGTATGTGATGTTGTCGATTATATACTCGGGGATAGTCTCACCGATGACATTCTCAACGGTGAAGGGGTCTCCGTCCAGCTCAATAACGAAGGAGCCGTACTTTGAATAGAACAGCGTATCGGTGTCAAGCTTCTTTGAGAATTTAAAGCCCACTCTGTTTCCGAGGGACATCTTAGCCACTGCCTCGGCAACGCCTCCGAAGCCCACAGCCCATACCGACAGTGCGGTCTTGTCGGCGATAAGCTTTTCAACCTTTTCAAAGCATTCCTTTATGCTGTCAAATACGGGAAGATTATTTTCATCATACTTGGGAGTGATGAGAATTACCTTGTTGCCGGGCTTCTTGAACTCGCCCGAAAGAATTTTTCCGCTGTTTGCGGTAGATACCGCAAAGGATACCAGTGTAGCGGGAACATCGATGTTCTCAAAGGTACCCGACATGGAATCCTTTCCGCCGATAGCACCGCAGCCCAGCTCCAGCTGTGCCTTATATGCGCCGAGAAGTGCGGAGAAGGGCTTGCCCCAGCGGGTAGGATTGTTCTGCGTTCTCTCGAAGAATTCCTGGAATGTCAGCCAGCAGTGCTTGTAGGAGCCGCCTGCTGCGACCACCTTTGCGATAGATTCGATAACTGCGGCAATAGCTCCGTGATATGGGCTCTTGTCGGAGAGATAGGGATTGAAGCCCCACGCCATGATAGAAGCGGTGGTAGTCTCTCCCTTGAGTACGGGTATCTTGGCAGCCATTGCCTGTGTGGGAGTCAGCTGATATTTACCCGCATAGGGCATAAGTACGGTGCCTGCTCCGATAGTGGAGTCAAACCGCTCAACGAGACCCTTCTGTGAGCATACGTTCAGCGAGGACATCAGCGTAGACCAGCTCTCCTCACAGTCGGCATATTCCTTTATCTGCGTAGTTACGGGCACGGTCACATTTACGTCGGTATGCTTTTCTGCGCCGTTGCTGTTTAAGAATTCTCTGGAAAGGTCAACGATAGTCTTGCCGTTCCATGTCATTTTCAGTCTGGGCTCCGCTTCAACATCTGCCACCTTGGTAGCTTCGAGGTTTTCCTTTTCGGCTGCCTTGATGAACCTGTCAGCGTCGGCTGCTCTTACGACAACAGCCATTCTCTCCTGTGACTCGGAGATAGCAAGCTCGGTGCCGTCCAGACCGTCATACTTCTTGGGAACAGCGTTCAGGTCGATAGTAAGACCGTCGGTAAGCTCGCCAATAGCAACGGACACGCCGCCTGCGCCGAAGTCGTTGCAGCGCTTTATCATGTGAGTCACCTCGGGATCGCGGAACAGTCTCTGGAGCTTTCTCTCCTCGGGAGGATTACCCTTCTGTACCTCTGCGCCGCAGCTTGTCAGGGAGCTTTCGGTGTGAGACTTGGAGGAGCCTGTTGCGCCGCCGCAGCCGTCACGTCCCGTGCGTCCGCCGAGAAGAATGATAACATCGCCGGGCTCGGGAGTTTCTCTTACAACATTTTCAGCGGGAGCAGCGCCGATAACTGCGCCGATCTCCAGTCTCTTTGCCACAAAGCCGGGGTGATATACCTCGGCAACATGACCCGTTGCAAGACCTATCTGATTGCCGTAGGAGCTGTAGCCGTTGGCTGCGCCCACGGTTATCTTTCTCTGGGGAAGCTTTCCGTGGATGGTATCGTCCACGGGAACCAGCGGATTGGCAGCGCCTGTTACGCGCATTGCCTGATATACGTAGGAACGTCCCGAAAGCGGGTCGCGGATAGCTCCGCCGAGGCAGGTAGCCGCGCCGCCGAATGGCTCGATCTCTGTGGGGTGATTATGTGTTTCGTTCTTGAACATAAGGAGCCAGTCCTGAAGCTCGCCGTCCACGTCCACCTTTATCTTGACGGAGCATGCGTTGATCTCCTCGGACTCGTCCATATCGGTAAGTATGCCGTCCTTTTTCAGCTTCTTGGGAGCGATAGTTGCGATATCCATGAGAGTGATAGGCTTGTTTCCTCTGCCCAGTTCTTCTCGTACCTTCTTGTAATCCTCGAAGGTCTTTCTGATGTAGTCGGCGGTGATGTTGGCGTCGTCGATGATAGTGGAGAAGGTGGTATGACGGCAGTGGTCGGACCAGTAGGTATCTATCATTCTTATCTCGGTGATAGTGGGGCAGCGGTTTTCCTTGTCCTTGAAATAGCTCTGACAGAACTTGATATCGTCAAGATCCATAGCAAGACCGTACTTCGCGATGAATTCCTGCAGCTGTTCCTCGTCAAGGTCAATAAATCCGTCGATAACAGCCACCTCGGTGGGGATATCGTACTTTACTTCAAGAGTATCAGCCTTGTCCAGTGCTGCCTCGCGGCTCTCCACGGGATTGATGATGTAGCTCTTTATCCTTTCGAAGGCGCTGTCGGATATCCTGCCCTCTAAGATATATACGCGTGCGTTTCTCACTCTGCAGCGCTTGCCCTGGGTGAGTATCTGAATGCACTGTTCGCAGGAATCGGCTCTCTGGTCGAACTGTCCGGGAAGATATTCAACGGCGAATACCCTGCTGTCGGCTTCAAGCTCGGGAAGCTCCGAATACACATAGTCCACAGCAGGCTCGGAGAAGACCGTACCCATAGCAAGGCGGAAATCCTCTTCGGAAAGCCCCTCTGCATCATAGCGGTTGAGAATACGTACATTCTGAAGTCCCTCGATACGGAGAGCAGTTCTCAGGTCGCTGAGAACGGACTTCGCCGAAACGGCAAATTCCGGCTTCTTTTCTGCATAAATGCGATAAACTGACATTTTATCCAAACGCCCCTCTTTTATAAATTCTCTGCGGATATACCGCTTACGTCGGGATCTCTGCCGTCTTCAATATAACCGAAGCAGCAGTCGTCCCCTATCTTATCTATTGTAACATAAAAAACCATATTTCGCAAACTTTTTTCTGAATTTTTTGTTAAAATTTTAATAAAAGTATAATTCGGCGCATATCCGCCGTGAAAACCGTCGTTTTTTTCACGTTCAAACAGCACGGGACAGGTCCTTCCCAGCTGACTTTCAAGAAATTCCCTGCGCATTTCCCTGCCCAGAGCGGACATCTTCTCCGCACGGCGATGCTTTGTGCCGCCGTCAATCTGACAGGGCATTTTCTCCGCCCTTGTTCCTCTGCGGACAGAGTACGGAAATACGTGGATATCCGCAAATCTCATTCTCTTCACGAACTCGTAGGATTCGATGAAGTCCTCCTCGGTCTCCCCGGGAAAGCCCGTCATCACGTCGGTGGTGATGGAGCAGTCCGCAAACCGCGCCCGCAGCTTTTCGGCGAGGGAGAAATATTCCTCGGGAGTGTATCGCCTGTTCATGGCTTTGAGCGTCTTTGCGCAGCCGCTTTGCAGCGACAGATGAAAGCTCGGGCAGAGCTTTTCACAGGCGGAAAGTCGGTCAAGGACGCTGTCGGTCATCATTTCGGGCTCAAGGGAGCCGAGCCTTATCCGCTTAATGCCGTCTATTCCATTGCATATCTCCACCGCGTCCGCTAAGTTCATGCCGAACTCCGCGCCGTAAAACGCAAGATTTATCCCCGTAAGCACAAGCTCGGAGTAGCCCGCTTTTGCGAGAGCCTCCGCCTCGGAGCGCAGGTCATCGGGAGCCTTTGAGCGGATACGTCCCCGCGAGTAGGGTATCATGCAGTAGGAGCAGAACCTGTCGCAGCCGTCCTGTATTTTCAGGAATGCGCGGGTATGCCCGGGAATAGCGGTGCAGGACATCTTCTCAAACTCGTCACGGAGCCCGTATTCGGGGATATATACGGTGCGGGTGCGCTTATCGAGGAAATCCTCCACAAGGTCGGGAAGACGGGAGCGGTCCTTGGTGCCTGTGACTATATCCGCTTCGGGGAGCATTTTCTCCGCTTCGGGCAGCGCCTGCGGATAGCAGCCCGTCACGGCTATCACCGCGTCGGGACGGAGCCTGCGGAGCCGTCTGAGCGCCTGTCCCGCTTTGTTGTCGCTCTCGGAGGTGACGGTGCAGCTGTTGATAACGCAGATATCGGCGTCATCGGGTCTGTCGGAGAGGACATATCCCCTTTCGGCGAACATACCCTCCATAGCTGCGGTCTCGTAAAGATTGACCTTGCAGCCGAAGGTCATAAAATAAATACGCATAAGCTGTTCCTTTGTGAAAATAGATAAAAAATTATGTTGAAAATTGTCTGCATTGTCCAAACGGCCGATTATTTCAAAAAAATCCCGAAATTTCTTGACTTGACGAAAAAATGATGATATAATAAAATCATGTTAATGGAACACATTAGCAAATATGGGAGAAAGCGCATATACGCTTTTATGTCAGGAGGATTTTTTATGAAAAACAAGGCAACAATAATGCTCTCTACTATCAACGATGTTAAGGAATTTGTATCGGAGGTTACCCTCTGCGATTACGATGTTGACCTTATTTCGGGAAGATACGCAGTAGACGCAAAGTCTATCATGGGTATTTTCAGCTTAGACCTTTCCAAGCCCATTCAGCTCGAAGCACAGACAGATGACGCAGAAGAGTTTTTCGGAAGAATCAAGCAGTTTATCGTTGAGTAATTAGATCTGTTTGTTAAATAACAGGCGGTCGGATATCTGTCCGACCGCTTTTATTATACTATATTTTTGATTGTATGTCAAGGCTTGTTTTTCGGTTATGATAAGCCGCACGGCATAAAAATCCTTTTCATCAGCAGCCCTATTTTTCAAACAGATCGCTGTGCGTACCTGTTCTCGATAGCGTAAGAACAAGAATATCCCGTTCGATCTTGTATATCAGCAGCCAGTCCGGCTGAATATGACATTCGCGATACCCGTTCCGGTTCCCGACTAATTCATGATCTTTATTTTTAGGCGGCAATTCCTCACCACAGGAAAGTTTGACAATTATTTCGTCAAGAGTCTCAATGTTGTAATGACGTTTCATTGCAAGCTTATAATCCTTTTTGAACTGCGATGACCAAATAACATTATATCTCATGATTTCAGCTCCTTGAGAGCTTCCTCCACAGAATATGTTACGGTATTGGGATCGGCAAGCATGCGTTCACATTCTTCAATTGCGGCAGAGGTTTCGGGACTGAGCTTATCATCGGTGGGCACAGCATTGCGGAACATTAAAACAAAGCCTTCAAGCTGTTCATCGGTAAGACGGTCAAAAATACTGTATGCAAGTTCACGTGTACTCATAAATATCGCCCCTTTCTGACTTTATTATATTACAAACCGCCGCAAAAATCAAGTGCTTTCATAATATTTCACATTCACAAAGTCATAAATAAATCAGCCCGGATATTCTCCGGGCTGAAGGGTATGTCGCCTATATTATGTATCCCCGCTTAGCAGTAGAAGCAGATAGACTTAAGTATCTCGCAGAGAGATGCGAAAATGCTGCACATGTTTGTTTGCCTCCTTTTGTTATTTCCCATGGCGATATCTCCTTGGGATATTTAAATTATAACAAAACGGTTACAAAGTGTCAATGCAAAGATTATGGAAGATATGGATAGGTATGCCACATCCCTTGCCACAAAAAACCGCCTATGTACGCAAATCACGTACATAGGCGGTTTAAGTTTGGTGGAGATGACGGGAATCGAACCCGTGTCCGAAAACCGATCCACACGACCTTCTACGAGCGTAGTTTATCATTGAAGCTTCCCTCGACTAAAGGCAGATAAACACGCCCTTAATTTCGGTAGTCTGCTGTTGCATCAGAAGACCGCAGACAATTTCCTCTGACGTTCACCGCTGTCGACGCCTGACACCCGCCCGCGGTACTGCGGGGCAGACGAGCTGCACTTAGGCAGCTAATGCATAATTATTGTTGTCGTCTAATTATAAAACGTACGCCGTTTAAAGAGAGTGCGCTCCTCTGCTCGCTTATCCTGCTTCACGATCCCCGTCGAAACCTTTACATCCCCATATCAGGGCGCTTCTGCGGAGAGATCAGTCCCTGTTCCTGTCCTTTAAAGCCCGTTCGATGTCGCGCTTAGCAGCCCTTGCCGCCAGATCGTCGCGCTTGTCGTGGAGCTTCTTGCCCTTGCAGAGTCCCACCTGCACCTTGACCCTCGAGCCCTTGAAGTACATGGATATCGGAATGAGAGTAAGTCCCTCGGTCTTGACCTTGCCAAACAGCGTGTTTATCTGCCGCTTGTGGAGAAGGAGCTTTCTCATGCGCATAGGGTCGCGGTTGAATACGTTTCCGTGGTCGTAGGGGGAGATGTGCATATCTCTGACAAAAAGCTCGCCGTCCTCAATGGAGCACCAGCTGTCCTTGAGATTCACTCCGCCTCTGCGGATAGACTTGACCTCTGTGCCCACAAGCTCAATGCCCGCTTCATAGCTTTCGAGAATGAAATAATCATGTCTTGCCTTGCGGTTCTCGGCAATGGTCTTAAAGCTTTCCTTGTCTGCCACAGCACATCCTCCTTCCTTTGCAAGTATCTTATTATAACACATTCCCACGGTTTTGTCAATAGCTTTTGATGATATTTTCACAGAAATCTGCCGCCATTTTCTGACGATATCCGCATATCATAATTGACATCTCCCCGAATATGTGATATAATATCCGAAGAAAAGGAGCGCTGATAGCTATGAGAAGAAAAGACCGTGAAATGTCCGAAGAATTTGCACTCAAAGTGTTCGACAGCTGCGAGTATGCTGTTATGTCAATGACCGATGAGAAGGGTCTCCCTTACTGTCTGCCCATGTCCCTTGCGCGGGACGGGGAATATATCTATTTCCACTGTGCGGAGGAAGGCACAAAAATTGATATCCTGCGAAAGCACCCCGATGTATGCATTACCTGCGCAGTAAATGTCCATAACGCCGAGGACAAGTTCACCGTATACTACGAATCCGCGGTGATACGCGGAAAAGCGGAGGAAGTGACCGACCGCGATGAAAAGATTCGGGGACTTAACGCCATCTGCCTAAAATTCACGCCCTCAAATATGGCGGATTTTGACAATGCCATTGAGCGCAGCATAGGAAGAACTGCTATGTGGAAAATCAGGATAGAAGAAATCACAGGCAAGAAAAAGGCAATGCCGATAAAGTAAATTTTTCTTTGCAGCCCTTGACAAATTTTCACGGATATGATATAATTAGCATTGCTGTGAAAACAGCGAAAATATATCATATGCGGGTGTGGTGAAACCGGCAGACACGATAGACTTAGGATCTATTGCGCAAGCGTGCAGGTTCAAGTCCTGTCACCCGCACTTTTTATAAAAATACGTAAATCAATAAAATGACGTATTTACGCCGTTTGACGTGTCTTGTTATATGGTAAAAAGTAGTAAAAACAAGGCAAAAAGGCACTATTTTTAGCAACTATATGACACGAAATATGACACGAAATAAATCCCCTGTCGACCCGATAAAACGGGAGGACAGGGGATTTATTACATCACCTTAATGAATGCGTCGGGATAGATCTTCTTAACTTCTGCGAGATATTTCTCCGCGTTAGACTTGCTGCCGAACGCCCCGACCTGAACATAATATTTCGGAGCCGAAGCGGAAACAGCCGCACCCGAAATAGCCTGCTTGAAAGCCGTCCACTTAGCCTCTGAACCGCTGTCAGCGTTCCACCCGATAATACCCGGACAGGGCTTGCCCGTAACGTCATAGTGACGGACAACACGCTCTGCGGGGATATTGTACTCTGCCATAAGCTTCTTGACGAGCCATAACGCATTAGCCACAGCCGCATCCGAAAAGCTATAAGACTTGTCATTAGCGTCGGGCATTTTGCCATTCTTCGGTCCTATGCTGTTATTGCAGCAAATCTCAATGCCGATGCTGTTGGAGTTTTTACATATTCCGTACAGACTGCCGCCCTTGGTATTGTACTTATTGCCGCCGCAGTGCCATGTGTAGCGATTGCGTATATTGGGATTGTACTGCACAACGGCGGTATCGTCCACAGTAAAATCGGCGCTGACCTGCGTCGTTGTGGTACGGAAAAAGTCCGCTGTGTTGACAGCCGAGCCCGCCTTGGACGTTGTGCCTGCGGTGTAGTGGATAACGATGTATTTTATATCACGATTTGCCTTTGCCGTGGTGTGAACCGTTGAAAATTTGTTAGTTATCGTCATGCTCATTTTCCTCCGATTTTGATTTTAAAATATCTATCGCCTTATTAACGATTGATGGCAGCGGAATGCCCATAAGCCCCGCATTTTCGCAGATAGAGATAAGTTCGGACGTGCAGAAGCCGATAATTACCCCCGTGCGGATATAATCAGTGCTGAGCATAAGATCAAGCCGATAAGCGATTATCACGAAGAGCAGGGTAATAACCTTCCGAGCAAGCCCCACCCAGCAGACCCGCGAAGACAGTCCGCCGTTCTCGGATTTTTCGGAATTTTTGAACACTGCCGCCACGATGATCCCCATAGCATAGTCGATAACCATGAAAATTATAAGTGTGATGACAGCATTATCCCAACCGCCCAGAGCCCTTGCTATCACGCCGCCCACCGCACCCACGGCGGTGCATACAGCCGCCAGTTTGCCGTTAAAATCGCTCATTTTATGCCTCCTGCTCTGTGATCTCGGCTTCTGCCGCAGCCGCAAGCCGAGTGTTTTTATCGTCTATTGCTCCCTGGATCTCTGCAAGATCGGCATCTGTCAGCACGCCCTTGTCGTACCAGCCTGCCGCGTTTAAAATGATCTGATAATCTGCCATTCTGCCGACTGCCGCAATAAAGCCGTTTTTGATAAATGTTGACAAACTAAACATAGTGATGTCCCTCCTTAAACCTTAAACGTTCCCGCCGAGGCTAAGCACGGCTGATTTTAACTCGTCGATTTGCGCCTGCATATTTGTTATAACAGGCATTACGTATTCCGACAGAGCTTTGTCGGTGCAGTATTTCACGTCCATTTCGGCGCTGTTGCTGTTCGTGATATTCGTCACGCCGCTGTACGTGTGCAGCTGCATCAACGCCGATACATCTGCGGCTGTCAGTGCTATTTCCTGCGGTGCATCGGTCTGATAAATAACAGTCGCACCCGTTGTCAGACTCCCTGTTGTGGATATGAACGGCGCTGTAATAGCTTCGCCGTTATAGCTGTCAATTTTTGCCGTGCGTTTGATGATTTTGCCCGTTCCGTCCGCATTGTACACCAATGTATCACAAATCCACTGCTGACCTGTTGAATCAGTGTAATTACCGCCACTGTCAACAGGAATACCGCATAACGGCAAAGCATCTGCCGCAATGCTTGAAGTTTTGATTTCACAATCATCTGAAACTATATAAAGTGTCGTTTCATCGGATATCACAGATTTTCCACTGTTGTCAGTTACAACACATCTGTACATATATCCGTTGTATGCGAGCTGTCCTGTGATCTTAAATGTATCATTTCTTGCTGCGAAGCTCTTCCATGTCGAACC
>JALEMR010000059.1 GCA_022768245.1 Oscillospiraceae bacterium
CACTGCGGTATCTGCGGCGAGCACGGCGGCGATCCCACATCTGTTGAGTTCTGCCACACTATCGGTCTTGATTACGTTTCCTGCTCACCCTTCCGTGTGCCTATCGCAAGACTTGCAGCAGCACAGGCAGCTATCAAGGACAAGCAGTAATTGTAATACGTTCTGATATAGAATAATTATACTGATCCACGATTAAAAAGTGTACAAAAAATCAAGCTAAAACTTGAATATATGGTTTTTGCGCAGATTTTTTGTCTACACTTTTATCGGGGATCAGTATTGGTTCCGCCGTCATCGGTTATCCGGTGACGGCGGATTTTTTGCGCCCGATCTTCCTTTTCGCGGTGATATTTCCCGCTTGGGTGTAAAGTATTCTGCTTGTCGGACAAAATCATGTTAATTGTCCTGACAATGACACATTTACTGTGATATAATATAAGTATAGAGCAGATCGGCTTTATAATTTTATCTGAAAGGAAACAAATGCTATGGGTGAAATGAATGTTAAAGGCTATGCCGAGAAGAAGATCGAGTGCGATATTGTTGAGTATACGCTTTCCTTCCATGCGGAGGGAAGAACCGCCGCAGCTGCACTGGGCGCGGTAAACAACGAACTGGAACGGTTTCTGACACTTATTGAGGAAAAAGGAATACAGCCCGACCTGTTCCGAATTGAGGAAAATTCCACAAAAAAGCGGTATTATTCCGATAATAACGATCGTCCTTTTGAAGCGGTGCGGAAGGTCTCACTGACTCTTCGCCTTGATTCCGCGGCGGTCAATTGGCTGCTGCACTTTCTGTCGGAGAACGGCTTCAAGGCTGAATCAGAGGAAGAATATATATGCTCTATTTTGAATGAGCAGCATAAGGAGCTGCTTCAGCTTGCTGTCGGGGATTCTAAGGAGAAGGCTGAATTGCTGGCTAATTCTCTGGGAAAGAAGCTTCTGGGCATCAAACAGCTCAAAACAAATAGTGATATATCAGATGAACACATATATAAGGAAATTGAAATACCAACATCTGCCGATTTTGCCTGCAAAAGCAAGTCTTCAAGATCAAGTCATTTAAGCTCTCCTGTACTGTATGAATCCGAGGAAATCGATATAACCTGGCTCATAGAAGACTAAAGAGTAGCGATCGTCATGGACAAAAAAGCCGCTGATCTGTAAAGTGTTTTACTTGTCAGTGGCTGTGTTTTCCGAAGGAGTATATCGGGAATTGATTTTTCTGACAGTTTATGCTATAATTAAAAACAAAAACGGAAAGAAGTGCTGCCGTGTTGAAACCCTGCAAACAAGCCTACAAGCAAGTCCGACCCAACAGCGATGAGATATTCAAGGGGTTCGGATTCAGACATCTCTCGGACGCAACACAGTATTATGTCCACCCCAACAATCAGTCCTACAAGGGCACTACTACCCTCTGCCAGCCTATAGGCGAAGCCGTTATGCTGCTGACGGACTATATCAGCGGCATATTTTCGGGCGAAAATATCGGCGATATCCTCTCCGACGACAGCGGGAATACCGTCTGTCTTGACATTACCGTGCCACGGGACTGGCTCGCCTCGGGAGTCACCGACGCTTATTCCTACCGCGGATATATCGACAGCACCTCCATGATACGCATAGGCGCTTATGACAAAAACGGCAGGCTTATCGAAAGCTCTTCCAACTCGCTGACCGAATGCTATAAGCTTTTGCCTGTGCTCATGCTTCTGCTGGCAAGGCTTATTCTCACGGACGACGGATACTGCTCGGCGTTTCTCTCTTTTGCGGCATCGCCCGACGCGGAAAGCTTTGTCGGTCTTCACGAGGACTTTTACCAGCATTTCAAAAACGATGAATTTCTGATAGATCACAGGGATATATCCTTCCCTAAAAGCGCCGTAAATTCCTTTTCCGAAAAATATAGGACTATCAGCGAAAACGAAAAGGCTTTAAAACAGCGGCAGGAAAATGTGACGATA
Organism: Oscillospiraceae bacterium; assembly: GCA_022768245.1. Lineage (GTDB taxonomy): Bacteria > Bacillota > Clostridia > Oscillospirales > Ruminococcaceae > RGIG4694. Next base: position 1,970 of record JALEMR010000059.1, read on the forward strand.
GTCCCCTTTGAAAACGGCACATTTTCGGAGGAATATCTCCCCCTTGTGCCCGACCTCAAGGAAGAGTTCGTCCTGCCGAAAAATCTCGCTTCGGTGTGCAATGCCGTTGTTTCGGGAGACGTGACCGCCGTTCTTCTGCACGGTCCTGCGGGAACGGGAAAAACTATGTCCTGCAAGCTTATCTGCCGCGAGATAAATATGCCTGTTATGGAGACCGTCAACTGCACCGAAAACTTAGACGAGTTTGTTCTCGGAAAATACCTCCCCGACGGCGACAGGATAGTATTCAGGGAAAGCTATGTGACTGCTGCCATACGATACGGAGGCGCTGTCATCTTCGAGGAGATAAACTTCGCCCGTCCGCAGTATCTTGCCTTTCTGAACTCGCTCCTTGACGATAATGGCTTTGTCCGCCTTGACAGCGGCGAGATTGTGCGCCGCCATAAGAATTTCCGCTTTTTCGCCACCATGAACATCGGCTACTACGGCACCCGCGAACTGAATCAGGCGCTGTATAACCGTTTCAATGCGATAATCGAGCTTGCGGAGCTGTCCGACGAAGCCATATCGCGGATGTTAACTGCCCGCGTCCCCGAATGTGCGGAGCACTGCGACAAGCTTATCAGCGTATATCACAAGCTCAAAGCCAAGATAAGCGCCGAAGAACTGGATATGGTCATCTCTCCGAGAAGTATCGAAAACTGGGCAAGACTGGCTAAATTTGAAGGATATATCGCCGCGGCGGAAAAAACGATAATTCCCATAGCAAAATGCGACCGTGCCGCAGAAGATGCTATCCGCGGGATGATACGGCTGTACAAATGGCAGTGAGGTACATTCTATGGCTAAATTCACAAGGGAAGAGGAAGCCCTCCTGCGGCTTTTTCAGACAAGCAAAAACAGGACCGCCGAGGAAAGCTTCTCCCGTATATTTACCGAAAAACCTCAGGTAAAGCTTGCATTTATCAACGAAAACGAAGCCTTTACCGACGGGCGGAATATCGTCGTCGACCCTGCCATGGACAAGCTTTTCTCCGATGAATCGGCTGTGCGGAACACTCTGAAATTTCTGGGGCTGCCGCAGGAGTCATACAGTCCATGGTCCACGCTGAAAATGTCCGCCCGCTCACAGAATATCCATGAATGTCTGCATATCATATATACGCAGTTTCCTCTGCCCGCTTCTTATGATAAACGAAGCACGACGAGAACAAGGGCTGCCATTCTCGGACAGATCGCTAACATCATCGAGGACGCATACATCGAAGCGGCAGGCGCAAGCATTTACGACAATGCGGAGCTGTTTCTGAAATGGAGACGGGTCTCCCACCTGTTCGCAGCTTCTCCCGCAGAGGGCACTGTTGACCGTGTTCTCACTAAATCAAAAGCGGACATGACATCGGAGGACATCAGAAAGATATCGTATATCCTCGACTACATGGCGGGTGAGCTTTTATATCCAATGCTTGAACCTCCTCCCATTCGAACAGACTGCGAGGATATCGCCGGAAAGGTACGTCCTCTGTTTTTTGAGGGCTCGGCAGCGCCGTCTCCCGCAGAACGCCACGAATTTGCCTGCAAAATATTCGACCTGATAGAGGATATGATACCCGATTCCGACAACGACGATGATATCGCCGAAATAAGAAAGCTTGAACATAAGCTGGGCGGAGCGCAAACTCATTCGCCATTTCGCAGGTCAGCAAAGAATTACGTCTCCGAGGGAAAAACACAGGCAGTCACACGCAGGCTCTTCACCGATCTTGACGGCAGGAAAACGGACGGTGCGGACATTTCCGAACAGTACAGGCTGTTTGTCCTCGTCGCCGACGCGGAATATACCATTGCTTTTAATGAGAGCTGCTCGGGAGATACGGTGCTGCTTATCGGCGGAAATAGCTACAGCGCGGCTCCGATACACCATAATATCACCATATATGAAAATCATCCCAAGCCCGACATAAATTTTGCAAGAGCATACTCCAACATCGTTAAAAAATATTCCTCGGTCATCAATTCCTACAATTCCCGCTTCGACAGGCTGCTGAAAGCGGAAACTGTCACTATTGAAGAAAAAAAGCTCTTCGGCGCAGGCATTTCATCAAAATATCTGGGCGACGCAAAAAAGCGGTACTGGTACAGAAAAACCACCGAAATGGGCGTCCCCGAGCTGGCAGTGCTGCTGCTTATCGACGGCTCGGGCTCCATGCTGGGAGAAAGACGGGGCGCTGCGCTGGTCTCCTCCGTGATACTCCATGAGATACTGTCCGCTCAGGGGATAGAACACTCCGTTGTGGAACACCGCGCCATATTCGGCGAACCCACCCTTATACACAATGTACTTATCGACATTAACGGGAAAAGCGATGAAAAATACAACCTGATGAGATTATCCGCCAACGAGGGAACACGGGAGGGACTCTCCCTTTTCTGGGCGGAGCGATATTTATCGTCACGTTCCTCGGTGGAAAATAAGCTTATCATCGCCATTTCCGACGGAGTACCCGCTCACATCTGTGAGAATAACGCGTATGTCCCTCCCGTTTCGGTAAAGGATACCGCCAATGCCGTCAGGAAGATCACCCGAAGAGGCACGGAGATGATCGCTGTGGCGCTGGGCGGCGAGGACGGAAGCTGCTTTGACGAGCTGAAGGACATATATCCGCAGACCATAGACTGCGCCGACCCGAAGGACCTGACAGGACAGCTTCTGAAAATAATCGCCCGCAGACTGAAAAAATAGAACGTGCAGGATAAACGCTTCACATTTATCCTGCACGCTTTATTTTATTTCGGCGCTGATATCACAGACCTTAACGCACACATCATATTTATCGGCGGTGTTTTCCGCAAGCTCTATCAGCTTCTTTTTGCTGTTGTTGATGATAGACACTGCCATTTCATCCTTAATGCTTTGCGGCAGGACATCTATCATGCTGACGGGAAGATTTCCCGCGATATTCAGTATATCCGCCAGCAGCTTTTTGGTGCTGCCGTCCTCTGCTCCCTCGGAAAGCTTTTTCTTCAGCGTGGGCATCAGCTTTGAAACAACGTCGCCGTAGTTGATATCGTCAATATCTATCTTTATTTCTATCATAGCATATCCTCCGTCCTTATGTGATAGTATTATTATATTCCATATCGTCGGAAATGTCAAATTTTTCGGTCAATGTTCCACATGGAACAATACTTCCGTTCTATACTATCACACTGACAAAATATCATACGGGGATTGACTTTTTATTAAAAAAATGTTATAATTATAACTATACTCTAAACAAAGGAGATTATCAGGTCATGACAGAAGTCATTATCATCGGCGCAGGTCCCGCGGGACTTACCGCAGCTTATGAACTCTTGAAAAGCGCGCCGCAGGAATACTCTGTGACGATACTTGAGGAAAGTGACCGCATCGGCGGTATTTCCCGGACGGTCAGACACGGCGGGAACCGCATGGATATCGGCGGTCACCGCTTCTTTTCCAAGGACGAACGGGTCATGCAGTGGTGGAATGAGATACTTCCTCTGCAGGGTAAGCCCTCCTATGACGATAAAAAGCTCCGCGTTCAAAAGAAGCTCGCCGAAAACGGACCCGACCCCGAATCCGAGGACCGCGTTATGCTTATTCGCCGAAGAGTGTCCAGAATTTATTATAAAAAGAAATTCTTCGACTATCCCGTGTCTCTGAAATGGAGCACCATTAAAAACATGGGCTTCGTCACGACTATCGCAGCAGGATTTAGCTATCTCAAGGGCATAATGTTCAAAAAGGACGAGACCTCTCTGGAAAACTTCTACATAAACCGCTTCGGAAAAAAGCTGTACTCCATGTTCTTCGAGGGCTATACCGAAAAGCTCTGGGGCAGACACCCAAGGGAGATCTCCGCAGACTGGGGCTCCCAGCGCGTAAAGGGTCTGTCTATCATGGTAGTTATCAGGAACATGTTCTCCGGGATATTCAAAAGCAATAAGAAAAAGGAGACCGAGACCTCTCTGATAGAAGAATTCTACTACCCCAAGTACGGTCCAGGTCAGCTCTGGGAGACCGCCGCGGACGAGATACGCAGAATGGGCGGAACTATCCGCTTTAACTGCAAGGTGGAAAAGATAAATACCAACGAAAAGGATAAGATAATTTCCGTGACTGCACGGACGGAAAACGGCTCCGAGGAGATAAGCGGAGATATCTTCATGTCCTCCATGCCCGTAAAGGATCTGGTCCTCGGAATGAACGATGTTCCGAAGCATGAAACGGATATCGCAGCGGGACTTCCCTACCGTGATTTCGTTACCGTGGGACTGCTGGTGGATAAGCTCAACCTTAAAAATGAGACAGATATCCCCACGCTGAACAATATCATTCCCGACTGCTGGATATATGTGCAGGACGTGGGCGTGAAGCTGGGCAGGATACAGGTATTCAACAACTGGTCGCCCTACATGGTGGAGGACCCCGAAAATACCGTATGGATAGGTCTGGAATACTTCTGCGCCGAGGGCGGCGATTTCTGGAACATGCCCGACGAGGAACGCAAAAAATTCGCTGTTGACGAGCTTATCAGAATGGGGATAATCTCCGGCGAAGGACGAGTAAAGGACTATCACTGCGAGCGTGTAAAGAAGGCTTATCCCGCCTATTTCGATACATACAGCGAAATGAACACGCTGGTGGATTATCTCAATAATTTTGATAATCTGTACTGCATCGGCAGAAACGGTCAGCACCGCTATAACAATATGGACCACTCCATGGTCACAGCCTTTGAAGCCGTGGACAATATCAGAAACGGCGTCAGGGACAAGAGCAACATATGGAACGTCAACACCGATAAATCTTACCATGAGGAAAAGAAAGCATGAACAAGGAAGCTGTGGGACAGGAACTGAACGAGATAAAAGACATTTTCCGCAGCAGGAAATTCGGCAGACTGTTTAGCGGTGAGACAAACAATACCCTTATCCAGTTTTTCCGATATATCTTCGTGGGAGGCTTTGCAACGGTAGTTGACTGGGGCTTGTCCGCGCTGCTGTTCTATGCAGTCTTCGGACAGCAATACGCTGTGGCGGCAAATTCTCTCTCCTTTGCCGCAGGACTTATCGTGAACTATCTGCTGAGCACCTTCTGGATATTCAAGGAATCCAAAGTCAAATCGAAGATAGCCGAATTTATAGGCTTTGCGCTCATAGGACTGGTGGGGCTGCTTATCACCGCAGGACTGACGCTGCTTTTCAGGCAGCTGCTGATGGAGGTCACCTCCGCCTATCAGATAATCGCAAAGATAACCGCCACCGCAGTTTCTTTTCTGTGGAATTTCTTCGCAAGAAAATATCTGCTCTTTTCAAAAAAGTAAACAAAAAAATCATGGCATACCTGCCGAAGCGGGTATGCCACTTTTATAACTGTTTCAGGCTCACAGGTCGGGGCGCTCAAGTCCCAGTTCTTCGGCAAGATCGGTCCTTACATATATTTCGGCATGACGAACGCTGTAAGTGTTTTTCCAGATCTGCTTTATGGGAGAAAAATATACTAACGTGTAGTCCGAAATGTCTGTTATTCCTTCATAGACAGCGCTTATATCAGATTCAACATATTTACCGAAGCCTACGGAACCATTGGGCGGCATGAATATCACATCGGGTGCTCCCTGCTCTCTCCATTTTGCTATCAGATCGGCGCAGTCCTCCTCGTCCGCCACCTTGTGGAAGGTATACGCCATATCGTCTGCTCCGCCGTTCAGATTAAAGAATATATTCCTGTCAAAATAGGCAAGCACCGAATCGGGCATATTGCAGTGATTGAAATCACAGCCGATGCGTTCCGAGGTCATATTCCCCTCATTGTCATGATCGTAGTAATTCAGATAGCCTACCATTATCCTGTAGTCGTCCAGACCGTTTTCGGCGATGAAGGCTGCTTCGTTTCGTCCGATGCCGTAAACATAGGCTATCTCGCTGACCGACGCCGAAACTGTCCAGTAAAGAGATATCACCATAAATACCGCTCCGATGACCCTCACACAGGAGAGCGCTATCCGCTTTGTCTCCCCGCCGAAATCTACGGTCATTTTTTCCTTGCTGGCGCAGGTTATCCACGCCCAGAAAATAAATATAAGAAGAGCTATCCCCACATGGTGGAGATACATATATTTTACAGCCGCAAACATGGCAAACAAGCAGTAAGGTATCACAAGAACAAGAGCAGTCTTTTTCTTTTTTGCAATGTATAATACAACCGTCCAGATAAGTATACCGAAGAATATGCCCGCAATAATTGATTCCGCTGAAAGGCTTACGCGAGTCAGTCTGTCGCTGTACGAAAATACATTAGTCACACATGTATCAGCAGGCAGTATCAGAAATGCATATAACAGCCTTACGAAAATATTGTTCGTATCGGGAACATTATTTGAGGTCGCAGCATACGTTCCTTCTGCGGGAATTATCTCCAGGATAAGCAGTATCGCAAGTATAAGCAGACAGATAAGCGAAGCGGTCCTCCCCTTGTTCAGCAGCAGACGGAATTTTTCCGCTTTGAACAGCTCCAGCAGCCATGCTATGGTAATTCCTCCCGCTATCAGAATGCCGTATGCGCTTGACAGGCACAGCAGCATCAGTGAAAGAACAAACCGCCAAGGATCTGTATCCCTTTTCTCATAGGTCACGGCTGCCAGCATAAAGGCTGCCATCATAATGCAGTAGGGTCTTGATACAACTCCGTACTGATAGAACAGAAAATATGTAAACGGCAGCAATAGCCGCACTATCCGCGGAAAGGGCGCCTTAAACAGCAATAGTCCCATTGCAAGCGCAGAAAATATCAGACTTACCAGAGACAGCGAAAACTCATAGGGACACCCAAGCTTTGCAAAAGGCAATAGTATCAGATGCCACAGCGGCGGATGTCCCTCGTAATGCGGAAGGGTAAATAATATATCCTTGACGGACGCACATTTTGCTATCTGCCATGATATAGCCTCGTCCTGCCAGGGCTCATGAAATACCGATATTATTATATGCAGCGCCACATACAGCAGCAGTGTGATAATTTCGGGAGCATATCCCCGTAACGCCTCGGTTTTTTTATTCAGACTGCAAAGTCCGTCGTCTGCTTTATTCAATCCTCTGAACAGCTTTTGTATCAGCGGTGATGATCTTCCTATTTCCATATGTTCCTCCAATATTATGTTTTGCTATTATTATATCATTTTTTTATCCATAAGTAAAGGATAATTTTATATTTGTTCCATGAGAAAAAGTCCCGCTGTTCCACATGGAACATTTTTATAGAATAACATTAACAATAATATCATTGCAATCACTCCAAGGATATGGTATAATAATAAAAACTGATAATATCGGAGGGATCATACAATGGTCGCACAAACACCCCCTATGGGCTGGAACAGCTGGGACTGCTACGGCGCGTCCGTGCGCGAGGATATCGTCCGCGCAAATGCAGAATATATGGCAAAGAATCTTAAGGAATATGGCTGGGAGTATATCGTGGTGGATATCCAGTGGTCGGAGCCTACCGCACAGAATCACGAGTATCACCCCTTTACCGAGCTTGAAATGGACGAGTACAGCAGACTTATCCCTGCTGTGAACCGCTTTCCGTCCGCTGCCGACGGAAAGGGCTTTGCTCCGCTGGGAGAGTATATCCACTCCCTCGGGCTGAAATTCGGAATACATATTATGAGAGGTATTCCACGTCAGGCTGTTCACCGCAACATAAAAATTCTCGGCACCGATAAGACTGCCCGTCAGATAGCCGATACAAATTCCACCTGCCGCTGGAATACCGACATGTACGGTATAAACTCCGAAGCGGAGGGCGCAGCCGAGTACTATAACAGCATATTCAGACTCTACGCCGAATGGGGCGTGGATTACGTCAAGGTGGACGACATCGCAAATCATTATCCTCACGGTGAGATAGAGCTTATCCGAAATGCGATAGACAACTGCGGACGGAAAATGGTGCTGTCATTATCTCCCGGACCTGCTCCCCTTGAAGAAGCGGAGCATTTAAAACAGCATGCCAATCTGTGGCGTATCACCGATGATTTCTGGGATAATTGGGAGCAGCTGTACGATATGTTCTTCCGTGCGGAGAAATGGTGCACACATGCGGGACCGGGACACTGGCCCGACGCGGATATGCTGCCTGTGGGAGCTATCCTCCAGGACTACGACAAAAATAACCGAACAAAATTCACCGAGGACGAGCAGATAACTATGCTCACTCTCTGGTGCATAATGCGTTCTCCCCTTATGATAGGCGGAGAGCTTACCATGAACGATGACTTCACCGAAAAGCTGCTGACAAATTCCGCCGTTCTGGAAATGCTGACACAGTCCCGCTCCGCACATCAGCTTTTCCGCCGCACCGAAAACGGCTGCGAGAGGATAGTCTGGAAGGCTCACCGCAGAGACGGAGGATATTATATTGCCTTGTTCAACACCTCCGAGGAAAAGACAAAAATAACCGTATCTCTTGCCGAAGTCGAGATAGATACTCCCGTTGTGAGCATAAGAGAGTTGTGGTCGGGAGAGCAGAAGGACAACGTTTCCGAGATATCCGCAGAGGTTGCTCCACACGGAGCAAAGGTATTCTTTGCAGATTGATACAGAGACGAAAAAGTACACAAATTGTATCGTCTTTTTTTCACAAAAATCTACATGAGATTTCATAAAAAATGCTTGCAATTACTAAAAAAAAAGAGTAAAATTGTAATAATATAAGTATAACTAAATAGGTTTATAGGAGGAAAGATTTATGCTCGATACAAACTTTGACAACAAATTCGGAAAAGAGGGTCTTACATTCGATGATGTGCTTCTGGTACCCGGAAAGTCGGACGTAACTCCCAATATGATCAATCTCAGGACAAGACTGGCGAAGGATATTTATCTTAATACTCCTATTATGACATCTGCAATGGATACCGTTACAGAGTCCAAAATGGCTATCGCTATCTCCCGTGAGGGCGGTATCGGTATTATCCACAAGAATATGTCCATTGAGCAGCAGTGCGACGAGGTCGATAAGGTAAAGCGCTCCGAAAACGGCGTTATCGTAAATCCCTTCTCCCTCACCGCAAACAAGACCGTTGCCGACGCAGACAAGCTCATGGGCAAGTACAAGATATCGGGCGTGCCTATCGTTGATGAAAAGGGCAAGCTGGTGGGAATCCTCACAAACCGCGACCTGCGCTTCCTCACCGACTACAGCATTCCTATCAGCGAGGTAATGACCAAGGATAACCTTATCACAGCTCCCGTGGGCACCGACCTCGAAGAAGCACAGAAGATCCTTATGAAGCACAAGATCGAGAAGCTCCCTCTTATCGACGAGAGCGGCACTCTTAAGGGACTTATCACTATCAAGGACATCGAAAAGGCTGTTCAGTATCCCAATTCCTCCAGAGATAAGAGCGGCAGACTTCTTTGCGGAGCAGCTATCGGCGTGACCGCAGACGTTCTCGACAGAGCAGGCGCTCTCCGCGACGCACAGGTCGATGTGCTGGTGCTGGATTCCGCTCACGGTCACAGCGCAAATATCATGAAGTGCGTTGATATGATAAAGAACAAGTACCCCGACGTTGCCCTTATCGCAGGAAATATCGCCACTGCGGAGGCTGCCGAGGACCTCATCAAGGCAGGCGCAGACTGCATCAAGGTGGGCATCGGACCCGGTTCTATCTGTACTACACGAGTTGTTGCAGGTATCGGCGTTCCCCAGATCACTGCTGTTTATGACGCTGCATGCGTTGCACAGAAGTACAATATCCCCGTCATCGCAGACGGCGGCATCAAGTATTCGGGCGATATCGTAAAGGCTCTTGCGGCAGGCGCAAACGTTGTAATGCTGGGCTCGCTGCTTGCAGGCTGCGAGGAAGCTCCCGGAGCTACAGAAATTTATCAGGGACGTTCCTTTAAGGTCTACAGAGGCATGGGCTCCCTGGGCGCAATGGAATGCGGCTCCAAGGACAGATACTTCCAGGAGGGCGCAAAGAAGCTGGTTCCCGAAGGCGTTGAGGGACGTGTTCCTTACAAGGGACTTGTTTCCGATACTATATTCCAGCTGGTGGGCGGTATCCGTTCGGGTATGGGCTACTGCGGATGTCAGGATATCGAAACTCTCCACGAGAAGTCACGCTTCGTAAGAATTACCGGCGCAGGACTTAAGGAATCTCATCCCCACGACATCTACATCACTAAGGAAGCTCCCAACTATTCCGTTCAGATATGAACATCGGTTAAGTAATGACGATCGGCTTACAGTTCAAATTTCGGACTGTAAGCCGATTTTTTGCCGCTGTTTCCCGCAAATCACATAAATATGAAATTATTGGTCGATAATTTTTCTTGTTTTTGTTTAGATTTTTATTGACAATATCGTATCAATGTAGTATAATTAAATAGTCAGTAAACGATTAAAATAGGACTTGTGAAAATGAGAAAGAATGTAAAAAATATTATTTTAGCAATACTTGTCTCCACTGTTGTCTGCGGCTGCGGAAACAGTTCGGACGTTCAGACTGCAGCATCTGAAACAGAGTCCGACACCATCACCGCAGAAACAAAGGAAAGCTCCGATACGGAAAAGTATACCACCGAACAGGAGTCCAAAGCTTCGGAGGAGACCTCCAAGGTAAGAGAAGAGAGTGTTTCACATGAAACAATTTCCTCCGCCACCGCAGAAGCCTCCAAAACAGGCGAGCTTATCCCCGAAAGCAGCACAAAGCCCACCGAGACAACTCCCACTGAAACAACTGTGCAGACCACAGCGTCTTCCGCTGCGGCAGCAGTGACAACAGCTGCTCCCGTTCAGACAACTCCTGCGGAGACCACCTTTAAAACAGTGGATAAGGACAAATATAAAATCGCCGAGGACGTTGTCTTTTCGGAATATTTTGCAGACAGTCTCTTCGTGGGCGATTCTATCTGCAGCGGTCTGAAAATATACGGCGGCTGCCTTAACGTAGAGAATGTTGCCGCAAGACTTAATGTCTCCACATGGGGAATCAACAAATACACCTTCCAGTACAAGAGCAACTCCACCGCCGAGCTTGATGCGCTGAGCATCGTAAAGCTGTATCAGCCTAAGCAGATATACATATGGATGGGCATGAACGATCTGTATGTGGTGAGCGCGGAAAAATATGCGGAGAATCTATGCAGTCTCGCACAAAGCTATATGGAAGCCGCCCCTGGCTGCAAGGTATATGCTGTGTCTATTTCTCCTATGAGCAGCACTCATAAGTGGAACGTCGAGCTGGACGGAAACAATCGTATCAACGAATATAATAAGGCTGTTCAGAAAAAGTGCAGCGAGGTGGATTACCTGACCTATATCAATATCCATGATTCGCTGACCGACAGTTCAGGCTATCTTGCTTCCGAGAATAACGGCGGAGACGGCATTCATCTTTCGGCAAGCGCATATAAAAAGGTCCTCACGGAAATATACTACTTTATGGAATACGAGCGCAATACCAACGCTGATGAGCCCGAAGAAACGGTTTCCGAGACCACTGCCGAGACTGCGGCAGAAACTAAAGAGACCACATCGGATATCACAACAGCTCCCGAGCCGGATATGACGACAGTTCCTTCCGAGACCGAGGAAACCACCGTGACAACAGTTCCTCCCGAGGAGGACGAGCCTTCCGCTTCCTCGGCGAATAAATTCAAATATTTCCTTGACAAGCTTGATAAGTAATAAAAATCCCTGCTCCGAATAAATTCAGAGCAGGGATTTTTTCTGTTAAAATTACTTGACCTTGATAACGTCCATGCCGCCCATGTAAGGTCTGAGGACCTCGGGTATCCTGATGGAGCCGTCCTCGTTGAGATTATTCTCAAGAAGAGCAATAAGCATTCTCGGAGGAGCAACAACGGTGTTGTTGAGAGTATGTGCGAAATACTTTCCGTTTTCGCCGTTGACTCTTATCTTAAGACGTCTTGCCTGAGCGTCGCCAAGATTGGAGCAGGAGCCTACCTCGAAATACTTCTTCTGTCTGGGAGACCATGCTTCAACGTCGTAGCTCTTGACCTTAAGGTCAGCAAGGTCGCCTGAGCAGCACTCGATAGTTCTTACGGGCACGTCCATTGAACGGAACAGATCGACGGTATTCTTCCAGAGCTTGTCGAACCACATCATGCTGTCCTCGGGCTTGCAGACAACTATCATTTCCTGCTTTTCAAACTGATGAATTCTGTAAACGCCTCTCTCCTCGATGCCGTGTGCGCCCTTTTCCTTTCTGAAGCAGGGAGAATAGCTGGTAAGAGTATGAGGAAGAGTATCCTCGGGGACTATAGTGTCGATGTACTTGCCTATCATGGAGTGCTCGCTGGTGCCGATAAGATAGAGGTCCTCGCCCTCGATCTTGTACATCATTGCGTCCATTTCGGCAAAGCTCATAACGCCGTCAACAACGCTGCTTCTTATCATAAAGGGAGGCACACAATATGTAAAGCCCCTGTTGATCATGAAGTCTCTTGCATAGGAGATAACTGCGGAATGAAGTCTCGCGATATCGCCCATGAGATAGTAGAAGCCGTTGCCTGCAACACGTCTTGCAGCGTCAAGGTCGATACCGTGGAGCTTCTCCATAATATCGGTGTGATAAGGAATCTCAAAATCGGGAACGAAGGGCTCGCCGAATTTTTCAATTTCGACATTCTCGCTGTCGTCCTTTCCGATAGGAACAGAAGGGTCGATAATGTTGGGGATAGTCATCATATCCTTCTTTATCTTTTCGGAAAGCTCCTCTTCCAGCTTTTCAAGCTCTGCAAGTCTTGCAGCATTTTCGGAGACCTGCTTCTTGACAGCCTCTGCCTCATCCTTTTTGCCCTGAGCCATAAGAGCGCCTATTTCCTTAGAAAGCTTATTTCTGGAAGCGCGGAGATTATCGCCCTCCTGCTTAGCGTCTCTGAGCTGCTTGTCAAGCTCGATGACCTCGTCTACCAGAGGAAGCTTGCTGTCCTGAAATTTCTTTCTGATATTTTCCTTAACTGCGTCGGGATTTTCCCTTAAAAACTTAATATCTATCATTTTAATATCTCTCCAATCCGGCAGTAACTGCCTAACATTTATATTATATCACATTGTCGGAAAAAATCAAGTATGATATATATTTTTATAATGAAAAATGTTCCCTGCGGAACATTTTCCTCATTATTTTACAAAAGCTTCAGCAGATCTGCGATACCGCTGAGGTCGTCCTTGTTAAAGAAGTCGATAGATATGCTGCCCTTTCCGTCCCTGCCGGGAGTTATTTTCACCTTTCTTCCGAGACGGTCGGTGAGACTTAATTCCACTTCCGTGTAATAGTTTCTGACCTTTTTGTCAAGCTCGTCGATATCGGACACATCCTCGTCGTTTTTCGTCTGATATTCCGCGGCTATCCTTTCGATATTTCTTACGGTCAGCAGACCGTTAGCTGCTCTTTCTGCGACTTCAATCATAAAATCCTCGTCGTCGATACCCGCCAGAGCCTTAGCATGTCCGACGGTTATTTCATCGTTTTTGAGCATATCCTGCACCCGCTCGGGAAGATTGAGCAGCCGCACCGAATTCGCAATAACGGAGCGGGATTTTCCCACCATTTTTGCAAGAGCTTCCTGAGTGATATTATAATTGTCGATAAGCTGCTTGTACGCCGCTGCTTCTTCGATAGGGTTCAGGTCTGCGCGCTGGATATTCTCGATAAGGGCAATTTTTGCGGTATCCTCATCGGTAAGCTCGCGGACGATAATAGGTATCTCGCTTATCCCCGCGACCTTGCATGCCCTCCATCTGCGCTCGCCCGCAACTATCTGATAGCGCTCGTCCGCAATGGGACGAACAATGATAGGCTGGATAAGACCATGCTCGCTGATAGATTCAGCCAGCTTCTGTATTTCCGCCTCGTCGAAATTTTTACGGGGCTGATTTTTATTCGGCTCAATATCGGTAAGTCTGACGTGACGGATACTTTCCTTGTCGTCGAGAGTATTGTCGTCGAAGATAGCATCAAGACCCATTCCGAGTCCGCCTTTTTTCGCCATGTTGTTTCCTGCCTTTCCGTTGTTTTTTTATTCTTTATTTTTCAGCCATAGCCTTTTTTCCCTTAACAAGCTTTCCGACCTTTTCGGCAATAGTCTCCTTTTTTGACCTTGTGGGAGAAGCAGTTATCCCATGGCGGGCAAGTATCTCTATTGCAAGATCTTCGTAAGCCTCGGAGCCCTTGGAAGCCTTGTCGTAATAGTAAACGGGCATACCATAGCTTGGAGCCTCGGACAGTCTTACATTCTTGGGTATGACTGTATCGAAGGTCTTTTTGGGAAAATGCTTTCTCACCTCGTCCGCCACCTGATTTGTAAGATTGAGACGTGGGTCGAACATGGTGAACAGTATGCCTTCGATGTCGATATTCGGATTATATCTCTCCTTGATGCTGCGGATAAAATCCACTACCTGACTTAGTCCCTCCAGGGAGTAATACTCGCACTGCATAGGGATAAGCACAGTATCGCAAGCTGCCAGAGTATTCACTGTTATAAGCGAGGTGGAAGGAGGACTGTCGATAATGATAAAATCGTAATCGTCCTTAACGGACAGAAGCTGCATTTTCAGTCTGTTTGCGCGGTTTTCCATTTCGATAAGCTCGATATCCGCGCCCGTCAGATTATTGTTCGAAGGCAGCACCGAAAGATCATCAAAATCGGTTTTGATAATGCAGTCCTGAATACGTTTTGTACCGATGATAACGTCGTAAACGGAGGACTCTATCTTTTTCTTTTTAATGCCAAGTCCGCTGGTCGCGTTTCCCTGAGGATCCATATCGACCACAAGTATCCTCTGTCCCAGCACACCCATAGATGCTGCGACATTAACAACGGTAGTCGATTTACCAACGCCGCCCTTTTTATTGGCGACAGTAATAATATCTGCCATTGTGATCTCCTATTCTATGTATTATTAATCTAAAAGACTATACGTCCATGATTTTATTATATCACATAAAATATTATATTACAATGGTATTTTACATAAAATATAAATGTTCCACATGAAACAATTCGACAAAATCACTCCGACATATTTTCGGTAGGAATTTTCACGATAAATTCCACATAACCGTCACCCTTGATTTTTCTGCTTTCGCACTCCACGCCTGCAGCCTTCATTATCTCCACCGCATGATTTATCGAATTGGAGAAAAGACTCATATGACGAAAAAGACTGCTGCGGCGCTTAAGCTTTTCCTCGGACCTTGTCTTTTCAAGGAGACCTGCCACATATTTTTCCGTCTGCTCCACGTTATAGCCCTTGCGATAAATTGTCTCGATAATATTTTCCCGTATCTCGGCGTTGTCAATCTTGAGGATAGCTCTCGCATGGCGTTCGGTCAGCTTGTACTCGAATATCTTTCTTCTTTCCCTGTCAGTGAGTTTAAGCAGACGAAGCTTGTTTGCAACGGTGGACTGAGTTTTCCCGAGACGTCTTGCAGCCTCCTCTTGGGTAAGCCCGTAGGTGTCGATCATTTTGCGGATAGCCTCCGCCTCTTCAAAGCAGTTGATATCCTTCCGCTGGATATTCTCCACGAGCGCCATAACAGCGGACTCACTTTCGGTGATATCCATAACGATGCATGGCACGGTATCAAAGCCGCAGACGATAGCCGCGCGGTATCTTCTCTCGCCAGCTACAATTTCATAGCTGACTATATTGTTGGTATTTTTTTCACGGACGGTCAGCGGCTGGATAATGCCATTGCTTCTGATGCTTTCGGCAAGGCAGAAGATATCGTCCTCGTCGAAATTTTTCCGCGGCTGATTGGGATTAGACGATATCCTCGCCACAGGAATGTCGATAATTCTCCCCACGACTTTTTCTCTTGTCAATAATGGAATGTTCATTGTAATATCCTTTCTTTCCGATGTCCCTATGATGATTATTTCTTTAAGCTAATATTACAATAAATTTCCGATAAAGTAAATAAAAAATAATCACCGTCCTGCGATAAAAATCTTCAAAATCTATCACAAGACGATGATATTCATAAATGTTTCTTGCCTATCTGACCGCTGTTTCTGGGATATTTTAGCGGAGTATGCGATATTTTTTTAACGACAGCGATTTTCCTTCCGTCCCCGTTCAGGTCATAATCCACGATTTTGTCAATTTTTCCGCCAAGAATTATCACAGCATTTTCTGCGGCAGAAATATCCTCACCGGGACCCTTCATCGCAATAAAGCACCCGCCGACCTTCACATAAGGCAGGCAATACTCGCACAAAACAGGCATAGCCGCCACCGCCCTTGCGACTGCGAAATCATAGCACTCGCGAAGCTCTGTTTTCTTTGCGCATTCCTCCGCTCTGCCGTGGATACATTCCATGTGAAGCATTATCTTCTCCGATACCTCGCTGAGGAAATTGATACGTTTATTAAGACTGTCCAGCAGAGTGACCTTCAAGTCGGGACGATATATCTTCATAGGTATCCCGGGAAAACCCGCGCCTGTTCCAACATCAATAACTGCCGCATTTTCCTTAATATCGGCGTACTTGAAGATAAGCAGCGAATCCAGAAAATGCTTGACGGTTATCCCCTCGGGATCGGTTATCGCGGTAAGATTTATCTTATTGTTCCAATCGGTGAGCAGCTCGGAATACTCATAAAATTTATCATACATTTCATCGGTTATTGTCAGTTCATTTTCCTTAAACAGTCCGATGAATTTTTCTTTTTCGATTATCATTGTATTCACCTCTTTTTGAATATCTCTTTATGTTGTATATGATAGGCAGTTTGTATTCAGCAAAGCACCTGTTCGGATTCGTGCTCGGATCTACCGACTATTCACTGTTCGTTTTGCGGAGCCTTCGGAAACCTGCAGCCTTGAAAGGCTGGCGAACTTTTTATGGCGGACTTACTTCTTAACAGCTATTAATCTCAACCTCGAACTAAGTACTAAGTACTATGTACTACGTACTCCCCGCTATTTGCTCCGAACTACTTCCTCTGCGCCAGCCATATTATCAACACACTTACATCCGCAGGCGATACGCCCGATATTCTCCCCGCCTGTCCTATATTATCAGGCTGTACCTTATTCAGCTTCTCTATCGCTTCAAGACTAAGCCCTCCGATAGTGTTATAGTCAAAGGGATTTGGCAGTTTTTTCTCCTCCAACTTTTTTACATGCTCGACCTCCATGAGCTGACGTTCGATATATCCGTCATATTCGATCTTAAGTTCCACCTGTTCGCGTACCTCATAGCTGAGAGGCTGTCTGTCCGTGTCAAATTCTGCAAGATCGTCATATTTTATCTGCGGACGGCGGATAAGCTCCGACATTCTCACTCCATGTTCCACGGGAGACGTTCCCTTTTCCACAAGCTTTTTATTAAGCCCCTCCGAGGGCGGCAGAGATGTTTTCGACACACGGCGAATTTCCGCTTTTATCTGCTCTTCCTTGCGGAGAAATTTCTCATACCGTTCATCGGAGATAAGCCCTATCTCGTGACCTATCGGAGTAAGTCTTTCATCGGCGTTATCCTGCCGCAGTATCAGACGATATTCACTGCGGGAGGTCATCATGCGGTACGGGTCTGTCACACCCTTGATAACGAGGTCGTCGATAAGCGTTCCGATATATGAAGACGAACGGGACAGAGTTATCCCTTCAAGATGTTTCACACGTCTTGCGGCGTTTATCCCCGCAATAAGACCCTGTGCCGCGGCCTCTTCGTAGCCCGATGTTCCGTTGAATTGTCCCGCTCCGAACAGTCCCTTTATCCTCTTGAATTCGAGAGTGTGCTTCAGCTCCTGCGGGTCGCAGCAGTCGTATTCGATAGCGTAAGCGTTCCGCATTATCTCCACATGCTCCAGACCCTTTATTGAACGCAGAAAAGCTATCTGCACGTCCTCGGGCAGCGACGAAGACATTCCCTGTAAATAATATTCATCGGTGCCAAGCCCCATAGGCTCGATGAAGAGCTGATGCCGTTCGCGGTCGGGAAAGCGCATTATCTTGTCCTCGATTGAGGGACAATAGCGTGGACCCACTCCGTGGATACGTCCCGAATAGAGCGGAGAACGTCCGATATTTTCCCTGATTATCCGATGAGTTTCCTCGTTTGTGTAAGCAATGTAGCAGGAAACGATATTTTTCATCTGTGAGTTGTCGCTCTCAAAGGAGAATGGCTGAATGTAGTCGTCGCCGCGCTGTTCTTCAAGCTGAGAAAAATCAATGCTTCGTTTGTGCACTCTGGAAGGAGTACCCGTTTTAAAGCGGCGAAGAGTTACCCCCAGCTTTTTCAGATTTTCCGAAAGATAATTTGCGGGAAGAGCAGCGTCGGGACCGCTCTCATAAGAGACCTCTCCCACGTGTATCATACCCTTTAAATATGTTCCAGTGGCAATTATGGCGCACTTGACCTTATATTCCGCGCCAAGCCGCGTGATAACGGAAGTAACCTCGCCGTTGTCCACGGTAACGTCCACTATTTCACCTTGTATCAGCTGAAGATTCTCTTGTTCCTCACAAATCTTCTTCATGTGATTGTGATACTTCACCCTGTCCGCCTGCACGCGGAGACTGTGTACAGCAGGACCCTTACCGCGGTTGAGCATTCTGCTCTGGAGGAAGCACTCATCCGCAGCCTTGCCCATTTCGCCGCCGAGGGCGTCTATCTCTCTGACCAGATGACCCTTTGCGGTACCTCCGATAGAGGGATTGCAGGGCATATTCGCAACAGCGTCCAAAGATATTGTAAACAGAGCAGTTTTCGCGCCAAGCCGTGCGCTTGCGAGAGCAGCCTCCACTCCCGCATGACCCGCTCCGATAACGGCAACATCAAATTCGCCCATAAAATACGTGTTCATTCTACCATATCCTCTATAAATGTTCCACATGGAACAAAAAATATCATTTTCCCACACAGAAGTGAGAAAACACTTCATTTACGACAGCTTCGGAAGTCCTCTCGCCGGTCAGTTCAAGAAGATGATTTTCACCCTCGTCAAGAATAATATTGACCGCGTCGAGAGTGTCTCCGAATTTCAGTGCAGAAATAGCCTCTGCAACGCATTTTTCCGCCTTGTCGATGCAAAGCTTCTGCCGCTCGTTAGCAATTATAGCATTGTCAGTTATACTATTATCAATAAAAATATCATTTATTACATTTTGTATAACACTAATACTGTTACCGTCCTTTGCGGAGATGTTGATGACATTATCAAACTGTGAAGTAATTTTCTTTACATCTAAGCGATTTTCCTCGTCGCATTTGTTGATGATAGCGATAACATTTTTCCTGCCGCGGCACTTATCAAATATCTTCATATCATCATCGTCAAAGGGACGGGAATTGTCAAACACCGCAAGGATAAGCCGGGACGAATCCAGCTTGCTTTCCGCACGCTGCACGCCTATTTTCTCTACCTCGTCGGAAGCTTCGCGGATACCTGCCGTGTCGGAGAGCCGCAGCACCATATCACCCAGCCGCACAGATTCCTCCACGATGTCGCGGGTAGTCCCCGCAGCGCTTGTGACAATGCTTCGCTCGCAGCCGGTCAGCAGATTCATAATAGTGCTCTTGCCCACATTGGGCTTGCCGCAGATGACGGTATCAATTCCCTCGCGGATAATTTTCCCGTAATCGTAAGTGCTTTGGATTCGGCGGATCTCATCAAGAATATCGCTAAGCTCTGCAATGATGTTGTCATCGCCCACCTCGGGGATATCCTCCTCAGGGTAGTCCACCCACGCAGCTATCTCCCCCAGTAAATGAACGAGCCTGTCCGAAACGCCGCGTATCCTGCCGTAAAGTCTGCCATCGCGAAGAGCTTCGGCGCATCTGTGATAAGCCTCTCCGTCGGCGGAAATTATGTCCATAACGCCCTCCGCCTGAGTAAGAGACATTTTCCCGTTAAGAAAAGCCCGCTTGGTGAACTCCCCGCCCTCTGCGGGAACAGCCCCCGCCTCGTATATCCTGCGGAGCAGCTTTTCGGTGACATATATCCCCCCGTGACAGGACGCTTCAACGCAGTCCTCGCCCGTGTAGGACTTAGGACATCTGAAAACAGTCAGCACACCATCATCAATTTTATTACCCTCGCCGTCGGAGTAATAGCCGTAAGCGCAGGTATACCCGTCCATTTCGGAGGGCAATATCTTCGCGGAAACGGGAGTAAATATCATGTCTGCGATATCAAAAGCCCGACTGCCCGAAATGCGGATAACAGATATCCCTCCCACAGCTCTGGAAGTGGATATGGCAGCGATAGTATCATCTAATCTCATATACGATCTCCATCTGTTTCAACAATTATATGAAATTCTGTTGAAAATAAAATATAGCAATGCGGACAGAAAATTCTGTCCGCATATGTATTATACCGATAATCTACCCTGACGGAAAATGCTCAGATATCTATCTTTCCGTAAAGGTCGCCCGAATAAAGCTCGCTGTCCTCGGGCTTGGGCTTTTTGTAGTCCTTCTCGAAGGAAGTCTTCATAAGGTCCATGGAACGGGGCTTGTATTCCTGCTTGCCGCCCTTGTTTCCGTACTTTCCGCCCTTGCCGTTCTTATATCCGCCCTTGCCTCTGCCTTCGTACTTCTTTTCGGGTCTGGGATTTGTGGAAGATATAACAACGCGTCTGTAAGGCTCCTCGCCGATACTCTTTGAGGTAACGCCCTCTATCTCGGACACAGCGGAATGGATGATACGTCTTTCGTAAGGATTCATAGGTTCAAGAGTGCTTGTTCTGCCCGTTCTGATAACGGTCTTGGATATCTTTGCAGCCAGGTCCTCAAGGATAGCCTTTCTTTTCTCGCGGTAGCCGCAGGAATCCACGGTAATGCGGTAATATTCCTTATCGGTGCGGTTAGCGCACATAGAAGCGAGATACTGGATAGCGTCGAGGGTCTCGCCTCTTCTGCCGATAACGGCGCCGGAGGTATCGCCTACGATATCAATAACGGTATCCTCTTCGTTGACTGTAACGTTAAGATCGGCTTCAATGCCCATTCTTTCAACAATGCCTTTGATGTAATCGGCAGCTATCTCGGACTTAGACTTTGTATACTCCGCAGAGATTCTCGCATCGGCGGAGCCTATGCCTAAAAATCCCTTTTTAGGCTCCTCGATAACTTCAAACCTGATCTTTGCTTCCTCAACTCCGAATTCGGCAGCAGCAAGAGCCCTTGCCTCTTCGACAGTTTTCGCTGTAAATTCCTTTTTCATTGCGGGTAACTCCTTTCAAAGCGACTGTCAGTTGTCGCCGTATTTTTCAGCCTGTCTGCGTCTTGCTTCCTCGAGAAGCCTGTTTTCCTCCTCGGTAAGCTCTTCGTCCCTGTATTTATCTTCAACTTTTTTGCGGTTTTCTGAAATAAGCTTGCTCTGTATATCCTTCTGCTGAGACTTGCTCAGCTTGATATCAAATCCGTCGTCGTCGGAGAGCTTAGCTCCCGCGACGCCGTTATTATTGGCAGCTGAAGCCGCAGCGGTGCCGTTCTGTTCGGCGAGGAGCTGCTGATAGCGCTGCATCATATCGACCTTTTTCTTAGCCTTTTTCTTTTTCTTATCCTTTTCGAGAAGCTTAGCCACATACTCGGGAGTATATATCTTATTGAGTACCGCCGAAGAGATAAGCTGAAGGACACCCGAAACAGCCCAGTAGAAGCCGATAGCCGCAGGAGAAGCAAATGCCATAGCCACGAACATTATGCAGAAAAAGTAATTCATCATATTCATGCTTGCCATCTGGCTTGCCTGTGCGGGATTGTTCTTCTTCTGACGTCTTGTCATGATGAATGTGGACAAAAGCTGAACTATACCGCAGACTATAGGTATGATAATAAGACCGACAGAGCCTGCGTCCCAGCCGTTTTCGGGGTGGAACGTGGGAGTAACTCCCAGGTCGATTATTCCGAAAAGATTATTGTCAAAATTTCTGACGGTATCATAGAATCCGTCGGGAAGATCTGCGAACTGACTGCTCACTGCAGGGTCATGTATCGCCTGTATAATGTAAAGCTCGGGTCTGCTTTTGAAGTAGGTCTGGTCGCCGTATCCCACGAGATTCCGGCATATTTCGGTAGCCTGGTCGATAACATCGCTGCTCACTCTGAGAATGTGGGTGATAGGACGGTATACAACGTCGAATATACCGTACAGTATAGGAAGCTGTATCAGAAGCGGCGTACAGGAGGACATGGGGTTGATATTTTCCTCCGCATAAAGCTCCATAGTAGCTTCCTGCAGCTTCTGCTGATTGTTGGCGTATTTCTTTTTAAGCTGTTCAAGCTTAGGACCAAGCGCCGTCATTGCCGCAGAGCTTTTCTGCGTCTTTACGGAAATAGGGAACAAGATCAATTTTGTAAACAGTGTAAAGATAACGATAGACAGGGCATAGCTTCCGCAAAGCTTATATGCGAGCCATATTACCCAGCCCAAGGGATAACCGATTATCCTGCTGATAACGCCCATTATAATCCTCCGATTTTACTTTTTCTTTTTTTCACAAAATATATAAAAATTCCTCAAAAGGGAAATTTTTTTCATTTTTTATTTTTACCGAAGTAAATTTTCATAGCCTGCTTTGCTTCTTGCTTTTTTCTTGAAGCGGCGGACATATGAAAAAAATCAAATTTCTCGGGAACAGGGTCCACCCCGCCGAGACTCCATGGATTGCACCGCATAAGTCTCCAGACGGAAAGAACGGTGCCTTTTATAACGCCATGCTTTTCAACAGCTTTCACAGCATATGTTGAACAGGTAGGATAATATTTGCAGCACGGCGGCTTATAGGGGGAAATAAATTTTCTGTAAAATTTTATGAGAGCAAGCAATACTCTTTTCATGATCATATCTGCTGCTGTTTCGGCTTAGTCATTAAGGGAACGACCTTATTTCTGAAAAATGCCGAAATATGGTAGCTTTTGCAGCTGCATGCGTCGGTCCTTGCGGCAACGACGATATCGAAGCCCTTGGGAAAAAGCTCTTCCGTCTCGCGGTAAGCCTGTCTGATAACGCGTCTTGCGCGGCTCCTGTCCACAGCGCAGCCGATCTTCTTGCCTGTGGAGATGCCTATCCTGTTGAATTTTCTGCCGTTTCTGCGGAAATAGACAGCACAGCTGCGGCCGACGATATATGTTCCTTTTTTATAAAGGGAGACAAAATCCTTATTCTTGTTAAGCTTGACCGTATACTTCATAGACACCACTAAAAAATAAGACCACAATTCCTGTGGTCATATTATGACAGAGCCGAAAAAACACGCACTGCCTCTGTATTGATTCCACAACAAAGCCCATGTCTGCGGAGAGACATCGCCGCAGACGTAAGGCTTTTATCGGTTCACAATAAAATCTGACTTAAGCAGGGTTAATACTGTAATTCCGATGAATTAGTATGTGAGGTGCTTTCTGCCCTTAGCTCTTCTTCTTGCGAGAACCTTGCGGCCGTTTCTTGTAGCCATTCTCTTTCTGAAGCCGTGCTCCTTTTTTCTGTGGATCTTCTTAGGCTGATATGTTCTTTTCATTACGGTTTCTCCTCCTTTTCAGCGACGCTTATCATGCGCATATGCGCCAACCCGTCTTAATTACTTAAATAACGCAAGGACTATTCAAAAAATATCCCGTCAATAATACAGTATACTATATTATAACCGCATCTGTCAAGTGTTTTTTCATAATTTTTTTCAATTTGTAATTAATTATCTCAAAATCCGAGGAAAATGCGGTCTTGTTTTGGTGAAACAGACTGTAAAGCTATCATCATTGCTCAAAATTGCTCAGATTATGCAAATCGGACCTTATATACTATTAATAAATGTTTACAATCCGAAAAAAAGCTTGATTTTATCTGCAGAATATGATATAATGTATTTGTGATATTGTCTGCCTTTATAGGCTGACCAAAAGAGAAAGGAGATCCTGTATGGAATCCGGTCCATGCGGAAAAATTGTCTTATGAATTCCTTTGAAGATGTGTTTGACAAGGTTCTTGAATATTGCAGACAAAAGGTCTCAAACGGCGAGCTGACCGACGTCGCATACAATACGTGGATAAAAACCATTACCCCCGTAAGACTTGACGGTAATGTCGCTGTGCTCAGCGTGCCCTCCGAATTTCACGGCAACTGCGCTCTGAAAAACTACGGCAATCTCCTGAGAGAGGCATTTTATACCGTCCTCGGCTTTAAAACGGACGTGCGGATAGAAGTGGACGACTCCGACAGCACCCCTGCTTCGGAAGGCGGCTTTCCTGAGGACGAGTACTATCCCGATATACATAAGGACGACTCCGACTACGAATATACCTTCGATACATTCATCGTCGGACGCTCCAACGAATTTGCCTACGCCGCAAGCACAGCCGTCGCAAGAGCGGACCATACCGACGTTACCTATAACCCTCTTTTCATATACGGTCCGTCGGGAATGGGCAAAACTCACCTTCTTACGGCTATTTGCAACGAGATAAAGTCTCTCCACCCCGAAAAGAACGTTATCTTCGTAACGGGCGAGGCTTTCGCCAACGAGCTTATCGACATGATAGGCAAGAAAAATACCCAGCCCTTTAAACAGAAATACCGCAGCGCAGATGTGCTCCTTATCGACGATATCCACTTTATCGCAGGAAAGGACTCCACTCAGGAGGAATTCTTCCACACCTTCAACGAGCTGCACAACAAGGGCAAGCAGATAGTTATCACCTCCGACCGTCCGCCGAAGGAGATCACTACCCTCGAAAACCGTATCAGGACCCGCTTCGAATGGGGCATTATCGCCGACATTTCCGCTCCCGAATACGAGACCAGAGTGGCTATAATCAAGCGGAAGGCAAAGCTGATGAACTTCGTCATTCCCGACGATGTTGTGGAATGCATCGCAAACCGTCTGAAATCGAACATACGTCAGCTGGAGGGCTGCGTCAAGAAGCTTAAGGCTTCCCAGGACCTGGTGGGTACCGCTCCCACGATAGTCATGGCGCAGAACGCAATCAGGGAAATACTCTCCGACGACC
Source organism: Oscillospiraceae bacterium (assembly GCA_022768245.1). GTDB lineage: Bacteria > Bacillota > Clostridia > Oscillospirales > Ruminococcaceae > RGIG4694. Next base: position 27,006 of record JALEMR010000059.1, read on the forward strand.
AGCCCGCGCCCATTACCATAGATAAGATAATCAGCGACGTTGCCAGCGTTTACGGCGTCACCGCAGAGGATATCCGCTCCAAAAAGCGTTCGGCGCAGATATCTACCGCAAGAAAGGTCTGCGCATATGTCATCAAGCAGGTGATACAGATATCCTATAAATCAATAGGAGCGGAAATAGGCGGCAAGGACCACTCCACAGTGGTATACTACATCGACGACGTTACCAAGCAGATGAAGACCGATTCCCGCAAACGGGAAACTATCGAGGACATCATCAAAAATCTTAATTCGGTATAAGGACATGCTTTACAAATAGTTATAAACAATGATTTCAACATAGTGTTGAAACTGCTGTTAAAAAAACTAATCGTTATAGCTCCGAAGTTCACAACAGTGTTATACCATCTGTATAAACAATGTTTTCAACAGCTTGTGGAATTCAATTTTTAAAATCACAGGATATTTTCCTTTTCAACAATTTTTTTCACAATTTTTAAACATTAAACAGTAAGTTTTCAAGATTTTTCCCAAATTGTAACCGAGTTTGTAATCGGTGAGTAACTTTTTTAACATTTCAACAAAAATTCAGCTTCGGAGATGTTAATGAGATATCCCCGCAGACAAAAGCTTTAACGGGTGTTTCAACATTTTCAATGTTACTACTACTGTTACTAATTTGTAATTAATTATATTTTTATTTTATCATTTTGTAACCCGATTTGATGTTTAAATTACAATAGGTTACAAAAAAGCTGTTAAAAACCAAATATTCAGGGTATTATTATAAGATACATGTAAAAATAAGTTACAGACTGTAATTTATTACTGTTTGTAATCATTTTTCCGCCGAAAAGCGGATAAGCATCAGGAAAGGATTGATATTATTGAAATTTCAGTGCAGTCAGACGACTCTCATAGAAGCGCTCAACAACGTAACAAGGGCAGTTCCTCAGAAGTCTACCATATCGGTGCTGGAGGGCATCAAGTTCGTCCTCGACAAGAATAATCTGGAGCTTACGGGCTATGACCTTGAAATGGGTATCCAGACTCGCATCTCCGTGGATTCACAGGATTTCGGAGAGTTCGTTATCAGCGCAAGGCTCTTTACCGATATCATCAGAAAAATGGACAGCGATACCATTAGGGTGGAGATCGACGATAAGCTTAAGGTAACCGTAAGCGGAGATAACGCGGAATATAATATCTCCGCAGTGTCCGCCGAGGAATATCCATCACTCCCCGACTGCGATACGGGAGACAGCTTCTCCTTCTCCCAGTCCGTTCTGAAAAATATGATAAATCAGACTATCTATGCCGTTGCTGTGGACGATAAGAAGCCTGTGCTCACGGGAGAATTATTCGATATTGAAAACGGCAGCTTCAATCTTGTGGCTATCGACGGCTACCGCCTCGCTATCAGACATGAGAACATCAACAGCGAAAACAAGTACTATTTCGTCGTAAAGGCAAAGGCGTTGAACGAAGTATCAAAGCTTCTTAAGGACGACGATAAGTCGGAGGTACTTCTCCACGTTTCGAAAAAGCATATCGTTTTCGAGATAAACGGCTATATGGTCATCTCCCGTCTGCTGGAGGGCGATTATCACAACTATAAGGCTTCCGTGCCCGCCAACGGCACTACCGAGATAATCATTAAAACAAAGGAGCTCATAAGCAGCCTTGAAAGATGCTCTCTCCTTATCAATGAGAAGATGAAAGCGCCTATCAAGTGCGTTTTCGACGAGGGCATGGTCAAGATAACCTGCTCTACGCCGCTGGGTAAGTTCTCCGACGAGATACCTGCCGATATCAGCGGAAAACGGGTCGAGATAGGCTTTAACTGCCGCTATCTCAGCGAGGCTGTCAGGGCTGCCGAGTCGGATAAGATAAAAATGTACTCAAACGGCGGTCTTGCGCCTATGAAGATAGTTCCGCTGGAGGGCGATGCATATACCTTCCTCGTGCTGCCCGTAAGACTTAAATCCGAATAAATGGTAAAAAATTGGAGAAAATAATGGAAACAGTTAAAATTCATACAGAATTTATCAAGCTTGACCAGCTTCTGAAATATTCGGGGATATGCGACATAGGCTCCGAAGCTAAGGCTCTTGTGGCAGATGAACAGGTGAAGGTCAACGGCGAGGTATGCCTTATGAGAGGGAAAAAAATTCGCCCCGGCGACGTGGTAGAGGCTCTCGGTCATAAGCTCGTTGTGGCTGCCGAAGAATGAAGATAACTCATTTTTCGGCGGACGGATATAAAAACCTTAACGCCGTGGAAATCTCCCCCGATGAAGATCTGAACGTTTTCTGCGGAAAAAATGCCCAAGGAAAGACTAACCTTATCGAGGCGATATGGCTCTGCACGGGCTGCAAGTCCTTCCGTCTTGCACGGGACAGGAGCTTTATCGGCTTTGACAAGGAAAAAGCCGCCGTAAATGTCAGCTTCGAGGACAGCGTGCGTACCCAAGAAATCGCCTTTGAGATAAAAAAAAATCATCTAAAGGAAAAGACGGTCACACTCAACGGCGTGAAGCTTCCGCTGATGTCAAGGCTTTTCGGGAATCTGAAATGCGTTATCTTCACCCCCGACGACCTGTCCCTGCTGAAGGGCTCGCCCGATAACCGCCGCAGCTTTATGGATCTGTCCGCTTCGCAGCTGAAGCCCTCCTTCGTGTCCGCTCTCAATAAGTACAACAATTTGCTTGCGCAGAGGAATGCTGTGATAAAAAATATCGGCTTCGGCATAAGCAGTGAAGACGATCTCGACATCTGGGACAGTCAGCTTGCTTCTACGGGGGCTTATATCTCCGTTATCCGCAACACCTACTGCAGGAATCTCAACGAGTACACGAGGGAGCTTTACAGTAATATTACAAATAGTATAGAAAATATGGAAATATACTATTCATCAACTGTATATAAGGACCTCAACGACAATACCGATTTCAGCCATGAGCTTGCCGAGATATACTACGAAAAGCTGAAAAAATCGCGCAGGGACGATGTCCGCGTGGGATATACCCTGTGCGGAATACACCGTGATGACCTCGTCACCAAGATAAACGGTCTTGACGCAAGGGAGTTCGGCTCTCAGGGACAGCAAAGAAGCGCCGCAGTTGTTATGAAGCTTGCACAGGCGAAGATAATCGGCGAACAGACGGGTGATACGCCTGTCATGCTCCTTGATGACGTTCTCAGCGAGCTTGATGATATGCGGAAAAGCTTCATTCTGGGCAGTGTGAAGGATATTCAGGTATTTATAACCTGCTGCGACGAGGCGTTCATCTCCGAGAAGGGGCTTAAAGGGAAGATATTCCATGTTGAAAACGGCAATGTTTACAGTGAGGATAATTAACTGATGTATATACATTTAGGAAATGAAACCTGTATTTCGGGAGATTCCGTGATAGGGATATTCGACATAGAGAATACGTCGGTAGGTAAGATAACGAAGGAATTCCTGTCCGCCGCGGAGAAGCGGGGGAATACGGAATATGTCAGTTATGAGATGCCGAAGGCGTATGTGGTATGCGATGATAAGGATTATGGTGAGAAGGTGTATGTTACGCAGGTCTCGCCGCTGACGCTGCGGCGCAGAGCTAATAGCGATTAGCAATTAGCATTTAGCGATTAGCGGATAGTCCAAAGTCCGTAGTTCTTAGGTACGAGGCTGAGAGTAAGCGAAGCTAAGCAGTAACCCAGCCATAAAAAGTTCGCCAGCCTTTCAAGGCTGCAGGTTTCCAAAGGGCGGCGCCCTTTGGGCGGGATGACCCGCAGCTAATGCCGCGATTGGAGCTTTTCAGCTTAGGTGACATCAACCCGCGATAGTGACCGAAAGCCGAAGCAACGAACATCAATAAAGCGTCGCCCGCAAAAAAACACGGAATGTTGCAAGCAAACAGCGAACAAATACGAAAAGTAAGCAAAATCCGGGCGGCGCAGCATTTGACAGCGAAGCGAATCAAATGCACGGAGCCGTAGGCTCCGCAAAAACGAACAATTACAGATATGTAAATTGAAAGCAAAACAACAAACGTATCATTATAATATATGCAGCCGAAAGGAATCCCCTAAAAGGCTGCACCAAATAAAAATTATCATATTCAACATACTTTTAAAAATATGTTGAAAAGAAGATAAACCGTAACAAACAGATATTCATGCAGAGCGCATGAAGAAAGGATGGTCATGTTAAATGGCTGAAAATATCAATATGCAGCAGAATAACGAGGAATATGACGCAAGTCAGATACAGGTGCTGGAGGGTCTCGATCCTGTTAGAAAACGCCCAGGAATGTATATCGGCTCTACGGGTCCCAGAGGTCTTCATCACCTTGTTTATGAGATAGTCGATAACTCCATAGATGAGGCGCTGGCGGGGTATTGCTCCGAGATAAAGGTGAATATCCTCCCGGGCGATATAATAGAGGTCACCGATAACGGACGCGGTATCCCCGTGGGTATCCACCCTAAGGAGAAGATATCCGCTGCGACGGTAGTATATACCGTTCTTCATGCGGGAGGAAAATTCGGCGGCGGCGGATATAAGGTAGCAGGCGGTCTTCACGGTGTGGGCGCTTCCGTTGTAAATGCTCTCTCCGAGTGGCTGGAGCTTACCGTCAAGGACGGCGAACACATCTACTATCAGCGCTTCCATAACGGCGGAAAATACGACGAACAGCTGAAAATTATCGGCGATACCACCGAAACGGGTACCTCCGTCAAGTTCAAGGCTGACCCGCTTATCTTCACCGAGACTACTGTGTACGACTATGAAGTGCTGCTGAAAAGACTCCGTGAACAGGCTTTCCTTAACGCGGGCGTGAGGATAGTTTTCTCCGATTTGAGGGACGAGAACGAGACCCGCTCCGAGATACTTCACTACGAGGGCGGTATCAGGGAATTTGTTGACCATATCCACAAGGTCAAGGGCGTTGAGCCTCTTGCCGATAAGGTCATATATTTAAGCGGCACAAAGGGCGATTCCGCTGCGGAAGTGGCTCTTATGTGGAACGATTCCTATAACGAGGATATCCGCTCCTTTGCGAACAATATCCATACCGTGGACGGCGGCTCTCATGAGATAGGCTTCAAGAATGCGCTGACCAAGGTCATCAACGAGTACGGTAAGAAATTTAATCTCATAAAGGAAAATCAGGACAAGCTTCTCGGCGACGACGTCCGCGAGGGACTTACTGCCGTTATCTCCGTAAAGCTCACAAACTGCGAGTTTGAGGGTCAGACAAAGGGCAGGCTTGGCAATCCCGAGGCAAGACCTCTTGTCGAGGATATCGTCATGAACAAGCTCATGGATTTCCTTGACGAAAATCCCGAAGCTGCGGGGCTTATCGTCAATAAATCCCTGAATGCCCAGAAGGCAAGAGAAGCTGCCAAAAAGGCTCGTGAGACCGCAAGAAGAAAGTCTGCAATGGACAGCGCTTCTCTGCCCGGAAAATTAAGCGACTGCTATGAGCATGATATCGAACAGACCGAGCTTTACATCGTCGAGGGAGATTCTGCGGGAGGTTCCGCAAAGCAGGGACGAAATGCACGCTATCAGGCGATACTTCCTCTTTGGGGAAAGATGCTCAACGTTGAAAAGGCGCGTATCGACAAGGTCTATACCAATGAAAAGCTGATGCCCGTTGTGGCAGCTCTTGGAACGTCTATCGGCGAGGATTTTAACATCGAAAAGCTTCGCTACGGAAAAGTCATCATCATGGCGGATGCCGATGTGGACGGCTCTCATATCAGAACTCTGCTTCTCACATTCTTTTTCAGATATATGCGTCCCCTTATCACCAACGGAAATATTTTCATTGCACAGCCTCCCCTTTTCAAGGTATCAAAGGGCAAGGGCAAGAAGGAGGTCGCAAGGTATGCCTTCTCCGACGAGGAGCGGGACAGATACGTTGCCGAGCTTACCGAGCCCGGCGGCGCAGAGCCTAAGGTACAGCGCTATAAAGGTCTTGGTGAGATGGACCCCGAACAGCTCTGGGAAACTACTCTCGATCCCGACAGGAGAACTATGATAAAGGTCGAAATGGAGGACGCCGCAAGGGCAGACGAAATATTCACTATCCTTATGGGCGACAAGGTGGAGCCGAGAAAGAACTTCATTGAAAAGAATGCCCGTTACGTTGAAAACCTCGATATCTGACCCACGGAGAATGAAATGCTGGATAAAATGTTTGATGAAGCTCCCACCGAGCAGATGGGAAATTATCCCGACGAGCTGCTGGCGGATGGAGAGTATGAAAGTGACCCCGATGACATAATCAAGGGATTTAAGGTTTTCCAGAAACGGCATGTTTACGGCAGTCTTGTGCTGCAGCTGATTCTGGTGGCGCTTGCCATTGCTTCGCAGGTGCTGTCGATAGTGTACAATCATAACGGCGATATCATGATGAATGTCACCCTTATCGTGTGCTGCGTTTTTCTGGGGATATGGCTGCTCATGAGACCCGTGAACACGCTGAAAAATCTGCGCAAGGGCATAGAGGACCTCAAAGGTACGATATATAAGGCGGAAATGTTCGCCGATAAGATAAAGATCTCAACAATTTACGACGCGCCTGTGGAAAATGAAAAGGCTACCCGTGAGGAAACACCTTCCGAAGAGGACGACTCTTCCGAAAATGAAGAGGACGAGGACGTTATCCCCGCTACCATAATCCACCTTGAAAACGCAGGCGTTGAGATAACCGAAACAGAAAGGCTTTACGTGGTCTACGTGAAAAAGGTGAACATCTTCGTGATACCGAAGGCGGCTTTTTCCGACGAGGAAAACAAGCTTATCGCCGAAAAATACGAAATTCTCTTGGGAGTAAGGTTCAGGCCTTACGAGAAATGATAGGAGTGTAATAAATTGACAAGTGATACAGAAAAGCTCTTGCACGTTGACATTGAGCATGAAATGAAAAAATCCTTCCTTGAATACTCGATGTCCGTCATAGTTTCAAGAGCCCTCCCCGATGTAAGGGACGGTCTTAAGCCCGTTCACAGAAGAATATTATATACGATGTTCGAAAACGGACTGTTCCCCGAAAAGGAATACCGTAAGTGCGCCGATACAGTCGGAGCAGTGCTGGGACGCTATCACCCCCACGGCGACGCTTCCGTTTACGACGCGCTCGTTCGTCTTGCACAGGATTTCTCATTAAGATATCCCCTCGTTGACGGTCACGGAAACTTCGGTTCAATCGACGGAGACCCCCCTGCGGCTTACCGTTATACCGAGTCGAAAATGTCCAAGCTCTCGCTGGAGATGCTCACCGATATCAACAAGAACACCGTCACCTACAGCCCCAACTACGATAACCGTCTGCAGGAGCCCGATATTCTCCCCTCCAGATTTCCGAATCTTTTGGTAAACGGCTCCATGGGCATCGCCGTAGGTATGGCTACCAATATCCCTCCCCACAATCTTAAGGAGACTATCAACGCCATTCAGATGGTGATAAAGAATCCCGAGGCCTCCGTCGAGGAGATAATGCAGTATATGACAGGCCCCGACTTCCCCACAGGCGGAATAATCATGGGACGTGCGGGCATAAGGGCAGCATATGCTACGGGAAGAGGAAAGATAACTCTCCGCTCCAAGACAAAATTCGAGGAGAGAAACGGCAGAAAGAGCATTGTCGTTGAAGAGCTTCCCTACAATGTCAACAAAAAGCGCCTTATCGAAGCAATGGCGGAGCTTGTCAAGAACAAGAAGATAGACGGTATCCACCTTATCCGCGACGAATCCGACAAGGACAATGATGTAAGGATAGTTATCGAGCTGAAAAAGGACGCAAATGAAAACGTTGTGCTGAACCGTCTGTTCAATTATACACAGCTGCAGGACAGTGTGAGCGTTATCATGCTTGCCCTTGTAAACGGCGAGCCCAAGGTGCTTACTCTCAAGCAGATGATAGACGAGTACATCTCCTTCCAGGACGACGTTATCCGCAGAAGAACACAGTTCGACCTCGACAAGGCAGAAGCAAGAGCCCATATCCTTGAAGGTCTTATCATCGCAGCCGACAATATCGACGAGGTGGTAAGGATATGCCGCACATCGGCAAATATCGCCGAGATAAAGGAAAGACTGATGAACGCATACGGTCTGACCGAGATACAGGCGGACGCTATCGCACAGATGAGACTGTTCCAGCTGTCCAACATGGAGCGCACCAAGATAACCGACGAACTGGCTGAACTGATGAAAAAGATAAAGGATTTCAAGGAAATTCTTGCGGACGATACCAAGGTAAAGCAGATAATCTCCGACGAGCTTGAAGTTATCAAGAACAAGTTCGGCGACGAGAGAAGGACAGAGATACAGTCTGTAAGCGGCGAGGTGGACGTTGAGGATCTTATCCCCGTGGAGGAGTGCGTTGTCACCCTCACAAACAACGGATATATCAAGCGTCAGCTCTTAAGCACCTATAAGACCCAGAACCGCGGCGGCAAGGGCGTTTCGGGCATGAAGCAGAGGGAAGAGGATTTCGTTGAGAATATGTTCATCTCCTCCAGCCATGAGAATATCCTGTTTATCACAAATCAGGGCAATATGTACCGCCTGAAATGCTATGAGATACCCGAGGGCAGCAAGCAGTCGAGAGGAATGAATATCGTAAACCTCCTCCAGCTCAACGAGGGCGAGAGGGTCGCTGCGATGATGACCACGCATGATTTCGCGGATAACAAGTACTTTATCTGCGTCACCAAAAACGGTATCGTCAAGCGCACTAATCTCTCCGAGTATAAGAATGTCCGCAAGAAAGGTCTGCGTGCGGTAACGCTTGCCGAGGGCGATGAGATAGCTTCTGCGTTCCTCACCGAGGGCGACTGCAGGATACTTGTGGCTACCCGCAACGGTGCGGCGATATGCTTTGATGAAACGGATTGCAGGGCGATGAGCAGACAGGCTCGCGGCGTTAAGGCAATAAAGCTGCGTGATGATGACTTCGTTGTCGGCTCCACAAAGGTGTTTGATGACACCGCGACTATTCTCACCGTCACCGATAAGGGTATGGGACGGCGCTGTGCAGTATCCAGCTATCGCCTGCAAAGGCGCGGCGGTCTTGGTCTGAAAAACTACAAGGTCAGCGACGAAAAGGGATATGTCTGCGGCATACGCACTCTGGGGCCTGACGATGATGTTATCCTTATCAGCAGCGACGGCGTAATTATCAGGTTCCGCGCTAATGATATGAGAGTAATGGGCAGATCCGCCACCGGCGTTCGCGTGATGAGACTTGGCGAGGAGTCCAGGGTCGCTTCCTTTACCCGAACTGCGCATGACGACAGCGAGGTGACCGAGGAGATCGAAAAGGTTTCCGATGAGGAGATACAGGCTTCTCTCAACGAGGACGCTGCCGAGGTAGTAGAGCCTGACGCTGCGCCGGACGATGATGATACTGATGAAAATTCGGGATCCGGAGACAGCGGAGAGACTGAGCAGTAACTTACGAAAATAATATGGTTCGCCCGGATAGTATGTTCGGGCGAATTTTGTGGGCGTTCCACGTGGAACAATTTGTCGAACAATACTGAAAGGAAATGAACATGTCATATACTCTTGAAGAATATGATGTTGCGGTGATCGGCGCAGGTCACGCCGGGTGCGAGGCGGCTCTTGCTGCGGCACGGCTTGGGCTTAAAACCGCCATATTCACGCTGTCGCTGGACTGCATCGCGAATATGCCCTGCAATCCCTGCATAGGCGGCTCTGCAAAGGGACAGATAGTATGCGAGATAGACTCCCTGGGCGGTGAAATGGGAAAGGCAGCGGACGCGACCTTTATCCAGTCCCGTATACTCAACAGGGGAAAAGGTCCTGCAGTACACAGCCTGCGCGTGCAGAGCGACCGTGTGAAATACCACACCTATATGAAGCAAACGCTGGAGAATACGCCGAACCTGTATATAAAGCAGGCTGAGGTGACTGCTGTGGACGTATCGGAGGGAAAAGTGACCGCTGTCCGGACAAAGCTGGGAGCAGTGCACCCTGTAAAGGCGGCGATAATCACCACAGGAACTTATCTGAACGGAAAAATACACATCGGGGAACTGAGCTACAGCTCCGGACCGGATAATCTGCTGCCGTCCAGCGGTCTGACTGCCTGCCTGAAATCGCTTGGCGTGTCTATGAGACGGTTTAAGACAGGTACCCCGGCGAGGGTCCACAGGCGCTCTGTTGACTTTTCCGTCATGGAAGTGCAGTCCGGGGACGAGCAGATAATGCCGTTTTCTTTCGATAATGAGAGGGAGCTTCACAATCAGGCTGACTGCTATGTCACCTACACAAACGCCGAAACGCACAAGGTCATTCTGGACAATCTGGACAGGTCGCCGCTGTATTCCGGGAGAATTGAGGGCATAGGTCCGAGATACTGCCCCAGTATTGAGGATAAGATAGTCCGCTTTAAGGATAAGGAGCGCCACCAGCTCTTTGTGGAGCCAATGGGACTTGACACTGATGAGTATTATCTTCAGGGTATGTCGTCGTCATTGCCGGAAGATGTTCAGCTGAAATTCCTGCGGACAATAAAGGGACTTGAACATGTGGAGATAATGCGCCCGGCGTATGCGATAGAATACGACTGCTGCGATCCGCTGGAGCTTTCGCCAACGCTGGAGTTCAAGAGTATATCCGGGCTTTATGGTGCGGGTCAGTTCAACTGCACCAGCGGCTATGAGGAGGCGGCGGCGCAGGGAATAGCCGCCGGAATAAACGCTGCGCTGAAGATACAGGGCAGAGAGCCGATGATACTTGACCGCGCTTCAAGCTATATTGGAACGCTGATCGACGATCTTGTGACAAAGGGCTGCTCCGAGCCTTACCGCATGATGACTTCCCGGAGCGAATACCGCCTTATCTTGCGGCAGGACAACGCAGCGGACAGACTGCTCCCGATAGGACACAGGGTGGGGCTGGTTTCTGACGAGCGATATAAGAGGTTTCTGGACGAAAAGCAGATCTGCGAACGGGAACTGGAACGTATCAGGACTGTGACTATCCACCCGTCCGAGGAGGTAAACAGGCTGCTTCGCGAAAAGGGAACATCTGAGATCACCGCCGGGGTGCGGCTTATCGAGCTTCTGAAGCGCCCACAGCTGGATTACACTGATTTTGCGGAATTTGACCCCGGCAGACCGGCGCTCAAATATTCCCTGGTGAACAAACTTGAGGTTGAACTGAAATACTCAGGATATATCAAGATACAGCAGGAACAGATCGAAAAAATGCGCCGGCTGGAGGAAAAGAAGCTGCCGGCGGACGTTGATTACAGGACAATAAAGGGGCTTCGTCTTGAAGCGCAGGAGAAACTGAACAAGTTCAGACCGCTGAATGTGGGGCAGGCAGGGCGTATTTCGGGGGTAAATCCTGCGGACGTTTCGGTGCTGCTTATCTGGCTTGCTTCGCAGGAAAAGGGGGCGCAGAATGGTTGATCAGGAGAGAATAAATTTTGTGACCGCAAGGTTTTCGGCTGCTGATATCAATATCACCGGTGAAATGGCTGAAAAGCTGGTTCGGCTGTGCGATTTTATGGTGGATTACAACGAGAAAGTAAATCTCACCTCCATTACCGGGTTTACCGAGGTGGTGGACAAGCATTTCGTTGACAGCGTTCTGCCGTTTTTCATGGTGGATATCCCACAGGGCAGCAGCTTCATTGATGTGGGGACGGGAGCAGGATTTCCGTCACTTCCGCTGATGATAGTTCGTCCTGACCTGAAAGGTACTCTTTGCGATAGCCTTAACAAGCGCTGCGTCTACCTTGAACAGGTGTGCAGTCTGCTGGACATTCCTGCAGAGATAGTTCACGCCAGAAGCGAGGAGCTTGGGAGAAAGCGCCGTGAATGCTTTGATATAGCCACAGCCCGGGCCGTCGCAGCTATGCCGGTCCTGGCGGAATACTGCGTTCCGTTTGTGAAGGTGGGCGGAAGATTTATCGCGCTGAAATCCGTCAACGAGGATATCACCGCTTCCGGCTCTGCAATAAAAAAACTTGGCGGTGAGATATCTCAGGTGGTAGATTACGAGATACCAAACGGCGATAAACGTCGGCTTGCTGTGGTAAATAAAATATCGCAGACTCCGACACAATATCCCAGATCATCAGCTAATATCTCTAAAAAGCCGCTTTGACGAAGGTTTTTCTGCTGAATTTCCGGTGAAAATGTCGGGAAATGCGATATTTACTTGTGGATATTACTTCCAGGGCATGGTATAATGGACTTAACAAAAAAACACCATGAGAAAGGAAGTATATCATGACTGGAATTTTCAAGAGCAAAGAAAAGACTGTTGGCAGAGTGGTTGCGCTGGAAACCGGGCTGCTTATCCCGAACAGGTCGCAGCCCAGGGTGGATTTCAACGAAAGCGAGCTTGCCTCTCTGGCGGAGAGTATCCGGGAAAACGGCATTCTACAGCCGATCAATGTGCGCAAATGCGGTGTGAACTACGAGATCGTAAGCGGCGAACGGCGGTTCAGGGCGGCTAAATTCTGCGGTCTGGAGGAGGTTCCGTGTATCGTTATCGATGCCGACGATGAGAAATCAGCAGTGCTGGCTCTCATTGAGAATATCCAGCGGCGCGATCTCAGTTATTTTGAGGAAGCGCTGGCTATAGAACGGCTGATAAAGTTCTACGGGCTGACTCAGGAAGACGCTGCGGCAAGGCTTGGAAAGGCTCAGTCAACCATTGCAAATAAGCTTCGGCTGCTGAAATTCAGCGACGCAGAGCGCAATCTGCTGATAAAGGGTAATGTCACTGAACGGCAGGCACGGGCGCTTGTCAGAATAGATGACGAGAAACTCAGAATACATGCAATGGGCGAAATGATAATCAACAAGCTGAATATTGAGCAGACCGAGGACATGGTCGAGGGAATTCTTCACGGAGTTATCCCGAAAAAGCGCGAGGAACCGGAACAGCCAGCCACAAAGAAACCTGCTGCCCGGAGGAATTTCCGTTTTCCCCTGCCGAGACTATACATAAACAGCATAAACAAGATCGTCAAGAACATGAAAGAAGCAAACATTGACTGCGAGACCTTTATGAACCGCGTTGGCGACTGCTACGAATATACCATAAAGATACATTCCACGGCTGAAATCTGAGTTTTCGACGGAAAATACAATTGTTCCACATGGAACATTCGACAAAAAAGGCGCTGTTCATCATGGAACGCCCGAAAAAATGTCGAATAATTGTTCCATGTGGAACATTTTTTATAAAAAGGGCTTTACTCTTTGGGGAGAGTATGATATAATAGAGAGGTGAAATAATATCGGCGTAATGCCGGAGAAAGGGGAGAATAAAATGGGCGTTGTTATCGGCGTGGTGAACCAGAAGGGCGGCGTTGGAAAGAGTACGACTTCAATTAATGTGTCCGCCGGGCTGGGCGCACTCGGGAAAAAAGTCCTGCTGATAGATTTCGACCCACAGGGGAACTCTACCACCGGATTTGGAATTAAGAAAAAGACCCTTGATACCTCAATATATGAGATAATCATGGGCGAGGCACGTCCGCAGGAGGGTATCATCAAAACCAGATACAAAAACGTTGATATCATTCCGGCAACAAGCATGTTTTCAGAGGCGGAATTACAGCTTGCGGAGGTGGAAAAGCGGAACTATCAACTCAGAAAAGTTATATTACAGGTGAGGGACAACTACGATGTGATCATCGTGGACTGCCTGCCCTCGCTTGGAGTGCTGGCGATAAACGCTCTGGTGGCATGCGACAGGATAATCGTACCTATGGTGTGCGAGCCTTTCGCACTGGAGGGACTTGCTCAGCTCATGCAGACTGTAAAAAAGGTAAAGCGCGCCGCAAACAAGGATCTTCAGCTTATGGGCATAGTGTTCACGATGCTGGACAGACGACTGCTTGCAAGCAACGAAATAATGCGCGATATCAAGAGGACTTTCCCGTCTGACGTGATATTCAAGACCGAAATACCAAGAAACGTGAGGATAACCGAGGCGCAGAGCCACGGCGAACCTATCATATTCTATGACAAAAATTCGAAGGGCGCTGATACATACAAGCGGCTTTCAAAGGAAGTGCTGGAAAAGATACGCGAAATGGAGAGAAGAAATGAGCAATAAAAGGATCGGCGGTGATTTCAGCAGCCTCTTCGACGATAACAGCATGGAGGAGTCCGAGGGGCTGAGAATGCTTCGCATATCCGAGATCGAGCCGAACAAATCCCAGCCGCGAAAGGTCTTTGATAAGGAGGCTATGGAGCAGCTGGCGGCTTCAATACAGCAGAACGGAGTGCTTCAGCCGTTACTGGTGCGTCCGCTTGCTACGGGAAATTATCAGATAATCGCCGGCGAAAGACGGTGGAGAGCCGCAAAGATCGCAGGTTTAAGCGAAGTTCCCGTGGTGGTGAGAGACGATCTGTCGGAGGAACAGGTCATGCAGGTGGCGCTTATCGAGAACCTGCAGAGAGAAAACCTCAACCCGATAGAGGAAGCGCAGGGCTACAAAGAACTGATAGACACATATAAAATGACCCAGGATCAGCTGGCAAAGACCCTTGGCAGGGCGCGTTCCTCCATTGCGAACAGCCTGGGACTGCTCACGCTTCCGATAGGCGTGCGCGACCTGCTGTCGGACGGCAGGCTGTCAATGGGACACTGCAAGGCGCTGAAGGCAATAAAGGACCCTGCGCTGATGTCTGAAATAGCAGTCAGGGCGGCGGAGGGCGAGCTTAGCGTCCGCAGCATTGAGGCTATCGCAAAACGAGAAGCAAAGCGCGATGAGGAAATGAAGCAGGTGAAGCCCCGAATGGCGTATTACACCGAGGTGGAAATGAGCCTTTCCGAGGCGCTGGGCACTAAGGTGCGTATCTGCGAGGGCAAAAAGACCAACACGCTTCAGATAAGCTTCGAGGACAAGGATCAGCTGGAGGGGATACTTCGGCTGATGGACGTAAAATAAATCGCTGAATAACAGGCAAGCAGCCTGAAATCCATAAAAAGAAAGGCAAAGAAAATGATAGACATTAAGTTTTTAAGAGAAAATCCCGATGTCGTAAAGGAGAACATCAGAAAGAAATTCCAGGACAGCAAGCTGCCGCTGGTGGACGAGGTCATCGAGCTGGACGCTCAGCTGCGCAAGGCTCAGCAGAGGGGGGACTCTCTCAGAGCCGACAGAAACCGCATTTCCAAGGAGATAGGCGGCTTCATGGCAAAGGGGCAGAAGGACGAGGCTGAAAAGGCGAAGGCTCAGGTCAAGGAGTTCTCCGATGAACTGGCGGCGCTGGAGAAGCAGGAAGAGGAGCTTTCCGAGAAAGTAAAGAAGATCATGATGACGATCCCGAACATCATCGACCCCTCTGTTCCTATCGGAAAGGACGACAGCGAGAATGTCGAGATAAAGCGCTACGGCGAGCCTGTCGTTCCGGATTTTGAGATCCCGTATCACAGCGAGATCATGGAGCGCCTGAACGGTATCGACCTCGACAGCGCAAGACGAGTTGCAGGAAACGGCTTCTACTATCTCATGGGTGATATCGCAAGACTGCACTCTGCGGTGCTGACGTATGCAAGGGATTTCATGATCGACCGCGGCTTCACCTACTGCATTCCGCCGTATATGATCCGCTCCAATGTCGTTACCGGCGTAATGAGCTTTGCGGAAATGGACGCAATGATGTATAAGATTGAGGGCGAGGATCTGTATCTTATCGGCACATCTGAGCACTCCATGATAGGAAAGTTCATAGATACTATTATTGAGGAGGACACTCTGCCCAGAACGCTCACCAGCTATTCCCCCTGCTTCCGCAAGGAAAAGGGCGCGCACGGTATCGAGGAGCGCGGAGTATACAGGATCCACCAGTTTGAGAAGCAGGAGATGATCGTTGTCTGCAAGCCCGAGGAGTCCATGATGTGGTTCGACAGGCTGTGGCAGAATACCGTTGACCTGTTCCGCTCCATGGATATCCCGGTTAGAACGATCGAGTGCTGCTCCGGCGACCTTGCCGACCTCAAGGTAAAGAGCTACGACGTTGAGGCATGGTCTCCCAGACAGAAGAAGTATTTCGAGGTAGGCAGCTGCTCCAATCTCGGCGACGCCCAGGCGCGCAGACTGAAGATCAGGGTGAACGGCGCGGACGGAAAGAAGTACTTCGCGCACACTCTCAACAACACCGTTGTGGCACCGCCCAGAATGCTCATCGCTTTCCTGGAGAACAATCTCAACGCGGACGGCAGCGTAAATATTCCCGAGGTGCTAAGACCCTACATGGGCGGCAAGTCCAAGATCGGCGGCTGATATCTGCGTGAAACAAATATGTTAAAGACTGAATGAAAAGGGGGCAGGGAAAACCGGCGCGTTGTGTCGGCTTTCTCTGCCTGCTATTTATTAGAGTGCGGATATGCTGAATAGAGCAGGGCGGCGGCTCTGCTGAATTCAGCAGTTCCAGATTTTCTGAATTGAAACGGAGTATAATATGGCTTTTGTAACACTAGAGAATGTATACAAGCGGTATCACATGGGCGAGGTCACGATCAACGCCGCTGACGGTATGAGCTTTGACATAGAAAAGGGAGAATTCGCGATAATCGTGGGGCCCAGCGGCTCCGGAAAGACCACCGTGCTGAATATGCTGGGCGGAATGGACAGCTGCGACGAGGGTATAATCAGCGTTGACGGTTCCCGGGTGGACAGATTTAACCGCAGGCAGCTCACAAATTACCGCAGGTATGATGTTGGCTTTATTTTCCAGTTCTACAACCTTATGCCGAACCTCACCGCAAAGGAGAACGTGGAGCTGGCGGCGCAGACCACAAAGGATTTCATTCCGGCGGTGGAGATACTAAAGAAAGTCGGTCTGGGGGAAAGGCTGAATAACTTCCCGGCGCAGCTCTCCGGCGGCGAGCAGCAGCGTGTATCCATTGCCCGTGCGCTCAGCAAGAAGCCGAAGCTGATGCTGTGCGACGAGCCTACCGGGGCGCTGGATTACAACACCGGAAAGGTGATACTGAAGCTGCTTCAGGACACCTGCCGTATCGACGGAATGACAGTGATCCTTGTTACCCACAACACGGCGATAGCGCCGATGGCGGACAGGGTGATAAAGATAAAGAACAGCCGCGTGGAGGATATCATAAAGAACGATGACCCCACTCCGGTCGAAGAAATTGAGTGGTAAAGAGGTATCAGGGTGAAAGCAGCAACCAGAAATATTTTCAGGGAGATAGCTAAGACAAAGAACCGTTTTTTCTCGATATTCACTATCTGCGCTATCGGGGTCGGGTTTTTCAGCGGCGTCAGGGCTACTCCGGACGATATGAAGATCACAGCGGATAATTACTACGATTCCCATGAACTGTTTGATCTCCGTGTTATGTCAACTTTCGGGCTGACAGAGGGGGATCTCCAGGCGATATCAGAGGTGGAGGGCGTGGATCATGTGTCCGCCTCTAAATATACAGACTTGACCCTGAGTTATAACGGTCATGATTATAACACAAGGGTGTATTCCCTGGGCGAGAACAACGATATGAACCGGATCGATCTCACCGGCGGAAGAATGCCCCAGGCGGATAACGAGTGCATTCTCAATTCAAACAAGCTCCGCGAGGGCATGGAGATCGGCGGCAGGGTGGTGATGTCCGATCCCACCGGCGCGGAGGAATTTCCCTTAAAATACACCGAATACACGATCGTGGGTACCTTCGACACGCCGATGTATGTTTCGGCGACGCAGAGGGGCAGCACCACTATCGGCAACGGCTCTCTCCAGGCGTTCATGTATGTGAATGAGAGCAACTTCACCCAGGAAGTCTACACAGAGATCTATGTACAAAGCGACAGAATGAAGGGCGTTCAGAGCTATTCCGACGAATACGAACAGTTCAGGGACGATCTTGAGGACAAGCTTGAGGAACTCGGCATAACGCGCAGCGAGATACGCTATGACGAGGTCATCGGCGAGGCTCAGCAGGAGATAGCCGACGGAGAGAGGGAGCTTGAGGAGGGCAGGACAGACGGTCAGAAAGAGCTTGACGACGCAAAGGCAAAGCTGGACGACGCGGCGCAGCAGATAGCCGACGGCGAAAAAGAGCTTGCCGACGCGAAAGCGGAGCTTGACGACGGTCAGGCGCAGATCGACGAAGCCCGGCAGACGCTTGCGGACGCAAAGTCGGAGATAGACGAGGGCTGGGCGGAGCTTGATGAGAACCGGAAAAAGCTGGACGAAGCAGCGGAGGTTCTGGACGACAGCAGAAAGCAGCTTTCTGACGGAAAGAAGCAGCTGGACGAGGCAAAGGCAACTCTTGACAAAAGCAAGCAGGACCTGGACGACGGACAGGCTGAGACAGACAGCCAGAGGGCGGCTCTGCAGGAAGGCAGGGCGCAGCTTGACGAGGGAAAAAAGCAGCTTCAGCAGGGACAGGCGGACTATGAAGCAGGTCTTGCGGAGTATAACAAAAGGCTGGCTGAATACGAGCAGGGCATGGAGCAATACAACGCCGGGGTCGCCGCGGTGGAGCAGCTGGAAGCCATTCTCGGCAGCGATAATGAGCAGGTGATACAGCAGAAAGCGGCGCTCGCCGCAGCAAAGCAGCAGCTTGACGAAGGCAAGGCGCAGCTGGACGGAGCAAAGGCGCAGCTTGACGAAAGCAAGGCGCTTCTGGATCAGAACGCGGCGCTTATCGCGGAGAAAGAGCAGCAGTTTGCTGACGGAGAAGAACAGCTTGCGGCGGCGCAGGCAAAGATTGACGAGGGGCGCAGGCAGTACGAGGACGGTCTTGCGCAGTATAATGAGAAGTACGCGGAATATGAGGAGGGCGTGCGCCGGTATAACGAAGGCTACGCGGAGTATTCCGACGGGCTGAAGCAGCTGGCGGACGGCAGAAATACCCTCAGGGACGCTGAAAAGGAATACAACGACGGTCTGGCGGAGTTTAACGAAAAGGAGCAGGAGTTCCTGGACGGAAAGCAGAAGTACGAGGACGGCGTTAAGGAGCTTGAGGACGCAAAACGGGAATACAGCGACGGTCTTAAAGAGTACCGGGAGGGCGTTGAGACCTTTAACAGGGAGATATCCGACGCCGAGAAAAAGATAGCCGACGCAAAGCAGAAGATCGCGGACGCAGGCGAAGCAAAGTGGTATCTTTTCACCCGTGACGATAATCCGGGATATGCCGAGTATTCCAGCAACGCAGAGAGAATAGGGAAGATCTCCGCGATATTCCCGGTGTTCTTCCTGCTGGTGGCGGCTCTGGTCTGCCTTACCACCATGTCGAGAATGGTCGAGGAACAGCGAATGCAGATCGGCACGCTGAAATCCCTGGGCTATTCCAACGCAGTCGTCATGCGGCAGTATCTCATGTATGCGGTGATCGCGGCGGCTTCGGGAAGCCTTATCGGGGCGTTTATCGGAATGTTCCTGTTCCCGTATATCATCATGTTTGCATATAGCATGATGTATATTATGACCGATTTCTACTTTAAGTTAAGTCCGTGGAATTTAACAATATCCACATTGAGCATGGTCGCGGCTATCGGTCTGACCGTGTTCCTCACCGTCAGAAAAGCGCTGAGGGAAACGCCTGCGGAGCTTATGCGCCCGAAAGCCCCCAAAGCCGGAAAGCGCGTTTTGCTGGAGAAGATCGGCTTTATCTGGAACAGGCTGTCGTTTTTCGGAAAGGTCTCCGGCAGAAATCTGTTCCGCTATAAGCGCAGAATGTTCATGACTATCCTCGGTATCGCCGGGTGTACGGCGCTGTCCCTTACCGGCTTTGGTCTGAAGAATTCCATTAACGATATCGTTGACTTACAGTATAATGAAATAAATAATTACAGTGGGTATATTGCGTATGAGAGCGATATCAGCAACGATGAAATGCAGGGTATATACGACGCGCTGCTGGACTATAACCCCGATACAGAGTACACCCGTGCGCTCATCAAGCAGTACACGCTTTCCTCTGACGGCGGAAATGTGCAGTGCTACGTCACGGCGGTGGAGGACACCGGGATATTCGAGGACATGATAAATTTCCGGGAGAGAAAGTCCGGCAGGGAGATCAGCTTTGACTCGGCGCAGGACGGAATTATCGTCACCGAAAAAATGACAAAGCTGCTTGACGTAAAGCAGGGGGACAGCGTGACCCTGAGAATTAGCGACAGCGAGGCACGGGAGGTCACTATCGGGGCTGTCACCGAGCATTACGCCAGCCACTATATGTATATTTCGCAGGAAAAATACGCAGAGTTATTCGGCAAAGCGCCGGAGTTCAACATTGTGTACTTCCGCAACGGTATCGGCGACGACGAGGCAGTCCAGGACGAGTTCAGCGAAAAAATGCTGGCGGTGGACGGAGTGCTGAGCGTCCAGATGAACGCCGGAGCTTCCAACACATTCAGCAGCATGATGAAGATAATGGATCTGGTAGTTATCGTGCTGATAGCCTCCGCAGGCGCTCTGGCGTTCGTGGTGCTGTATAATCTCACCAACGTTAATATTACCGAGCGTATACGGGAGATAGCAACACTAAAGGTGCTTGGCTTCTACGATAAAGAGGTTTCGAGCTATGTGTTCCGGGAGAACAATATACTCTCGGTTATGGGAGCGGCGATCGGTCTGGGGCTTGGCGTGGTGCTCTGCCAGTTCATCATACAGACCGCTGAGATAGACGAGGTGATGTTCGGCAGAAATATCCACCCGTTGTCGTTCTTGTGGGCGTTCATTATCACTGTGGCGTTTTCGCTGGTGGTAAATCTCATCATGCGCAGGGATCTGAAAAAGATCAGCATGGTGGAGTCGCTGAAATCGGTGGAATGATCGCCGTAATGGAATATCAGTGATAAATATTACAAATCGTATATGGGGGAAGTTGAAATGATCGAAACACTGGTGTCGGTGGGGCTTCCGGCTGATGAAGTGCTCACCATTAAAAAGAACAGTCTGCGGGGCGTTGGCTGCGAGGGCGGAAAGCGCATGGCGGTGGTGACAGGTATCCACGGCGACGAGCTGGAGGGGCAGTTTGTCTGCTATGAGCTGGTGAAAAGGATAACCGCCAATATGTCCTATCTGAAAGGCACGGTGGATATCTACCCGTCGATAAATCCCCTGGGCATGGAGGCGGTCAGCAGGGCTGTGCCTATGTCCGGGCTGGATATGAACCGTGTGTTCCCCGGGAGCGAAAAGGGAACGGTTGCGGAGAATGTCGCGGCAACTCTCCTGGCTGACATAAAGGGCGCGGACGTATGCGTGGATATCCATGCAAGCAACATCTTTATCCGCGAGATACCCCAGGTCAGGATACCCAGCGACGACAGCGGACAGCTGCTGAAATACGCAAAAATGCTCAACACTGATTTTGTGTGGGTGCACGACTCCAACGCCGTGGGAGAGGGGTCGCTGGCGTATTCCCTGAGAAAAGAGGGAGTGCCCACCCTGGTCATTGAAATGGGCGTGGGGCAGCGTATCACAAAGGCATATTGCAGGCAGCTGCTCACGGGAATATTCAACATAATGTCAAGACTTGGCATATGGGAGGGGCCGGTGGATAAAATATCCCACCCAATGGTAAGCACCGACGGCGCGGTAAATGTTATACACGCAGTTGAGGGCGGTATTTTTATACCCAGAGTAGAGCATAACATGTGGGTGCAGAAAGGTACAGTCATAGGCGACATCGTGACGCCTATCACAGGAACGGTCGAGGAGGAGGTAACAGCGCCGGAGGACGGGCTTATCTTCTCGCTGAGGGAATATCCCATAGTCTATGAGGGCAGCGTTATCGCCAGGATACTCAGCATGAAAAACGGCGATATATGATACTAATAACCATTTGAACTCAGGAAATCTTTGCAGAAATCCAGCACCGCTATCGTCGTCAAAGAAACTTGACGTACATACAGTACGCCTGCGTTTCTTTTCCTAGATATCGGTACTGCCTTTCCGCAAATCTTTTCCTTCGTTCAAACGGTTATTAGTATGAGGGTTTCATTCTGACTTGACTTGAAATGAAAAATATGGTATCATAATAATATGCAGCTGCGGCTGTGTATCATCGTATCAGAAAGGGCGAATTATGAAAGGGAGAATACTTGAATCCGGTGAGGATTATCTGGAGACAATACTGATACTGCAGAACCGCAACGGCGAGGTGCGCTCGGTGGATATCGCCACGGAAATGGATTTTTCCAAGCCCAGCGTTAGCGTTGCGATGAAAAACCTCCGGGAGCAGGAGTGCATTTCTGTGGACAAGAACGGCTATATCACCCTGACGGAAAAGGGCAGGGACATAGCCGAAAAGGTATACGAGCGG
The DNA here is from genome assembly GCA_022768245.1 of Oscillospiraceae bacterium. Taxonomy (GTDB): domain Bacteria; phylum Bacillota; class Clostridia; order Oscillospirales; family Ruminococcaceae; genus RGIG4694. Next base: position 49,307 of record JALEMR010000059.1, read on the forward strand.
CACATTCTGTTCACAAACTGGCTTATCTCCATGGGAGTACCCGAGGAGATAGCGGCGGCGGACGCGTGCAGGATAGAGCACTGCCTCAGCGCGGAGAGCTTCGCTGCGATAAAGCGGCATGTCAAAGGGGAGTGAGTTTTTTGAAGCTCATCTGTCTTATCGAAAACACCGCGGTGGACGACAAGCTCTACGCCGAGAACGGTCTGTCGTTTTATGTTGAGTTCGGTGGGAAAAGCTACCTTATCGACGCAGGGCTTACCGGAAAGGCAATGGAGAACGCCCGGCGCATGAAGCTGCCGGTGGACAGCCTTGAGTCGGTGGTGATAACCCACAATCACATGGGGCATATCGGCGGTATCGACGCTGTAATGCGGCTCAATCCCACTGCGGAGATATATCTGCGCGCCGGCGCACAGACCGAGCGTTTCCGCAAGAACGGGCTGTTCAAGGAAGCCGCCGGAATGGGGAAGGGTTTCTTCAAGAAATACGCGGATAATCTCACGCTGTTCAACAGTTTTTCAGAGGTGGCGGAGGGATTTTACCTTGCCTCCTGCGAGGTGTTCGAGGAGAAGAACATAAATCCCGACAGGTGCTGCTTTGCCTTGGACGGAAAGAAGCAGCTGCCCTATGACTTTTCTGACGAGTGCTTTGCGGTGATATTCCCAAAAAAGCGCAAGGCGGACGGTCTGGTAGTGATCGGTGGGTGTTTCCATTGTGGAATACAGAATGTTCTGGATACTGTGGAGCTTAACTGGCCGGGTATACCGGTGCTGGGCGTCATTGGCGGATTTCATTTTATGGGTACGAACCCGAAAAACCTGGGCTGTTCTGCGGACTACATCGCGGCGCAGGCGAGGGCGCTGAAGCTCAGCAGCGCGGAGAAGATATACGCCTGCCACTGCACCGGCTTCAAGGGCTTCGACCTTATGGACGAGATACTTGGCGACCGGCTGATGTACATCGGCGGCGGCGAGGAAGTCGATATATA
>JALEMR010000061.1 GCA_022768245.1 Oscillospiraceae bacterium
GGCATTGCAGTCGGTACTCCCGCCGACCTTAAGAGCATGAAGTCCTACGGGGATTACGTGCTTGTCTGCGATATAGATATGTCCGACGTGACATGGCGCGGCATAAGCGGATTCTCGGGCACTCTCGACGGAAACGGTCACGAAATATCGGGGCTTACCTCGGAAAAATACGGACTTTTTTCCTCTCTCAAATCGGGCGCGGAGATAAAAGACCTTAAGCTCACCGATGTTTACATAGCCTCAAAATACAAGAATGTAGGCGCAGTTGCAGGAACTATCCCGAAGGGCGCTGATGTGACGATAGACAACTGCTTTGTCAGCGGAGTGGTAGCCTCCTGCCGCACAAAGTACGGTCAGACAGGTACATTAAGCTATGCGGGCAGCATTGTGGGTATGAACAGTTCCCCCTCCGCCGTTATTTCAAACTGTTACAGCAATGCCGTCGTGGCTTCGGAAAAATACATCGGCGGCATCGCAGGCACCAACAAGGGAACCATCAGTAACTGCGGCTTCGGCGGTCAGACGGTATGCTCCTACAACGTTTTTGAGCTTGCAGAAAGAAACGGCGAAAAGGACGACGCCTATATGTATCCCTATGCGGTGGGCGGCATCGCAGGCGTAAACAGCGGCAAAATAAGCGGCTGTCTGAGCTTCTCCGACCGAATCGACGTCGGCAGATATTACGGCGGCATAGTCGGCTATCAGCAGAAGTCGGGCAGCGTTACAAAATGCTTGAACAAGTCCGCAGTGCCCTCCGACGATGAAATGGCGGGCGGTCATATCGCAGGCTATGCTTCGAAGAGCTCGTCCGTCACCGATAATTACTCCGTCAAGCCCACAAATACCACCGTTTCCAACGACATAGGCAAGGGAAAGACCGATTCCGTCACCTACGTGGTCTCCGACAAGAACTTCGGCAAGCTGTCAAGCTTCAAGCGTCTCGGCACAGGCTGGAGCATTGTAAACGGCATGCCCATTCCCGACAGCATTGCGGAATACGTCACTGCTGAAAGACTGTACGAGATAAAGGGCGACAGCCTTGTACGCACCTCGGTAAAATATTCTAAGCTTGAAAAGCTCTCCGATGACCGTATCGCCGCTCTTAAAAAGGATTTTGCCGCGTACAAATCGGACGTATGGCAGGACCTTTCCGCCGACGATATGGCGATAATCAGCTACTTTGGCACCTATAACGGCTGCGAAGTCGTTATAATGTACCCCATGTCGGGCGCAATGACCGACGACATGCAGTACATAGAGGTCGGCGGATATACCATAACCGTCGGCAGCGGAAGCTTCGAGCTGCTTCTCCACAAGGACAACACATTTATCGGCATAAAGGAAGCATATGAAGCAGGATATCTCTCCGACGAGGATATCGCGGCGATAGCCTTCTACTCGGAGAATTACGAGTATCTGGCGGATATGTAAAACTGATATCCATACAGATCAATCCCCCGCAGGAAATATTGTCCTGCGGGGGATTTTTCAGTTCACGATAAACTAGAAAGTTGTAAGTACACTATTGGATATTAGCATAATTCAGCTAAAAGTTTCTATTCTATTTCTATTTCACCTTTTTCTACATCTTCACGAAACTTATCTACAAGTTTTTCGGTCAATTTAGATTTGCCATAATGGCTGAGTACAAAACTACGATAACTTTTTCCATTAACAAGGACATCACTTTTTTTAGTTAACAACCAATTTCCGTTGCCGCCACCTTCTTCCTTAATATTCCACTCCTTGCCGTATCTTTTACAAACATCATCGAATTTACCCTGAACAGTCATTGAATTGCTGGGAACATAATCTATTCTCATATTAATTCCACCTTTTACATTATTTCGAACATTTCAAAGAAGAATATGCTACATTTCTTCTTCAATTTCGATTTTAAGCAAACGTTTTAACTTGCTTATTATTAGTATAACATATCAAATATAATATGTCTATGTCAATATTGTATAACAATAATTACTATTAATTGTAATTTTTTTACAATTAACTTTATATTTGCCGCCGCAAAGAAAATTTTTTAAAATAAGTATAAATTGTATAAGACTGTCAAAAATAGTTATGAACCGATAAAACATGCCCCGGGGCTGACTATCATCCTTGTTTTATTGATCCCTCCGTTATTGTGTCAGCCCAAGGCAGTATTATTGGAAATAAAGCATAACTGTTACATGTAAAGGATGGTTGAAAATCTATGAGCAAATCTTTCTTCAAGATCGGAAAGCTTTCGGGTAAGGGCGCCGCTGCCGTGATATGCTTCTGCCTTGCAGCCGTGGCGGCTGTGGGAGTCTATACCTATAACAAGTCCGAGCTTACCGAGGAAAAGCAGAAGCTTGTTGCTTCGGACGACGCCGCTTCCCCCGACGAGTTCATGAACGCGGAAGCTGTTCAGAACGACGTGCCCATTCTCCCCGCCGAGGATATGATGCCCGACGAGACTGCAGACGTTGACAGCGACGAGATAGTTCCCACCGCCGAGGATACTCCCGAAGCTGCTCCCGAGGAAACAACGTCTCCCTTTGAGGACGATAAGGCTCTTGCCGAGGGAATTATCGTCCGTCCCTTAGACGGCGATATCATCTGTGCCTTCTCCAACGGCGAGCTTGTCAAGTCGGAGACCCTTGACGTATGGAAGACTCATGACGGCATCGACATCGCAGGCGAGCTTGGCGAACCCGTCCGCGCTGCGGCGGCAGGCACCGTTCTCACCGTTTACGATGACCCGCTCTGGGGAAACTGCATAGTTATCGAGCACAATGGCGGCTATGAGAGCTATTATTTCGGTCTCTCCGATAATATTTCCGTCTGCGAGGGCGAGGAGGTCAGCGCGGGCAGCGAGATCGCCGAGGTTGGAAATACCGCCGACTGCGAGGCTGCCGAGGAAACGCATCTTCATTTCGGTCTGAAAAAGAACGGCAAGTGGGTAGACCCCGCCGAAGCGCTTTCGGGACTGGGAAGCTGATCTGCCCGATATTTATCCAAAACCGATAAAAAAGGAGCTGCACGGGAAATGCAGCTCCGAATTTTTTTCCGCAGGTGTGTATATTATCAAGCAATGCAGTCCGTGCCCGATATGCGGAAAAAAGAAAAAGTCAATGTCGGTGAGATACTCGTCAACATTGACTTTATGAATTAAAATATATATCCTAATTCATATTTTATTTTCTGATTACATTATATACCCTATATTTACATAGTTCAATGTAATATCATAATATATTTTATGAATATTCTAAAAAAAATCCTGCATTATCAGATGAGCGGGCCAAGTATGCGCAGCACTGCGTCGAACAGGGAATGGCTGAATCTCCTGCTTTCGCGGCGCTTTACCTCGTGGGACTTTTCAAAGGTGTCAAGGCAGTCCTGTTTCAGCTTCATTATGGCGGGGATCTCTCCGCCCTCGTTGGAAGCCATGTACACGCCGCACTCGAAATGGAGATACAGGCTCCTGAAATCCATATTTATGCTGCCGACCACAGCCATGCGGTCGTCGCAGACAAAGCTCTTCGCGTGAATAAAGCCGGGGGTGAACTCATATATCTTAACGCCCGCGGAGATAAGGGTCTGATAATACGACCTCGTTACTCTGAACACCATCTTCTTGTCGGGTATCCCGGGGGTGACTATGCGGACGTCCACTCCCCTTTTCGCCGCCAGCGAAAGAGCCACCCTCATCTGGTCGTCGATGACGAGATAGGGCGTGAAGATATACACATAATCCCGCGCCTGATTGATTATCTCAAGATATACGTTCTCCGAAACCTGTTCGTTATCAAGGGGAGAATCTCCGAAGGGCTGGATAAAGCCGCAGGGCTTCACATCGCCGTAATCCTCCGCCTCGCAGAGCCCGCAGTCTATCTTTTCCTCGCTGAAGGAGTTCCACATCTCCGCGAAAAGCGCCGTGAGATTCAGCACTCCGTCGCCCTTTATCATCACCGCCGAGTCCTTCCAGTAGCCGAAGCGTTCCTTTTGGTTGATATACTCGTCGGCAAGATTGAATCCCCCCGTGAAGGCGGTCTTTCCGTCGATGACGAGTATCTTTCTGTGGTCGCGGTGGTTCATTATCACCGACACCACGGGAATAAACGGATTGAATTTCAGAGTCTTTATGCCGTACTCCGCCAGCTTTTTCGGGAAGTTGGCGGGAAGATTGCTCATGCAGCCCCAGTCGTCGTAGATAAGCTTCACGTCCACGCCCTCTGCCGCTTTTCTTTTGAGTATCTCAAGGACGCTGTCCCAGAAAACTCCCGGCGCGATTATGAAAAACTCCGCGAAGATGTACCTTTCCGCCTTTTCAAGCTCCCGAAGCAGTACGGGATACAGCTCCTCGCCGCAGGAAAAATACTCGGTCCCGCTGTTCATTCTCACGGGACAGCCGCTGTACTTGGCAAGATATGCCGACGTATCCCGAAGCCGCGGCTCCATTTTTTCAAGGACTTCCTCTTCCTGCTTGAGGACGACTCCCAGCCGCGAATGTTCCTTGTCCATCTTTTTGCGCATCTGTCTCATGGGGCGCTTGTTGCCCAGATAAAGGTAGAGCAGTCCTCCGAAAACGGGAGCGGCAAGTATGATGACCACCCATGTCAGCTTATAGGAGGAGCTTTCGTCCAGCCTTATGACAAACAGCGTGATAATTATGCTGAGCGCCACCAGACAGGTCGCTATCGGCAGATAATATGATGCAAAAGCATATATCACCGTAACCAAGAACAGTATCTGCGCCAATATCAGCAATACCGTGAGAACGATCCTGCTGAACATTTTGTCAAAGAAATTTTTGATCTGCATATGTCTTTTTCACCTTTTTCACATCAAAGTCTTTTTTCACAAATCCGTCAGTAAGCCGCATATCGGCTGTACACATTATCAGTATATCACAATTTTCCGCAAAATACAACATTTCGCACTTGAATTTTTGCCGATATTGTATTATAATTAGATTAGAATTTTAATGAAAGGTCATTTTATTATGGCAGAAAGGTACAAAAATACTGCGGAGACTGCGGAAAGCAAGATATCCTCGCTGTCCCGCCTGAACGAGCTGAAAAAGGACGGCGCCGTCAGCGAGGAGGAATTCGAGACTCTGAAGGCGGAGCTGCTTGGCGTGCCCGAGGAAAAGCCCGCCGCTCCCACAGAGGATATCAGCGATTTTGCGGGAAGTCTGTTTACAATGGAAAGCGAGCCTGTCCCCGTAATTCCCGAAAAGGACGAGCTTCCCATAAATCACGCGGCGGCAGCGGAAGAAGGTCTCACCAATGTCACGGGGGATTTTGATTTCTCGCTGGATAAGGGCGAGCCTATCATCACCGAAAACGCCGCTTCGGGCATTGATTTCGACATTCACTCCGATGATGCGGTGATACCCGATAAATCGGAAAACAGCGCGGAAAAGCGGCTTTCCGAAATAGAAAGATACTGCATGAAGCAGATCGACTCCTATACCCGCCGTGACTGTGCGCTTATGGACAGCGAGGCTCTGTCCTCTCTCAGCAGCCTGCCTCTGTTTCTGGTGGGAGCCGCTGCGGCGATATTCTTTTTCTTCATTCTCAAAAGCTTCGCGGATATGACAGGCACTCTGTCGGAGCTGCTCATCATATTCTGCATATGCGCGGGAGTGGCTCCCGCCTGCGTGATAATCCCCAATACTATTAAAATAAACAAGCGCAACAAGACTGCAAAGGAATACAACGATATCCTGACCGAAAGCTATCTGCGCTCGGGGATGACCGATATCCCCTTTGAGTACACCAATCCTTACATAATCGCAGAGCTGGAGGATATCATCGGCAGCGGACGGGCGCACAGCATCACCGAAGCGGTGGACTGCCTCAACGACGAGCTTTCCGACAGCGAAAATCTTGCCGCAGAGAAAAAACGGGCGGATCTCGCCGAAAACGACGAGCTTGCCGCAAGGTCTGCGGCGCTGTATGTTCTGGGAAAGGGTCTTCTCAATGGAATATAACGAACGGACACATGATATCGAGCGGAGCCTGACTGCCGAATTCCACCGCAGCATTTTAAGCCGCTTCAACAAGGCAGTGGACGATTTCAGGCTCATCGAAGACGGCGACAGGATATGCGTCTGCATATCGGGCGGCAAGGATTCCATGCTGACCGCAAAGCTCATGCAGGAGTACAAGCGCCATTCGGGCGTTTCCTTTGAGCTTGAATACCTGATGCTGGACCCCGGCTATGATGAGGAAAATATGCGCATATGCCGCGAAAACCTGGAGACTCTCGGCATTCCCGCACAGATACGGGAAACCAACATCTTCCGCGCCGCATACCGCGAAAAGAAAAGCCCCTGCTTTCTCTGCGCAAGGATAAGGCGCGCCGAGCTTTTCAAGGCGGCAAGGGAGCTCCGCTGCAATAAGATAGCGCTGGGACATCACTTCGACGACGTTATCGAGACGACCCTCATGGGCATGATATACGGCGGTCAGATGCAGACCATGCTCCCCAGACGGAAAAGCGAGCACTTTGAGGGACTTGAGCTGATACGTCCCTTATATTATGTCCGCGAGGAGGACATTTTTAGCTGGTGCGGGTATAACGGGCTGAAATTTATCCGCTGCGCCTGCCGCATGACCGAAAACAGGGACGCTTCCTCCTCAAAGAGACAGGAGATAAAGCAGCTTATCGCCGAGCTTAAAAAGATAAATCCTCAGATAGAAAGCAATATTTTCAGAAGCGCTCAGAATGTCAATGTGAAAAATTTAATATCCTACAAGGACGAAAACGGACTTCACTGCTTTATGGACAGCTGATTAAAAAATAATTTACAAAAACTCACCATAGTTTTCTTGACTTTTATTTCCGAAAGTGTTACCATATCAAATGTGCACAGTGAAAAAGAGCGCGGCATTTCAGAGCCGCAGAAAGGAATGTGACATATGAAAAAAAGCAGTATTTTTTCCTTGCTGACATCAATGGTCATTGCCGCTTCAATGTGCGGTATCACGTCATTTGCCGAGGACTACGAAGCGGACGTTTCCTCTGCGGAAAAGGCGTCCGACTGGGGACAGAGCTTCAAGCTCTATTCCGACGTGTTCGATCCCGCCTCTCTTAACGAGGACTCCGAGATAATCGTTGAATATACCCTCAAAGCTTCGGGCGAAGGTCTGACCCTGTACCCCGTTGAGCTTATCGCACAAAGCTGGGAGGTCACCGACGAGGAAACGGGCGAGCTTATCTCCGACGGCGAGATATGGGGAAAAATAGAGCCCTCCGAATACGACGAGAGCCACGCGGTATTTACATACGAGGATATTCTGGCGGGATACAAGGCTGCGGCTCCCGACCCCGACAGCATAACCGATCTTTCGGGCGTTCTCTGTATCAATGTGGGCGCTACCAATCAGGGTACGGTATTATGTACAAAATTCACCGTGACCAACTCCGCGGGCGGCGGCGACAGCAGCTCTGACGAGCTTACCGGCATAAATTCCTTCGTTCCCGTCACGGACCCTGCCGAATATAACGGCAGCGGCGAGATATTCAGAGTAACAAAGAATGATTTCGACGCAACACGGCTCAATTCGGGCTCGGAGGTAGTCATCTACTACGAGGAAATGAGCAGCGCACCTGCGTTCTGCCCCGTCAATCTGGTGCTTATCAGTACGGAAAATACCACCGTCCCCGAAAACAAGCGGGACGAAGAGGGCAATGTTGCTATAAAAATGGCAGCTCCCCTGTCCTACGACAGCAGCCATGCGGTTTTTACCTGCAAGCAGGTACTCAGCGCCTACGGCACGGGTAATTTCAGCGAGCTTTACGATTTCTCCATCGTCGGAACAAGCCAGGCGATAACCGTCACAGGCGTTGAATTCACCAATGTAAATCAGTTCGGCACCCGCTCCGTGGCGCTCAGCGAGGCGGAGGCGGCAGCCGAAAAGAAACCCGTTCCTATGTGGGTGATAATCGTTGTTATCGCAGTTGTCGTGGTGGTTATCCTCATCGGACTGCTGATATATGCAAAGGTCAACTCCAACCGCGCATACGATATTTCCTCGGGCTCTTATGTCAGAAAGAGCGCGGAAAGCTCCCCGGAGGAAAAGAAGGAATAAACTATCTGCGGATATTCTGCGGACCTGCCGAAGCTATAACGGCAGGTCCGCATTTTTCTTGATTTTTTATGCGATATATTGTATAATATATTTATAGATTATTTCCGCGGGAAAAGTATCGTTATTGATACAATGCAGGAGAGCATATTGATTTTTCCCGCAAAATATTGTATAATGGATACAAATTGATCTGCATATTATTCTAACAGATTGGAGTGCGCAAATATGTTTATTCAGTCACTTAACGGAACATGGCAGCTTTATAAGCCCGCAGACCCTTCCTTTAATATCCCCGTGTCCGTTCCCGGTTCGGTATATACCGCTTACCTTGACGCAGGTCTTATGGAAGACCCCTACAAGGGCGAAAATCAGTACGAGGCGGAACGTATTTCCGAGGAGGACCACAGCTTCGTCACAAGCTTCGCTGTCGGCGAGGGTATCAGAAGCTCCGAAAAGATATATCTTCACTTCGACGGCGTCGATACCGCTGCGGAGATATTCTTCAACGGCATATCCGTGGGCACCTGCTGCAATATGCACAGGACATACGAATTCGACGTCACCGACCTTGTCAGCTCCGACGAGCTCCAGCAGCTGGCAGTGCGCTTTATCTCCCCCGTTAACTACATAACCGAAAAGAACGGCGAGCTCCCGCTCTGGGGAGTAAGCTCCACTATGGCTGGCTATCCGCATATGAGAAAGGCTCATTATATGTTCGGCTGGGACTGGGGTCCCGTGCTTCCCGACATGGGGCTCTGGCGAGGAGTGAGTATCCTCGGCGTCAGCGGCGGACGCATCGAAAGCGTATATCATCGTCAGCGCCACACCGAGCAGGGCGTATATGTCACCGTTGAGGGTCATACGGAGGATATTTCCTCCGACAGGCTTTCCGTCGCTGTCACCCTTACCGACCCCGAGGGCAGAAGGGTCACCGAAGAAGCCTCGATATCGGGCGGAAATTTTTCCGCGGAGTTCTTCATAGAATCTCCTTATCTATGGTATCCGCGTGGATACGGCGTTCAGCCCTTGTATAACATCTCCGTCACCCTTCTGGATAACGGCAGGACTGTCGATGAAAAGTCCCTCGATATCGGTCTGCGCACTATCGAAGTCTGCCGCACTCCCGACAACGACGGCACCGACGGCGAGGAATTCGCATTCGCTGTGAACGGCATCAAGATATTCGCCATGGGCGCAAACTATATCCCCGAGGATCAGCTTATCTGCCGCCGCAGCCGCGAAAAGACCGAAAAGCTGCTCACCGACTGCCTTGCCGCCAACTACAACATGATACGCGTCTGGGGCGGCGGTATCTATCCCGACGATTGGTTCTATGAGTTCTGCGACAGAAACGGTCTGCTTGTATGGCAGGACTTCATGTTCGCCTGCTCCGTCTACAACGCAGACAGAGCCTTCTGCGAGAACGTCAAGCACGAGATCATCGACAACGTGAAGCGGATAAGAAATCACCCGTCGCTGGCAATGTGGTGCGGCAACAACGAGATAGAATCCGCATGGCAGTACTGGGGTCTCCCCGATCAGCCCGAAATGAAAAAGGGGTATCTGCGCATGTTCGAGGTGCTTATCCCGAAGATACTGGGCTTTTATGACCCGCAGACCTTCTACTGGCCCTCTTCCCCCTCCTCGGGCGGAAGCTTCAAGGACTCGGGCGCAAAGAACAAGGGCGATATCCACTACTGGGAGGTATGGCACAGCTGCAAGCCATTTACCGAATACAGCAAGTATCTGTTCCGCTTCTGCTCGGAGTACGGCTTCGAGTCTATCCCCTCCATGAAGACCGTCCGCAGCTTCGCCGAGGACAAGGATATGGACCTGATGTCCCCCGTTATGGAGGCGCATCAGAAGTGCGAGGCAGGCAATGAAAAGCTGATGTACTACATCGCACAGATGGTAAACTATCCCTACACCTTCAAGGGGCTGGTATACGCTTCCCAGCTGGTGCAGGCGGACGCAATACGCCTCAACGTGGAGCACATGCGCCGAAACCGCGGTATCTGCATGGGCTCGCTGTACTGGCAGGTCAACGACTCCAATCCCGTGATATCGTGGTCGTCCATAGATTATTTCGGCAGGTGGAAGGCTCTCCATTATTACGCAAAAAGATTCTACGCTCCCGTGCTGCTTTCCGCCGACCTTAGCCATGACGATTACATCATCTTCAACGTCTCCAACGAAAAAATGAAAACCGTCCGCGGCTTCGTAAACTGGACAGTCCGCAGAAATACGGGCGAGATCATCAGCGAGGGAGAATTCCCCGTCAGCGTTGAGCCCCTCTCCGCAGCCAACTGCGGGACCCTTCTCCGCAGCGAGATACTTCCTCCCGACGATACCGCGAACAAGATATCGCTTCGCAGCTGCTATCTGGAGTATACCCTCATTGCAGACAAGTGCGAGGTACTGTCCTCGGGAGACTGCCTTTTCGTGCAGCCAAAGTCCTTTGAATTCCTTGACCCGCAGCTCAGCTTCACCGTGGACGAAATAGGCGGAAAGTACAAGATAATCGTATCTTCGAAGGCATTCGCAAAGGGAGTTTGCCTTGATATGAAGGAGCACGACGTTGTTTTCACCAACAACTGGTTCGACCTCCACGGCGACAGCACAATGGTACTGGTGAACAAATCGGCGCTTCCGCCCCACTTCACCGCAGAAAAGCTGGCAGAAGAGCTGACCGTCACTTCATACTACACGGAGGTTTTGAATAATTAATAATTATCAATTATTAATTATCAATTCTATAAAAGCAAGCATTTTCTATGAAAGGAAAACCAAATGAGATCTCCCGATGAAATAAAAGAAGAATTTCTGGAAATATACCGAAAAAATATAACCCGCGAGGGCTCGGATAAGCTCCTCGAATATCTGCTATCACCCAAGAGCGATTTCTTCTCCGCTCCCGCAAGCACCCGCTATCACAGCGCCTACGAGGGCGGTCTCGCTCAGCACAGCATCAACGTGTATCGCTGTCTCTGCGATTATCTGTCCCGTCAGCGGGTAAAGGACGTGTATCATCTCACCGTCTCCGACGAAACGGCGGCTGTTATCGCACTGCTCCACGACATCTGCAAGATAAACTTCTACAAGGTGGACTTCCGCAACAGCAAGAACGAGCAGGGCGTATGGGAAAAGGTGCCCTACTACACCATCGACGATCAGCTGCCCTACGGTCACGGCGAAAAATCCGTGTACATCATCAGCGGCTTTATGCGGCTCTCCCGTGAAGAAGCTATCGCTATCCGCTATCACATGGGCTTTTCGGGGATAGAGGACAAGAACAGCATAGGCAAGGCCTTCGAAAAATGGCCGCTGGCATTCGCTCTTTCCACTGCCGATATGGAGGCCTCCTACTTCCTGGAGGGCAGCGATAAGTGACCGATAACTTTCAAGGAGGACGCCATGGAGAATAACTCCCCGAAGAAAAACAAGCGGATATTATTAAATACCGCAGCCGCACTGGCAGGCGCATTTGTTGTCCTGGCGGCGGCGAGCTTTCCCATGAAGACCGTGTACTACACCGTACATACCGATAAGATATCCGAAGCCGTGCGCATCGCACAGGTATCCGACCTGCACAGCTGCTATTACGGAAAGGATATGGAAAACCTCGTAAACGCCATAGACGAGACCTCCCCCGATATGGTGGTGCTGACGGGGGATATCTACGACGATTCCGCGGACAGCGGCAATACCTGTACATTTCTTGATCGGATAGGCAGAAAATATCCCTGCTATTACGTCACGGGCAACCACGAACAGCGTAACGGCAGCTGGGACAGCTTCGTCCGTGAAGCGGAAAGCTTCGGCATACATGTCCTTGACGGGGAAAATACGGACGCTTTCGGTATAACTCTCTGCGGCTCGGGGAAAAACTTTTCCGCAAGCATTGAAAAATGCGCCGAAGAAGCCGATACCGATAAATTCAATGTGCTTCTCGCCCACTATCCCGAGCAGATAGACTATTACCGCTCCTTCGGGAAATTCGACCTGATACTGTCGGGTCACGCCCACGGCGGACAGTGGCGGATACCCGGGATATTAAACGGCTTATATGCGCCGAATCAGGGACTTTTCCCCGAATATGCGGGCGGGAGGTACGACTTTGACGATTCCGTGATGATAGTCAGCCGCGGACTCAGCAGGACAAAGGAGATAATACCGAGGATATTCAATAATCCAGAGCTGGTCATTGTCGATATCGTCCCGGGGGACAGCTGACGTTTTCCTGCGCTGTACGGAGGTTTCCCGAAGAATTAATCTCATTCGCTATTGACAACAGGGGCGAAATATGCTATTATGTTAATGTGTATTATTATGACGTATTATCGAAAGGAATGAATATTATGGAAAACACAGAACAGACAAAAACAGTCTCGCCCCGTGTCAAGGTCATAAGGACTCTGATAAGCATACTGGGCGTGGGCTATTCCGCTCTGCTGATATACCTTGCATATATAACCTTTTTCTTCGACATCGGATATACCAACCGCGTAGTCTTTGCGGTGGTGGGCGCGGTCATTGCCGTTGCCGTCTGCTTTCTGGACTATTTCACGCGGGAATCCAAGATAACCTGCATACTGGGAATGCTGAACATGGTGCTGCTTTTTCCCACGCTTATGCTTGACTGGGGAAACTGGCCGCTGCTTATCCCCGCTGCGATAGTCACCCTTTTCGGCTTCTTCTGCTGTCACATGAACGAGACCGCAAAGACTGTTTTCGGCACGCTTTTCCTGCTGATGTACATTATCGGCGGCGTTGCCTTCTATTTTGTGACCTCGTTCTTCAACGTCAGAACGATAGATACTCTTATAGATACGGCGGTATCTCCGTCGGGCGCTTTCAGATACTATACCCTCGACGTGCAGAACAAGGCTTCGGGAAAGCTTGTGGTATATGTTCAGCCCAACACTCTTGACAAGGACAACGGCATATTCTACACAAAGACCACGCTGAAAAAGATGATATGCCAGATGAACAAGCCCGCCGAAGCTGTGTGCGAATGGGATGGCGAAGATCTCTATATCAACGGCGAGATATTCTTCACCGAAAGCGAATACTCCATCAAAACTCCCGCAGGATATACATACCTGCTGACGGACAGCAACTGGACCTACACCTATTTTGATCTGGACTATCCTCTGTCCGAGACGGTGACAAAGCTTACGGGCAAGGTCAAGGAATTCTTCGACAGACAAAAGCAGGACAAGTCGGAAGAGACCACAGCTACCGAAACGGAGGAAACCTCCGAAGAAATATCCGAGGATACGGACGATACCGAATCCGACGGTGAAGAATAATATCATATACAGCACAAAGGCTGCCGCAGCCCCCGGATTATGGGGTGCGGCAGCCTTTTTCTCCGATGTATGAAATATTCATATTGACAATATCCCATTTTGGATTTATAATAAAAATATACCAATCCACACCCAAAGGAGATCCCAAATGAAAATACTAATAATAAACGGACCCAATCTCAATCTGCTGGGCGAAAGAGAACCCGGTACATACGGCAATGACAGCTATTCCTCCATCTGCTCGGAGATAGCCGAAAAGGGAAAAGCCCTCGGCATGGACTGCGAATTTTTCCAGTCCAACCATGAGGGAGCTGTCATCGACAGGCTCCACGAGGCACGTCTCGATATGGACGGCGTTGTCATCAATGCAGGCGCATACACTCACTACAGCTATGCTATCCGCGACGCTATCGCCGCCGTGAAGATACCCGTTGTCGAGGTGCATATGTCCAATATCCACGCCCGCGACGAGTTCCGCCATACAAGCGTTATCGCTCCCGTCTGCGCGGGAAGCATCATCGGCTTCGGCAAAAACAGCTATATCCTCGGGCTATATGCTCTTAAGGATATCCTTGAAAAATAACTGTTATGTAATATGTACAAAAATTCGGGCAAAATATATTCTACATGAATATTTTTTTCAGAAAATTTCAAAAAGGTATTGCAAATTCAGAGAAAATGTGGTATCATATAAATAATAATGCTGAATATTATTTCTACAGATAAGGCGCAGGCTGCCTGCCGTGCATAATCTCGTGCGGTATCTGCATAATGAAAGCTTTTTTCATTCCCTGCGCTTTTAAAAATTGAAAGGATGGTCTGATTTATGATTACAGCAGGCGATTTCAGAAACGGTATGACCTTCGAGGAAGACGGCAACGTTTTACAGGTCATAGAGTTTCAGCACGTTAAACCCGGTAAGGGCGCAGCGTTCGTAAGAACTAAGGTTAAGAACGTTATCTCCGGCTCCGTTGTTGAAAAGAGCTACAACCCTTCCGCTAAATTCCCCACAGCTTACGTGGAGAGAAGAGATATG
>JALEMR010000017.1 GCA_022768245.1 Oscillospiraceae bacterium
TGAGCAACATGGACGACGACCTCATTTCCATGTTCAAGGACAGAAAGTAATTTGTGATATATAAAGTCTCCCGCGGACGATCTCATTTCCGCGGGAGACTTTTTCGGTTGTTGGGTGCAAGGATTTTTGGCGTTTCAGCCAAAAATCCTTGCACCTTGCCGCCCGTCAGCGGCGGCAAAAGCAGACGTCAATCAGGGAGTACGGCACAAATCTTTGATTTGTGCCGCTGAAAATCCTGTTTTACAGGATTTTCAGCCAATAACTGCCCTTCGGGCAGTTATTGAGTACGCACTATATATTATTTATTATCCGAAGAGGTCTCATCGGTGGTGTTTTCAGAAGCCGCATTTTCTCCGGGAGTGATGGGCTCACCGGGAGTATTCTGCACAGGCGCCGCTTTGTCGGGAGAATGGTAGGTATTCTGAGGATAATTCATCCGCACAGCCGCAGCTGCCGCTTTTGCAGCCCTTTCCGCACGGCGTGCCCTTGTCTTTTTGCGTATCGCGATGATTATCGCAATAATTATCCCGATAAGTATCAGATAGGGAAACAGATAGATGATAACGAACAGAAGTCCTTCAAGGAAGGAAAGGAATCCCGAACCTGCATCCGAGAGAGTGTTTGAAAGTCTCTGGAGGAAGGTGTCCTTTTTAACGGGTTCGGGGGTATATTCCCTTACTTCGTTGATGCTGATGTGCACATAGGAGTAAGCGACATCGGTGCGTATCTGATTCATGCGGGTCTTTATCTGTGCTATCTGTATCTGAAGCTCGGTCAGCTCCTTTTCGACGGATACGGCGTACTCGTCATCGGTGATGTCTGCCAGCAGGTCGATATAGCGCTGTTCCTTTGCCTCGTATATTTCGAGGGTGGTGTTCAGGTCGTAGTATTCGCTGCTGACGTTTTCCACGGAAGCGTTCTTGCTGCGCAGGTCGCCGAGAGAAGCCGCATAGCCGCAGAATTCATCATAATCGGCGCTGGGAATGCGGACGGTAGCGTAATAGGTCCGCCATTTTTCCTCGTCTGCGTAGTAGTATCTGCTGTCGCTGCCGCCGTCGCTGAAGCTTTCGTTCTCCACAAAGCCGCCGTAGCTGTCAAGGCTTTCCTTGAAGCTGTCCACAGCCTCGTCGAAATTCAGCACGTCCACGGTCATATCGCAGGAATAAACAAGCATTTCCTTTTTTATGGTATCGGCGGAAACTGCGCTGTTGTCACCGTTATCCGCTTCGGCGGGAGATTCTTCGGCTGAGGCATTCTCGTAGGAAGTCTCATAGCTGTAGTCGCTGTCATAGGAGTCATAGGCTCCGTTTGCGATATAGGCTTCTGATTTTGCAGAGTCGCTGCTGCCGCAGGCGGTAAGCATCACCGAGCAGAGAATAACAGGTATAAGTAATTGTCCTTTCATATGTAGTTCCTCCCGTATTTATGTTGTTATACCTATTATACGATGTGGGGAGGGGATATTTATGGGATATTTTTGTAAATGCTTTGTGAACAAAATATTACAGGAGGAAAAGCATATCCCCGAATTGACGATCCGCGCATTTTGTAGTATCATATTAATAGATCAAGTTATCGGAGGAGAATAAAATGATATAGGCAGCACCGCACAAAGCTTTGTGCGGTGCTGCCTTAATTATTTCTGCGATGTTTCGGGGCTTTTATTGTCCGCCAGCAGCAGACCGCTTGTTACAGCAGTCAGCGGAGCGGCACATACCAGACCGAAGCTTCCCACCACGGTATGGACTATCTCCGCGGCAACATACTTGTAGTTGAGCATATTCCCGACAGGAGTTCCCTGCGCCATAAATACCATAAGCAGTGCGATACAGCTTCCCGAATAGGCGAGCAGCAGCGTTGTGGTTATGGTGCCCATGGCAGCCCGTCCTATGGTAAGTCCCGACTTTATCGCCTCGGCGCGGGAGATGTCGGGCTTCTTTTTTACTATCTCTGCCACGGCGGAGGTGATATCCACCGCCACGTCCATAACTGCTCCCGACGAGCCGATGAATATGGACGCCATGAATATCTTAGTCAGATTAAGGTCACTGTACCCGCTGTACAGCAGGCTTTCGGAGTATGACATGACTGCTCCGTGTATCTTGAACAGGTCGGTGAAGATAATTCCCGTAACTGCGGTGACGATGATTCCCGCGGTAATGCCCAGCGCCGAAGCGAGGGCTCTCTTATCGAAGCCGTACACGAGGGAGACGATCATCACCGATATGAACACAATGACTATATCGCCCGTGATAATGGGGTCGTATCCCTTAAGATACAGCGGCACCACCAGCTTCCATATGCACAGTACGGTGAGTATAAATGACAGCACCGAGCGCACGCCTGTCTTTCCCGCGAATATAATAAGTACGGCGGCAAATATCAGCGCAAGTACCGCTTCAAGGTCAAGGCGGTAATGGTCGGTCATAGTCACCGACAGTATCTCGTCCCCCGAGTAGCTTATGACGATGTACGCCTTGTCTCCGGGGACGAATATCTTGTCCTGTTCAAGGGAGCCCGTCAGCAGATTGACTGCCTGTGTCTCGGCGTCCTTGAATTTTCCTTTGAGCACCCGCACGGTGCATTCCTGTTCGCCCGAGCGCACAAGTCCCGTGTCGATGATGTTGCTGTCGTCGCAGGACAGCACCCGGGCAGGCACTCTTTCTGCGCCCTGATATATCTGACTGCCCTCATAGCCCGTAGGCAGGAGCATCAGCAGGATAATGACAATTATCGCCGCAATGGCGGGAGAGTTATAGGCGATAAATTCCTTGATATTCTCGGGTCTTTTTGATTTCATATATACTCTCTTTCTGTGTACAGGATAAAAACCGAACCGGTCCCGGGTGGAAAACCGGTTCGGTCAAAGGGGAAGGGTGAAAGCGTTGATTACTTGACCTGTGTCAGTGCTGCCAGGTTGTCGTAGATGTCGGTGTTATCGTAGTAGCCCTCGAAGAGCTCGGAGCCTGCGCCCTGTGCGAATACCGCAACGGGGAGACCCGTATGAGCGTAGGAAGCGAAGTTCACGCCGGACTTGTTATTGAGGATATGAGTGATAGTAACGGTGAGGGGCTCATAGGAACCGTAGAGGAGATATTCCTCCTGAGTGATCTCGTCGTCGGCTGTTCTTGTCATAGTTTCCTCGTAAGCAGCCTTAAGCTTTTCGTACTCGTACTCGGTCATTTCGAGTGTGCCGCTATTGTCGGATTCGGGGTGCTTGTCTGCGCTGTCGAGCTGTACCTCAGCCTCGGGAGTGCCTGCGGGAGCGGTAAGACCGAAGAGCTTGGTGATGTCCTTCATAACAGCGGAGAAGCTTGTGTTGTTCTCCTTGTACTTGGAAACGTAGTCGGAGTCGAACTTAGCGTAGGATATCTTCTGATTCTTAAGATTTGTGAGGAAGGTATCGTAATTTGTGCCTGCGTAGCCGATAGTAAGACCGCCTGTTTCGTGGTCGCCCGTTACGATGATAAGGGTCTCATCGGGGTGCTTGTTGTAGAAGTCCACAGCCTTGGAAACTGCGGAGCTGAGAGCTACCGTATCGGAAATTGTGGAGCCTGCATCGTTTGCGTGGCAAGCCCAGTCTATCTTTCCGCCCTCGACCATCATAAAGAAGCCGTTGTCGTTGTCGAGGACCTCAATGCCCTTTTCAACATAGTCAGCCAGAGCCCACTCGTCGGCTTTGCGGTCGTTGTTGTAGGACATAGAGCCGCTGTCTGCGATAGTCTCGGAGATAACGATAGCCTTTCCGTCAGCGGCGGTGAGCTTTTCAGCCTCGTCCTGAGTCTTGATGACCTTGTAGCCTGCCTGTTCTGCGAGAGTGTAGCTGTCGGTGGCAGTGCCGCCCTTGGTGGTGTCCTTAAGAGCGCCGCCTGCGAAGTAGTCGAAGCCGCTTTCGATAAGCTCGCAGCTTATCTCATAGTAGTCGTTTCTGCTTGCCTGATGAGCATAGTATGCGGCGGGAGTCGCATGATTGAGGTTAACGGTGGAAACGATGCCCACCTTGTAGCCCAGCTGCTCCTTGAGCTTTTCGGCGATGGTCTCATATTCGACGGTGAAGGTCTCGTCCATGTTGATAGTACCGCTGTAGGTCTTGTAGCCTGTTGCGAGGGAGGTGGCGGTAGATGCGGAATCGGGGCAGAAGGAAGTGGAATCGTAGGTGACAGCCGAGCCGCATACGGGGAAGGTCATAAAGCTGAGCTTCTTGTTTGCTTCGAGTATGCTGTTGTTGTTGGTAGCGGCAAGAGCGGAGTAATAGTCAGCGCTGAGCTGTACCTGAGGATAGCTCATGCCGTCGCCGATGAACATGAAAATGTACTTAGGCTTCTTGCCGGTGTAGGAGCCTGCGGTGACTGTCTGCGCAGCCTCTGCCCGGGGAGCGCTTGTCATGCAGCTCACTGCCGCTGCGCCGCCTGCGATGACCACTGCCGATACAGCGGCAATAGCCTTACGGATATTCTTCTTACAATTGATCATTGCTTTTCTCTCCTTGATCCATGAATTTTTGTAATTGTGGGTTATTTTTGATTACGATATTATTATAGATCTGTATTGTTAAATTCAAAAGAAAAGTTGTGTTAAGCTTTCATAAAACGCGGACAGTTGAAATATGCTGTATAGTGATATCTGTAATGCACAAAAAAATGGCAGAATATTTATTTAATATGTAAAAATGAATCTAAAAATATTGAATTAATAGGTTTTATGCGGTATAATAAAAATGTGTAATTGTCGCCGCTGAAAAGCTGTATGGCATGAACTGTCGGACAGCGGCTTTCTGTTACCAATACCGTCCGAAAGGAGAATCAGCTGATGAAGCAGGAAAAAAGCAAGAGAATTGCTTTATGTACCTGTAAGATACAAGATGAGACTATCGGCGCCTTAGTGAATGAAATATGTCATGAAGCCAATAAGTCAGGGTACCATGTGGTGATCTACAATTCCTTTTACGATTTTTATCAGGATAATCAGATAAGCCAAAGCTCCAAAAGCATTTTCTCTCTTATGGATTATAAAACTCCCGTGGGGATAATCATTCTCGGCGAGACCTTTCAGGAAAAGGACGATGTCACCATAAGGGACATTGCCCGTAAAGGCAATGAAGCGGGTATCCCCGTTGTTTCCGTGGATAAGGAGATAGAGGGCGCAAGAAGCGTCCTGTTTGACTATTCCACCTCCTTTGAGCAGATAGTCCGCCATATCGTGGAATTTCACGGCTGCAAAAGAGTGGATTTCCTGGGCGGCTTCAAGGACAATCCCTTTTCCGACGAGCGGCTCAACGTTTATAAAAAGGTCATGGCGGAAAACGGTCTGCCTATTGAGGATTTCCGAATAGATTACGGCGATTTCTGGGATTTCCCTGCGGCAAAGGCGGTCAACGGCTTTCTTGCCGCCGAAAAGGAACCTCCCGAAGCCATTATCTGTGCAAATGATACCATGGCGATAACCGCCTGCCGCGTGCTTGAAGAGCATGGATATTCCGTCCCGGAAGATGTTATTGTCACCGGATTTGACGGCATAGAGCAGGAAAAGTATCATTCCCCGAGATTTACTACCGCTCACCAGAATCTGGTCAGCGCAGCAAAGGCGGCTGTTGAGCTTATCCACTCGTCATGCTGCGGCAGAGAGGACGTCCCGCAGAAGGCACTTATCCCGTATGATGTGACCTTTTCACAGTCCTGCGGCTGTCAGCCTATCGAGTATAAAAAGGTCAACAACGTGCTGATGGATCTGTACGAAAAGCTGCATCAGCGCGACGAACTGGTCGTCAGCATGAACTTCATGAATAATACCCTTACGGCATGTTCCTCTGTGATGGAGGCGCTCCCGAAGATAGAGCGCTATATCGGGGTGCTTTACTCCGACGCTATTAATATTAATTTCAGGAAAAGCTTTCTGTCCAACGATATCTCCGCCGACTTCGGCAGACCAATAGAGGTCGGGGAGGATATGATTCACGTGATATCCTACCTGGGTACCCACCCCAAGGAAGAAATGAAGAGGTTTTCCTTCGGAGAAAGACCGCCGTATATGGAGCACGAGGAGAATATACAGCCTGACCGCGCTATTATGGTGATACCTCTGAATTATCAGGAGAAGATATTCGGCTATCTCAGCATACACTACTGCGCAGATGTGCTTCGTTATGATACTCTGTATAAATTTTCGATGAATTTCAACCATTCGCTGGATACCGTGAAAAACAAGGAGCTTATGCTGACGGTCAACAGCGTGCTGGAGGGAGCAAATCGCAAGCTTGAATATGCATATGCTCACGACAGCATGACGGGTCTGCTGAATCGGCGCGGCTTTTATCAGAAGCTTATGGAGCAATTCGGGAGCTATGAAAAGGGATATGTTTTCGTTGCGTCTGTGGATATGGACGGACTGAAATATATCAATGACAATTTCGGGCATCACGAGGGCGATTTCGCCATAAAGCAGATAGCGGGAGCACTGATAAAATGCAGCGGCGAAAGCGGCATATGCGCCCGCTTCGGCGGAGATGAATTTATGTCGGTGATCTTTTCCGAGAGAAAGGACGACCCGATATTCACGGGCTTCAAAGAACGCATGACCGGCGAGATAGATGATATCAACAAAAAATATCAGAGAGATTATACCATTGACGCAAGCTACGGTACTCAGATATCCGAGCTCAGCGAGGAGATAGACCTGGATATGATAATGCGGAATGCCGACGAGAAAATGTACGAGAGCAAAATGAGCCGCGGAGTCAAAATCAGAAAATCCAAAAGAGAATAAGCAGATAAGCGCCGACGGGAGATACGATCTCCGTCGGCGCTTTTGCCGCACATTCAGCGCTATGTTCATTTTGGCACGAGATCATATTTCATAAAAAATCCGCCCGAAAACATCGGACGGATTTT
Organism: Oscillospiraceae bacterium; assembly: GCA_022768245.1. Lineage (GTDB taxonomy): Bacteria > Bacillota > Clostridia > Oscillospirales > Ruminococcaceae > RGIG4694. Next base: position 6,888 of record JALEMR010000017.1, read on the forward strand.
CTGTTTCAGATCAAATCAGGCTTCAGCGGGAGCAGCTTCCTGCTTCTGCTGCTTTTTGGAGCCGTCTCCCTTATTGCTGCGCTTGTTTTCGAGATATACCCAGAGGGGACCCGATACGCAGAGGGAGGAATAGGTTCCACATATCATTCCGACCATAACGGGGAATGAGAAGGGGATAATGGACTGAACGTCGTAGATAAGAGCAACTACAGTAACTGCCAGCATTGCGAGAATGGTAGTCAGCGAAGTGATGATAGAACGGGTAAGAGACTGATTGATGCTCCTGTTGGTAACTTCCGCAAGAGAGAGCTTTTCTTTTCTGTAAAGCTGCTTGTTCTCTCTGATACGGTCGTAGATAACGATGGTGTTGTTGATGGAGTAGCCGAGGATAGTCAGGACAACTGCCATAAAGTTGGAGTCGATGTCCATGCGGAAGATGACGAAGGTCGCATATACCACGAAGATATCATGGAGCAGAGCCACTACTGCGCAAACGCCCGCAAGCCAACCGCCGATATTCTTGAATCGTATCGCGATGTAGATGATGAGCACGATGCAGGAGAATACAACGGCAACCAGACACTTAAGGAAGAAGGTCTTACCGGAAGCGGCGGAAACATCGGAGGACTGGATAAGCTCCAGATTGTTTTCGCTGTATATCTCGTCCAGCTTGGTGGTAAGCTCAAGCTGACCGTCGGAATTGAGCTCGTTCTTTGCGTTTATCTCCACCTGGATCTTGTTTCTGCCTGTGGTGAAGTCGGAGCCTGTGTTTACGGCAACCTCTGCGCCGCCGAGAGCCTCCCGGACGGAGTTTTTGAAATCGTCGGGGGATATCTCACCGTCGTAAACGTAGGAGAGCATCGTTCCGCCCACAAATTCGATATCCAGCTTTGCGCCAGCAAATATTGTGAAGAGTATGCCCAGTACCACTATCGTCAGTGAAATAATGAGATAACGCTTGCTGTTTCCGATAAAATCAAAGTTAAAGGATTTTTTCTTCATTATCTTTCACCTCCGTACAGCTTGACGTTTCTGAACGCCTTGAACTTGGATATGGACGAAAGCATCAGGTGGGAGCATACAACTCCGAAGAACAGGTTCAGAACAGTACCTGTCAGCAGAGTATAGCCGAAGGAGTAGATAGTACCTGCGGTAGAGGGACCGAACATGAAGAATACGAAGCTCAGTACCTTTGCAAAGAAGCTGTCGGGAGTACCGAAAGCTCCCATAAGGATTATCGCAACGAGTATCATGGTGACGTTTCCGTCGACAATAGCGGAGAGAGCGTTCTTGTAGCCCACTTCGACAGCGCCGTCGAGGGTTTTGCCCTTGTTTATCTCCTCCTTGATTCGCTCGAAGGTGATAACGTTGGCGTCAACGCCCATGCCGACAGCAAGGATGATACCTGCGATACCGGGGATAGTGAGGATAGAGCTGTTCATGAAGCCGAAATATCCCGATACCACTGCGAGAGTACCTGCCACCTGACCGATAAGTGCGATATCGGCAACCAGACCGGGCAGACGGTATACGATTATCATGAATACCGCGATAACAGCAAATGCAATGATACCTGCGATGATCATGGCATTGAGAGCGCCTGTTCCCATCATGGGAGAAATGGTGGAGAAGCTCGAAGTTTCAAGCTTGAAGGGCAGTGCGCCCGAGTTTATCTTATCTGCGAGAGACTTTGCGCTGTCCGCGTCAAAGCTGCCGGTGATGGTGGCATTTCCCGAGGGGATAGCCTCGTTTACAGTAGGAGCGGATATCATGGTATCGTCCATCCAGATAGAGATGCAGTCCTGAGTCTCGGCAAGTCTTGCAGTTGCCTCGGCGAATTTGGAGGTACCCTCATCGGTAAGCTCCAGAGCTACTACCCACTGACCTGTGCCGTTCTGGGTGGAAGCGTTCTGATAAGCCGCATACGCCTTGGAAACGTCCTTACCCTCAAGGATAACAGTCTCTGCGGTAACGCCCGAAGGCTTGTTGAGCTCGTCCCTCTCGTCGCCCTCGCGGAAGGTCAGAGCCGCAGTTTCGCCCAGCTCCTTAACGGCAGCCTGGGGGTCGAAGTCGGTCTCGTCCTCCTTCCAGGGGAAACGGACGATGATACGGTCGTTGTTGTAGTCGATATACGATTCGTAGTCGGTGATGCCCAGATTTATCATACGCTGAACGATGACCTCCTTGGCGGAGTCAAGCTGGGAATCCTCGGCGTCGAAGCCCTCGGGAGGAGTAAAGGTAACGTCCACGCCGCCCTTTATGTCGATGCCGAAACGGATATTGTCCACGCCCTTGATGTAAACCTTGGTCATATCACCGTAATGTGTGCTGAAGCCGACAATGACCGAAGAGGCAAATGCCAGAATCAGAATCAGAACGATGAAAAAAACAGGTTTTTTGACCCTTTTCACGCTTTAATCAATCCTTTCAATTGCTGATGAAAAATTATCACATAATGTTTATAGAACAACTATCGTAATATTATAACATACTAATTGGGCTTTGTCAATACACTTATTGCACAAAATCCCGCAGTATCCGACGTAAAATTCGCCATTGCCGAAACAGTATCCGAAGCATTCAGCCGATTTCCGACAATTATTGACAAGGGTGACATCGTATGGTATAATGATCCTGTCGGTTTCTTCCGCAAGGAGGAGGTGACAGAATTGAGTTACATAATATCTCTGGTGATTTCTATCGCAGCAGGTATAATCAGCCATTATATCTGCAAGTGGCTTGATAGAAATAATAAGTGAGCCGATAAGCCCTAATCAGAACCCCCTCAGAGGAGCCATCTCTGAGGGGGTTCGTTTCATGTGTGACAAAATTGAAAAATATCTCTGGATTCTTCAAATATTATTATACCACGATAATGATCATTTGTCAAGAGCTGTTCCGATATTTTCATAAGTGCAGCCCCATTCACCCTTTCTCCGAGGCGGAATAAGATATACTGATGAATATTCGCCAAAGGAGCTTTTGTATATGGAGCCTGCCGTATTGCTGTTTGCCGCTGCGGTATCACTGGATCTTGCCGCCGCGGCTTTTGCCATTGGCAGCGGCGGAATTAAGATACCTCATCTGTCCGCCGCCGTCATAAGCGCCGAGGGAGCGTTGTTTCTTATGCTGCCCTCGCTGTTCGGAGACGTTATCTGCGACAGTCTGAATGAAGATGTCTGCCGCATGGCAGGGAAGCTGCTCCTTGCCCTGCTCGGGATAATAATGCTCTGCAAGTACTATCTTAAGGGCAAGGGGAAGGATAAGAAATACCCTCTGTGCGTGTGTATCGACGAATCCGAAGCCGACTGCGCCGACCGCAACAGGGACTGCTTTCTGAGCTTTTCCGAAGCGGCGGTCCTCGGAGCGGGACTGTCTGCAGATTCCGCCGTTACGGGACTTTCCGCAGGGCTTGCGGGACTGACCCGCAGCGAATGCTTTGCCATGCTGATATGCGCCTTTGTTATCGGACTTATCTCCATAGAGCTTTGTTCCGCTCTGGGACGGAAGCTGTCCTCAAAGCTGAGGTTCAATACCGGCTATATCGGGGGAGCTATCCTATTGCTGCTTGCCGTGCTGATGTGACCTTAGTCGTTTTTTACGGCAACTCCCGCTCTTACGGGGAGTGCAGTCACTGCGAAATATCCGCTTCCTATAAGCCTGTCTGCGCAGCGGTTAGCGTCGGAGGTCTCCCTGAATATGCCGTAAACTGCGGAGCCGCTGCCCGTCATGACCGAGCATAATGCTCCCGCTTCCAGCATTATCTCCTTGATGTCCTTCACCTCGGGAAGGTCCACTGCCTGCTCGAAGATGTTTTGGCAGTAAGGCGCTATCTCCTCGATATTTCCCGAGCAGAAGGCTGCGGCGATGTCCTCGGTATCGATGGGCTGAATATCGTCCTCGTCTATCTTTTTATAAGCTGCCGCCGTGGAGACGGACTCCTTTCCCTTTGCCACAACAAAGAAGCAGTCGGGCAGATAGGAAAGCTGTCGGAGCATATCGCCCCTTCCGGTGCAGTACTGTGTTCTGCCAACAATGCAGAAGGGCACGTCCGCACCCGAATCCGAGCCGATATTGCACAGCTCCTCCGAGTCTAGCCATACGCCCGTCAGATTGTTCAGCGCAGCCACCACTGCGGCTGCGTCGGCGCTTCCGCCGCTTAGTCCTGCCTCCATGGGGATATGCTTTTCGATGTGGATATCCACGCCGCAGCTGCCGTCTCCGCAGTATTCGAAGAAGCTGCGGACTGCTCCCGTGCAGATGTTGTCCTCGCCTGTGGGGACATTGGGGTCGGTGCAGGTTATGGTCACCCTGTCGGACTTTTCCTCGGTATCAATAGTAACGGTCACATAGTCGCAGAGGCTTATGCTCTGCATTATGCTTTCAATATCGTGATAGCTGTCCGCTCTTTTCCGCTTTACGTCAAGATAAAGATTGACCTTTGCGGGGGCGGACATCGTTATGCTCTTTTTCATGAAAAAGTCTCCTCAGTTCAGGATTTTTATATGCTTGCGCTCGGTGTTTTCCGTGGCTTCGGCGAGAAGGGGCTCAAAGTCGAAGGCAGCGATCGCCTGACGGATAAGCTCCGCCGTAGGACGTGTTTTCGGGTGCTTGGGAGTGAATACCGTGCAGCAGTCCTCGTAGGGCTCGATGGATATATCAAAGGTATCTATCTTCCGCGCGGTTATGGTTATCTCGCTCTTGTCCATGCCGATGACGGGTCGGAAAATGGGCATTCTGCTGAAGGAATCGGTGCATACGAGAGCGTCCATGGTCTGGGACGCTACCTGTCCCACGCTTTCGCCCGTGATGAGAGCCTGCATGCCCTCACGCTCGGCTATGCGCTGGGCTATCTCTATCATGAGACAGCGCATGATGACGGTGAAAAGCTCTTCGGGGCAGTTATCCCTGATAGCCTCCTGAATGCGTGTGAAGGGCACGCAGTAGAACTCCATATCACCGCAGTAGGGGGTTATCTTCTCGCAGAGACGCTCCACCTTGATGCGTGCGCGGTCGGAGGTGTAAGGGGGAGAAACGTAATGTATGGCGGAGACCTTCACTCCGCGCTTTGCCATCATATAGCCTGCCACGGGGCTGTCTATCCCTCCCGAGAGCATAAGCAGCGCCTTTCCCGAGGTGCCCACGGGGATACCGCCCGCAGCGGGCTTGTTGCCTGTGTGGATATAGGCGTTCTTGTCGCGTATCTCGATGTTAACAGTCACCTGGGGCTCGTGGATATCCACCGACAGCCATGGACAGCGCTCCATGATATATCCGCCCAGCTCGGCGCATATCTCGGGGGATTTCATGGGATAGCGCTTGTCGGAGCGTTTGGCACTCACTTTGAAGGTGCGTGCGGTTTCAAGCTCGGGGCCGCAGTATTCCAGAGCGTCGGCGCAGAGCTTGTCAAAATCGCCCTTTTCTGCGATCATGGCGCGGCAGACAGCGTTTGCTCCGAAAACCTTGGAGGCGCGGCTGAATGCCTCGTCGAAGTCGATACCGTCCTCGGCGGGCTCGGCGTATATCATGGACTGGGAGCTTGTGTAATTGAATTTTCCCAGCGGTTTAAGGCGGTAGCGGAGATTCTTGATAAAAGCATCTTCAAAGGTGCGGCGGTTGAGCCCCTTAAGAGCAATTTCGCCCTCTTTGAGCAGGATAATTTCCTTTACGTTTTCCATTTCTATTATTTGTCCTTCCGTTAAAAATATTATCGCAATATGTGTATTATATCACAGTTTGGCGCAATATGCAAGAGGGAAACAATTAATAATTGAGCATTGATGATTGACAATTTCGGCGGATAGGTTTATAATAGTATTGAGGGACACATTTGTAAAGGACGACAGAGAGCCGAAGCTATGCCCGATAATGGCAGCAGGGTTTGATACGTTCTCAATGTTGTTATCATCAAAAATTCCAATGTTACAATTCATTCCATCTGCTTGACTTTTTCAAATAATTAGTGTATACTAAAATAACGAACGAGCAAAAAAAACGACATTCCGCGGGAATACAGAAGTTTTTCAGATAAACCGTCAACGCGGAATTCGCCTGCCGGGGCGTCCCCCCGCTTGACTTTTTCGAAAAAATAATATATACTATATAAGTGAACGTTAAATAGAAAAGTACTATGTACTATGTACCGGGTACTAAACTACCGGAAAGGACTAAATTCAATAATGGCAGAGCTTGTTTATAACAGTCAGGGAAGACTGCTTTTTACCGAGGAGATGCGGAAAGAGTATACTATCCTTATCCCGCAGATGCTCCCTATCCATTTCAGATTCTTAGAGAGGATATTCAATAATCACGGCTATAAGGTGGAGCTTCTCACCACAACGGGCAGACGTATCGTGGACGAGGGGCTTTCACTGGTACATAACGATACCTGCTATCCTGCGCTGCTCACCACGGGTCAGATGATAGACGCCCTTAAGTCGGGCAAGTACGACATCAACAAGACTGCTCTTATGATGATACAGTCGGGCGGCGGCTGCCGTGCTTCGAATTATATCCACCTTATCAGAAAGGCGCTCAAACAGTGCGGCATGGAACAGGTGCCTGTTATCTCGCTGAATCTGGCGGGACTTGAAAAGAATCCCGGATTTAAGATCACTCCCATGCTTCTCCGCGACCTGATAACCGCTATCTGCTATGCGGATCTGCTTATGCTGATATCCAATCAGGTGCGTCCCTACGAGCTTAACAAGGGCGATACCGACAAGCGCCTCGATTACTGGATAGACGAGCTTGACCGTCAGAATTTCAGTCTGACCAAATACGACAAGGTGGCAAGGGATATCGTCAAGGACTTCGAAAATATCCCCTACGACCCCAACAGAGACGTTGTCCGCGTGGGCGTTGTGGGCGAGATATACATCAAATATTCGCCGCTGGGCAATAACGACCTGAATAAATTCCTTGAATCCGAGGGCTGCGAGGTGTACTCCCCGGGACTTATCGACTTCCTTATCTTCATGAGCGACCACCACATCGTGGAGACCGAAATGTATCACGTGAGATACAAGAAATACGTAGCTGCGGGAGTTGTCAAGGGATTCTTCAAGAATATGCAGAACAAGCTTATCAAAGCCGTTGAGGACAGCAGATTCTTCGGACCTTCTCCATTTGAAACAGAAAAGAAAATGGTTGAGCCCTTTATCTCCCCTGCGAACAAAATGGGCGAGGGCTGGCTGCTCACCGCCGAAATGCTGGACATGATAGAAATGGGCATAAATAACATAGTCTGTGCACAGCCCTTCGGCTGTCTGCCCAACCATATCATCGGAAAGGGCATGGTGCGGAAAATTCGTCAGACTTATCCTCAGGCGAACATCGTCCCCATAGACTACGACCCCGGTGCCACAAAGGTAAATCAGGAAAACCGCATCAAGCTCATGCTCGCAGCGGCAAGAAACAATTGATAATTAATAGAAAAGCCCTCCGGACAGATTGGAAAAGTCTGTCGGAGGGCTGTTTTTAATTAATTCTCAATTGATAAGCGTTCAACGACCGTCTGCTTTGAGCAGACCTTGTAGGTAAGGACGGGGAGGAGTGTCCCCAGAAGGATGAACATGGGGACAGTTATCAGAAAGGGTATGGGACTTAGCCTGAAATGGAACATCGACAGCACTCCCGAGTCCGCAGAGGATATTATCCGGATAAGCAGCGCTGTAAGAACAGCTGCTGCCGACATGGAGCCTGCTGTGTAATACAGACCCTCCGTTATCAGCATTTCCTTCAGCTGATGTCCCGTCATGCCTATGGACTGCAGCATGGCAAGCTCTCTTCGGCGGGCGAATATCCCCGTAAGTATGGCATTTGAAAAGTTGAGTATGCCGACAATGCCCACGATCACGCTCAGCGATACGCCGCATACGGTGATCATTCTCGTAAAGGAACTGAATTCCTCCGCATAGGTCTGTCTGCTTTCGTATGCCGCCGAGGGTTCGATGTTTTCGGTGTAGTCTGCGAGAAACTGTTCCATGCTGTCAATGGAAGCGTCGTCCTCCATGTTGAAGGCATAGTAGAGTATGCTGTCCGTGCCGCTGTCGCGTCTGAACACATCAGAGCCCAGTACGAACTCGTCGCCCGGTACTATTTTATATCGGTAGGACAGCGAATTGGGAACGCTTACGATAGCTGCCACCTCGTATTCAACGTCACGGTATTTCAGCGGTCTTGTACTGTACGGCTCGTTGTCGGAGATCTTTTCGGGGTCGTCGTATATCTTGCCTGTCAGGGGATCATAATACTCCATTTCGTCCACATAGCGTACGGTTATCACATCGCCGAGCTTTGCCCAGCTGCTTTCGGGGTCGGGCGAGCCGTTGTCGTCGGTATCGTATACTGCCGCAATGCAGTTATCGCCGCTTTTCAGCCGTTCGATGTCTCCCTCTGATACGAAAAGCTCGTCAAGGCAGAAATCGTCCATTCCGTAAAGCTGAACAGTGCTTTCGATAAGACCGTTTTCGTTTCTGCTTCTTTCCGTCAGGAAGTCCACGGTCTCGGTATCGTTCATCATTCCCACGGTTTTTCTGAAATAGTCCTCGGGGACATATTCACACGCCGCGCTCACCTTTGCATAGGTGGCTCCGCCTTCGGAGATACCTCCCTGTGCATTGATCATATCCACCGTATCAGCTGTGATATGCTCTGTGCTCTCGGAGCGGAAATATCCCGAGTCCGAAACCACAAAATCCGTAACGGCATTTGAGCTTACATATTCGTTTATATCAAATCCGTTCGCAAAAGCAAAGGACAGGTTCAGCAGTATAACCGCCAGCGAAAGGGACGCTATGGTGGTGACGGTCTTGCTTTTGCTCCGTCCAAGATTTGCCGCAGCCATTCTCGGAATGGAGGCAGTTTTCTTTTTTCTGCGCACTTTCTTTGACGGCACGCTCTCCGTGTACCGCAGAGCCTCTATGGGAGATACCCTTGCAGCTATCATTCCCGGGCGCAGACAGGATATCATCACCGTAACAAGGGAGAACAGCGCTGCGCCTATGAAGATAACGGGGCTTACGGAAAGAGCGTCCTGCTGTATTCCGTTAAGCTCGCTCAGCACAACGGGTGTAAGCACTGCGCCGATACCGTAGCCGAGGATAAGTCCTATGGGGATACCTGCGGCGGAAAGGCTCATCGCCTGAATGAATATCATCCGCCGTATCTGTCTGCCTGTGGTGCCTATGGTCTTGAGAAGCCCGTAATGACGTATGTCGTTGGAGACGGATATGCGGAACACATTGTAGATTATAAGATATCCCGTGAATATGATAAGCAGGATAATAGCCGCAAATGCAAGAATATTTTCCGCGTCCATGCTCTCTGCGAGATTTGCTTCGATATAGCCCCAGTTTACGCCGATAGGGATAAAATTATCGCCTTCGCTGCGGCTTTCGGACTGATAGCCGTGGTTTTCCGGTATCTGCATCATATCCTCGGTGATGTGGGCGGAGGACTTCAGCATAACGTCCATATTGTAAGTCCCCGTCATTCCGTCGAGCCCCTGTGTGCCAAGCTTTGAGAATATCTCCTCTGCGCGGCTTTTCGGGATAAGCAGATGATGTGCGGGAGATGCTTCGTCGCTCTCCCACCAGCCGCAGAGAGTGAAGGTCTCGGTGGTCTCGGTGCCGTCCACGTCAAAGGTCACGGTAAATTCTGCGCCTATCCCGGGAGTCACGCCCAGCAGGGATAATATCCTTGTATCGGTGGCAGCTTCGTTTGTGTTTTCCGCGGGGAGATGTCCCTCTTCGGGGGTGAGATACATCCATTCTGCGGCGTTTTCGTCGCAGTAGCTTATCTCGGTGTGCAGCTTGTCAAAGGGAGCATCAAAGGGCATGCCCACGAATATCCTCTCGGAGTATTCCTTTATGAGGGGGTCGTCCTTAAGCTCGTCGAACTGCTCTTCGGTGAGGTATTTGAAGCCGCCGTGGGCATAGCCTCCCACCTTGCGGAAATTGGTCTGCTCGTAGCCGTAAGCCGCCGACATCACAATTGTGAACAGCGCCGTGAAAAGCACGGCAGTAAGCGCAATGGCAAGCACTGCGATAATATTTGCAGAACGGGAGGCCTTCATCTTTCGAAACGCCAGACGGCGTATGCATTTTCTGTTGGATACCTTCATGCTGTCACCGCCTTAGTGTTCCGAGACGATCCTGCCGTCCTCTATGCGGATCATCCTGTCCGCAGTCTGGGCGATCTCCTCGTTGTGGGTTATCATCACCATGGTCTGGCTGTACTTTCGGCAGGTCACCTTAAGGAGCCCTAAAACGTCCTGACTTGTCCTGCTGTCGAGATTTCCCGTAGGCTCGTCAGCCAGTATGATAGCGGGCTTTGAAGCCAGAGCACGTGCGATAGCGGCGCGCTGCTGCTGACCGCCCGACAGCTGCGAGGGGAGATTATTCACCCTTTCGGAAAGTCCGAGAGTTTCGATAATGCTGTCGATGTGCTTTTCGTCAATGCTGTTGCCGTCCAGTTCAATGGGGAGGGTAACGTTTTCGTAAACGCTTAAGGTGGGCACCAGATTGAAGCTCTGAAAAACGAAGCCTATCTTTCTTCTGCGGAAGATGGTGAGTTCCTCGTCTTTCAGCGAGAAAATGTCCTTGTCGGCGACGAACACCCTGCCTTCGGTGGGACGGTCAAGTCCGCCCAACATATGTAACAGCGTGGATTTTCCGCTGCCCGACGTTCCCACCACGGCGACGAACTCTCCGTCCTCCACCGACAGGGACACGCCGTCCAGCGCTTTGACTGTATTATCTCCGCTGACGTAATATTTCTTTAGATCTTCGGTTTTAAGTATTGTCATAACAGAACCTCCTTAACTGCTTATGTCTGTATTATAATGGGCGATTCTGTCTCAAATCTTTCCGAAATCTTTCACTCCTGAAAGATTTTCTCATTTTCTCGGTAGAAATACCGAAAAGACGGAGCCATTTTCCTTTTCGGAAGTGACCTTGATATAGCCGTTCTCGTCGGAGATTATCTTACGTGCAAGAAAAAGTCCGATACCCACGCCGCTTTTGTCGCCGACCTCGGGGGAGCGGTAGAATCTTTGGAAAATCCTAGGTATCTCATCCTCGGAGATACCTATCCCCGTATCGGAGATATCTATCCGCGCGAACATTTCATACTCTGTGACATTGACCCTGACCTGTCCGCCTGCGGGAGTGTATTTTATGGCATTGTCGATGATGTTCACCAGTGCTTCAAGGGTCCATTTTATGTCGAATATGGCGGTGATGTCGGTATCGTTTTCAATGGTGAGAGCGATATTTTTCTCCGCGGCGGCATTTTCAAGATGAATTTCGTCAAGCAGAGCCTTTACGCTGTTTTCCTTGGGGTGAACGGAGACTATGCCGTTTTCCAGCCGCGACGTCTTTACAAGGGAAGAGATGAGAAAGCTCAGCTTTTCGGTCTGCTCTTCAATTTGCAGGGCAAGGTTTCGGGCACTGTCGGACAGCTTTTCCTCGGCGAGCAGCTCTGAATATATCATGATATTTGCAATGGGAGTTTTCGTCTGATGTGAGATATCGGAGATAAGGGTCTGTATGCGGTCCTTTTCCTCGCTGATACGCAGCTTGGAGGTCATTCCCTTTGTGATGTAGCGGTACATCTTCGATTCTATGCGGGAGAGCTGTTCCTCGGAGAAATGCGCTTCGGAGAAGGTGTTGTCAATGGCTTCGTCCAGCATTTTATCGACGGAATCGAGTATACTTTTCGTCCGCAGCCGTACCGCAATAAGAGCGATGATAAGCGCGATAACAATGCATATCAATATGATAATTATAACTGTCTGCATATCATTTCTCCCAAACGTAGCCGATGCCGTAAACAGTCTTGACGGGGATACGGGGCAGCTTGTCCCGAAGGCGCTTCACGGTGACGGAGAGGGCATTTTCCTCCACGAATTCGGCGCTGTCCCATATCCTGTCGATGAGCATATCACGGGTGAGGGTACGTCCGATGTTGTTGACGAACAGCTTCAGCAGGCGCTGTTCGGTCTTGCTTAGCTCCACGGGCACGCCCTTATCGGTGAATCTCATATTGTCGAAGTCGAAGCTGTAATCGCCGTATTCGAAAACAGCCGCCTTGTTTTCCCTGCGGCGGGAAACGGCGTTCACCCTTGCGCGGAGCACAGCCAGTGAAAAGGGCTTGGTGATGTAGTCGTCGCCGCCGCTTTCGAGAGCGGTGACGATGTCCAGCTCCATATCGTTTGCGGTCAGGAAGATTATAGGAACGCTGCTTGTGCGGCGGACCTCGCGGCAGAAGTCAACGCCGCTGCCGTCGGGGAGATTTATATCTAAGATGATAAGCTCAACGGAGTCGTCCAGCAGCTCCCGCGCGGCTTTGAGAGACAGTGCGCGGAGGGTCTCATTTCCGCCGAGAGAGAGGGCTATGCCGCTGCCAAGCGCCTCGTCGTCCTCTACGATAAGAATTTTCATATATGCACACCCTTTGCTTTGTTTGAATATATCATATCATATCCGAGGGAGAAATGCAAGAAAAAATGCAGCCCACCAAAAGTGAGCTGCATGACCGTTCATTCTTATGAAATATCTGCACAAGAGAAGAGGAGCGAAGCAAGTGTGTTTTCTTGCTTCCTGCTTCTTATTCTCTTGCATCTTGTAGGGAGAGGCGGATGAATCAGGGAAATTCATCCGCCGATAAAGTGAGTAACGCACAGCGGCGAGGGCCGCCGTACATTCGGATAAAAGGAACTGTCGAATAGTCAAATCAGACGCTGAACAGCAGGTCGGAATATGTAGGCATGGGCCAAATATCCTCGGGAGTTACTGTTTCAAGCTCGTCGGCAAAGGCACGGAGAGTCTGCATTGCAGTGAATACGCTGTTTCTGAAGAACTTAGCCGTGGTGAGGACATCGGTCAGACCGCCTGCTTCAACGAGAAGCTCGTCGATCTTGTCGGTAGCCTCGAAAATGCTCTTTGTAAGACCGCTTACCTTGTTTGCAAGAGCAAGCTCGATCTCAGCGTCAACGCCCGCCGCCTTCTTGGAAGCGACTGTATCGGTGAGAGCCTTTGCAAACCTGATGCCTGCGGGAATGATCTGCTTTCTGGACATATCCACCATAGTGAGAGCCTCGATGTTGAGCACCTTGTAGTAGTTTTCAAGAAGGATCTCGGTCCTGGACTCAAGCTCAGCCTTGGTGTACACGCCGAATTTCTCGAACATTTCAACGTTCTTGGCGTCGGTGTAGTGAGGAATTGCATCAACTGTGGTAGCGTAGTTGGGAAGACCTCTCTTAGCAGCTTCGGCGATCCATGCGTCATCGTAGCCGTTGCCGTTGAAGATGATAGCCTTGTGTTCGATATAGGTGTCCTTAAGGAGCTTGTTGAGGTCGGCGCTGAAATCGGAGCTGCCCTCCAGCTTGTCGGCAAATTCCTTAAGAGTATTTGCAACGATAGTGTTAAGAATTGTATTGGTGCAGGCAATGGAATCTGCGGAGCCCAGCATTCTGAATTCGAACTTGTTTCCTGTGAATGCGAAGGGAGAGGTTCTGTTTCTGTCGGTGGTATCCTTGGGGAAGTTCAGAAGAGCGTCTACAGCGATAACGAATTCCTGCTTAGCGTTCTTGGTGATCATGTTGCCGCTCTCGAGACCGTCGAGGATAGCCTGGAGCTCATCGCCTACGAACATGGAAACTACTGCGGGAGGAGCCTCGTTAGCGCCCAGACGGTGATCGTTTCCTGCGGATGCAACGGAAAGACGGAGCAGGTCGCTGTTCTCGTGAACAGCCTTGATAACTGCTACGAGGAAGGTAAGGAACTGAATGTTCTCGGTGGGGTTGGAACCGGGGTCGAGAAGATTCTGACCGTCGTTTGTGGAAATGGACCAGTTGTTGTGCTTACCGGAGCCGTTCACGCCTGCGAAGGGCTTCTCGTGGAGCAGGCATACAAGACCGTGCTTAAGCGCGATCTTCTTCATAAGCTCCATGGTGAGAGCGTTATGGTCTGCCGCAACGTTGGATGTGGTGAAGATGGGAGCCAGCTCGTGCTGTGCGGGAGCAACCTCGTTATGCTCGGTCTTTGCGAGGATACCCAGCTTCCAGAGCTCTTCGTCCAGATCCTTCATGTATTCCTGAACTCTTGTCTTGATGTTGCCGAAGTAGTGGTCCTCAAGCTCCTGACCCTTGGGAGCCTTTGCTCCGAAGAGTGTTCTGCCTGTGAAGATAAGGTCCTTGCGCTGATCGTAGAGCTTCTTGTCAACGAGGAAGTATTCCTGCTCGGGACCAACTGTTGTAGTAACTCTTGTAGCGGTGGTGTTGCCGAAGAGGCGGAGAATTCTCAGAGCCTGCTCGGAGATAACGTCCATAGAGCGGAGAAGAGGAGTCTTCTTATCGAGTATCTCGCCGGTGTAGGAGCAGAACGCTGTGGGGATATAGAGTGTGTTATCCTTGATAAATGCGGGAGATGTGGGGTCCCATGCTGTATAGCCTCTTGCCTCGAAGGTAGCTCTTAAGCCGCCGGAGGGGAAGGAGGAAGCGTCGGGCTCGCCCTTAACGAGCTCCTTGCCGGAGAATTCCATGATGACCTTGCCGTCGGGAGTGGGGGAGATGAAGGAGTCGTGCTTCTCAGCGGAAAGACCTGTCATGGGGTGGAACCAGTGGGTGTAATGAGTAGCGCCCTTTTCGACTGCCCATTCCTTCATAGCGGAAGCGATGACCTCCGCAGCGTCGGGGTCAAGAGCGATGCCCAGCTGCTTAGTCTTAAGAAGAGACTTATAGACGGGCTTGGGGAGCTTATCCTTCATAACTGTCTCGTTAAATACGTTGCTCGCAAAAAGTTCAGGTACGTGTGCCATAATAAAATCCTTTCTCCGCGTAAGCTGCGGTCAAACAATATTGGTGATACCAAAAATTACTCACTTTCTCCGTTGGAAATACAAAAAAGACGCTTTTCGGCAGCAGTCCCGAAACAGAACTGTTGCTTTTAAGCGTCATTGCTTTTAGTATCAACCTTATGATAATATAATATCACATCATTTCCGATTTGTCAAGGGGTAAAAATATAAAATGCAGGATTTTTTAAAATTCTTGCATTTTATACATTATTTAAGAGAAATTCGCCGCTATTTTGTAGATTTTTGCATAATCTGATTTATAATCAACCATATACGGCAACAATTGTAATATCGGAGGTGATATTTGAGTAATCCTGATCCCAGCCCAAGAAGGTCTTGCCCTCGCTGTTGGTGGCGGGAGCGGAGGGAGCAGTTGCAGCGGAGCCCTCTTCCACTGTCTGAGTGTAGGTCACGCCGTCAACGATAAAGGTAACGGTATAGGTCTTCTTGGCAGCGGCTTCATAGATCGCGGTAATGGTCGTATCGCTTGTGATGTTGGAAAGGGACTTGTCCCAGCCTGCGAAGCTCTGACCCCGGCTGTTGGAGCCGGGTGTTACGGGAGCAGCCGCAGTGCCGCCGTAGCTTACCGTAGTGAAATACTTGACGCCGTCAACGATAAAGGTGACGTTGCAGGTCATAGGTTCGAGGATAGCGGTAACGGTCATATCGGAGGTGACATTTGAGAAATCCTTATCCCAGCCCTTGAAGGTATAGCCTTCAAGGGTGATGGTAGCGGGGATATTTGCAGCCTCGCCGTCCTTGACGGACTGGGTGGTGGTGCTGGTACCGATGACAACTGTTACGGTATGGTAGCCCTCCTCGGCGGAGGAGCCTGTATCTTCGTCCTCAAAGAGAGCGGTGATTATCGTATCGGAGGTGATGTTGTTGAAGGAGCCGTCCCAGCCGATGAACTTTTTGCCCTCGATGATGGGGTCGGCGGGCTGAACAGCGTTTTCGCCTGCGAATACCTCCTGTTCGGTGGTAACTCCGTCGATGACCACATATACGGTGTAGATATCGGCGTCAAAATCGTCGTCGGGGTCGTTATCGTCGGTATCCTCGGTCTCGGTGGTATCCTCGGTCTCTTCCTCGGTAGTGGTGGTGGTCTCGGAGGTGGTGGTCGTAGGCTCTGTGGTGGTAGTCTCCGAGGACTCGGAGGTGATTATGGTAGTCACGGTCTCGTCGGTATCGGAGGAGAGCTCGTCGGTAGTGATAGTCTCGGCAGTCTGGATAGTTGCAGCCTCGCTTATGGAAGGCGTGGTGACGGTATCGAGGTCCTCAGGCTCGTTTTCGGACTTGTCCTCCTTGGGGATAGCGTCGTAAGCCGCCTTAAGCTCCTCGGAGGTGAACACGAGCTTCACGTAGGAGGATATGGTGAACAGCTCTCTGAGCTGCTGTGCGTCGTAGTCGGATGGGCTTGCATTCTCGTTGAGATACGCAAAATACGGACCGTTCTTGCCCGAGATGATGCGAGCCTTTCTTGCGGGACCGAGGGGCTCGGAGTTATTGACCGCGTCGCCCTGGTCGTCGTAGAGCTGGATATAAACGTTGCCGCCGAGGGAGGATACCTCGGTGTAGTTATTTTCCTCGCCGATAACGTAGGAAACGGTGCTCACCGCGCAGGCGGTGCCTATGCCGGAGTTGGCGGTCCTGATGTTGACCACTGCGCCCAGATCCTCGGAGTTGCTGGAGATGACCGTTCCGCGGTTAAGATAGAGCTCGGCGTCCTCCTTGCCCTTGAACTTGTCGGTGACGAACACCTGCGACCCGGGCAGGACCACAAGATAATTGGTAGATTTATTTTTGCCTGTGCGGTATGTAAGAGTAGCGGAGCCGCCCTCGCTGACGGTGATTATATCGCCCTGTGAGAGCTTCTGCTCGGCGGAAACGGCCTCGGAGGTGCCGTTGTCCGAGTTGCTGACGCTGACATCGCCGCTGACGGCGGTGATATATAGTCCGTTTTTGGCATTGCCGCTGACAATGATGATAATTGCTGCAGCGATAGCGGCAATGGCGATCACACCTGCGATCACTGCGGTTCGTATATTCTTCATATTATTTTTTCCTTTCCGTGCAGAAAGCACTGCGAAAAAAAGAATTATCCGGCAGCTGCGGTATCTGCCGCAGTTTCCGTATTTTGAGTATTGATTATCTCCCACCAGTTAAGGGAAGAGCCGGTCACGGTGTCCTGACCCGTTGATACTGACGTATCGCCGGTTCCCGCAGCGGTGCTGTCCGTCTGCGGAGCGGTAGTCACGGGGGGAACGTAGACCGTCTGTATATCGGAGGAGACGGACTGTCCGCTTTCCGATGTATCTGAGGATATCTGAGAAGCCGTATCCGATGCGGTGATGACCGTCCTGTCGTTGTCGGAATTATCGGGAAGCTCGCCGAAGGGCGGCACGGTGGTTATGATATACTCCTCGGAAGTGGTAACGGGAGGAGCGGAGATAACGGGAGCCGTTTCCTCGGGAACGCGGTCGTATACCGCATTGAATGCATTGTTAAGGTCTGTCAGGGACATGGGCAGCGAACGCTCGCCTCTTATCCTGATAAGGTTTCTCAGAGCGGAGGAGGGAAGCTCGGTCAGGGGATATTCCTGATTGAGGCAGTTATATCCGTTAAAGCCGACGGAGGACATAAGCTCCGCGGAAAGGTCCTCGCCCAGAAGCTGAGGGTCTCCCGATTTTTCGCCCGAATTATTGTAAAGCTGCAGGGTGAGCATGCCCTCCACCGAGTACACCTTTGTGAGCATAACATTGCTGCAGCCGTTAAAGCTGTCGTGGAAGGAAAAATCCACATAAAAGACGGTACCCTCTGCCGAAATGACGGAATTGGGGGTCCTTACCTCGAAAACGGAGCCGCTTTTGAGCTTATTGTCCAGTCTGCACAGCACAGCGCCGTCGGAAACATTCACAACGATGCTGCCCCGTTCACGCTTTTCGGTGAAGTTCACATAAACGGTGGAGGAGGGCTGAACATATATGTACTTGCCGTTGTCGGTCCTGAGCTTAACGGCGCCTTCCTTGTCGGTGACGATGATATCGCCGCTTCGGAGGGTCATATTGCGGCTTGCGGCTATCTGACCGTCGCCCTTGATAATGGAAGCTCCGCCTGCGACCTCGCTGATATACAGCACGCGTCCCTTGTTTTCGCTGACGAAAACGCTGTAAATGACTATCGCCAGAATAAGCAGTATCAGCGAAATAAGGGCAATAAGAATTGTACGCAGATGCTCTTCAAGAAAGTCACGCACTCTGCCCACAAAAACACATCCTTCTGATAAACCCGGCGCAGAGCCGCCGTATTTTCCGATATAATATCTATTCAGATTACATTATATCACAGTTATTTTTTTTTGTCAAGCGGCGGACAAAATTGACATAATTTCGAGTCAATTTGAAATAATTCAGTAACAGTTGATGTATATTTTTTATCTGAATCACTTGATTTAGATAAAACGGTGTGATATAATGAAAAAGGAGCAGAAACTTTGCCGTGAATGTGACAATTTTTTATGACGGGAGGAATTATCATGAATGAAGTAAATAAAACATTATATATCCCATTATACGGAAAAGCGCAGGTCAGCAGGAAAAATATCATCCTGAACGACAAAAAAGCCGAGGAGATATGGGAAAAGGAACAGTTTCCCCTTAAGGGCAAATCGAAGTCAAAGTGGCTATGCTATTACATGGCGATGAGAGCAAGGGTGTTCGATGACTGGACGAAAAGGAAAATGAGTGAATGTCCCGACGCGGTCATACTTCATATCGGCTGCGGAATGGACAGCAGATATCTGCGTGTCGGCAGAAATGCGGCGCAGTGGTATGATATTGATTTCCCCTCCGTCATTGAGGAACGGGGGAAATATTACGGGGAAACGGAGAATTATCATATGCTGTGCTGCGACGTGTCGGACAGCGCACAGCCGGATAGGCTCCCCGAGAGCGAAAATGCAGTGATAATACTCGAGGGGATAAGCATGTATCTCCAAAACGAACAGATCGCCGCCCTGTTTGCCGCGTTTGCCGCGAAATATAAAAAGGCAGGCATACTCATGGACGTGTATACGACCTTTGCGGCAAAGGCTTCAAAGTATAAGAATCCCGTAAACGATGTGGGCGTGACCACGCTGTACGGTATTGACGAGCCCGATTCCATACTTAATAATAGTATAAGATTCGTCTGCGAGCATACAATGACACCCGACGAGCTGATAAGTCAGCTGCCCAAAGCCGATAAGGGCTTTTTCGGGCTGATGTTCGCGGGGAAAGCCACCCGAAAAATATATCGGCTCTATGAATATGAAAAGAGGTAACATATGGAAAATATCAGCTATAAAAAGCTTACGGAAAATAATTTCAATGATAGTTCCCTTGACGGCTTTGTCCGTCATCAGGAGGTAAAGGAGTGCCGGCGCAGGATCAACGGAGAATGGAGACTGATGCCAATGGAATTCACCGAGGACTGGGACAGTACCGTTCTTCGGGAAAAAGCTGCGGAGGTCATGGACTTTATCGGCGGGAAGGGATTTGCTTACGGTGCCTTTTCCGATGATAAAATTGTGGGCTTCATAACCGTGTCACGAAGCTTTTTCGGCAGCAGAAGGCAGTATGCGGAGCTGGTGATGTTTCAGGTCTCCGAGCCATATCGTGGACAGGGCATAGGCAGAAGGCTCTTTGGGCTTGCCTGTGAGGAAGCACGCAGTATCGGCGCGGAAAGACTTTATATATCGGCTCATTCCTCGAAGGAAAGTCAGGCGGCATATCATAAGCTGGGCTGCACCGAAGCTGAGGAAATAAACAAAGAGATAGCCGAAAACGAGCCCTTCGACGTTCAGATGGAATATAAATTATAATGCATAATGACAAAATGCCCCCCGGCGATAAATCTCCGAGGGGCATTTTGATCAACTGTTAACTGTTAACCGACAAACCCTTGTACCCCGCCTTTTCCACCGCGGAGATAAGCACATCGTCGGGAACATCGGCGGAAAGGGAGCATACCGCCTTTTTCCCCTCAAGGTCCACCTGCACCGAGGAAACGCCCTCCACTTCCTCCAGCGCCTTCTGCACATGACCTGCGCAGTGCATGCACATCATGCCCTCTACATTTACAGTCTTTGTCATTTTAACATCTATCCTTTCCTGCGGATTTTCCGCATTATTGCTGATATAGGCGTAATCGTCCCTGAAACGCCGCAGCCTAAGCGCATTCGATACCACGCATACCGAGCTTAAGCTCATCGCCGCAGAGCCTATCATGGGGCTAAGCTTGATCGCGAATGCGGGATAAAGCACTCCCGCCGCAAGGGGTATGCCCAGCACATTATAGAAGAACGCCCAGAACAGGTTCATTCTGATGTTGCGCATTACCGAGCGGCTGAGCGATATCGCCGCCGCAGCGTCGCAGAGGGAATCGTGCATGAGGACGATATCCGCCGAGTCCACGGCGATATCCGTTCCCGAGCCTACGGCTATGCCGATATCTGCGCGGGTCAGAGCGGGAGCGTCGTTTATGCCGTCCCCCACCATGATGACCTTTTTGCCCTCGTCCTTGAGCCTTCTGATACATTCCTCCTTGTTTTCGGGAAGAACGTCGGAGATGACTTCGGTTATGCCTGACTTTGCCGCAATGGCATTTGCTGTGATGCGGTTGTCGCCCGTCAGCATAATTACGGACAGTCCAAGCTCCTTGAAGCGGCTCACTGCTCGGCTGCTGTCGCTGCGTATGCCGTCCGCCGCGGAGATGATACCCGCCGCCTTTCCGTCACGGGCGAATATAAGCGGAGTCTTTCCCTCCGAGGACAGCCTTTTAACAGTATCGTATATTTCGGCGTTATCGGGAGAGATAATGCCCTTTTCCTCCATAAATGCCGTATTTCCTGCGATATACGCATGACCGTTCACCTCTGCGGAAACGCCCCGTCCCGAATGAGCCGAGAAATTGTCCGCCTTCGGGATATCAAGCCCACGCTCCTGTGCATATCGCACCACTGCTTCTCCGAGAGGGTGTTCGCTGCCGTATTCCACAGCTGCCGCTTCGGACAGGAATATTTCCTCGGAAATATCACCGAATACTATTATATCCTCCGCTGCGGGAGTGCCCGTGGTGACCGTTCCCGTCTTGTCCAGGACTATCACGTCCGCATTACAGAGATTTTCCAGCGCCTCCGCAGATTTGATGAGTATGCCCATCTGTGCGGCCTTTCCCGTGCCCACGGTGACTGCAACGGGTGTGGCAAGTCCCAGAGCGCATGGGCAGGATATCACCAGCACCGCCACTGCGCAGGACAGAGCAAACTCAAAGCCCTTGCCCGCAATGAGCCATACTATCAATGTAACTGCCGATATGCCGATGACCGTCGGCACGAACACTGCGCTGACCTTGTCGGCTATTCGGGCAATTGGTGCCTTTGTGTTGGCGGCGTCCTCCACTAAGCGTATCATCTGCGCAAGAGCGGTATTGTCGCCTACCCTTTCCGCCTGCATTTTAAAGGAGCCGTTCCTGTTGACGGTGGCGGTGATGACATTGTCTCCCACGGATTTTTCAACGGGAATGCTTTCGCCGGTGACTGCGGACTCGTCCACGGTGCCCTGTCCGTCGATGAGCTTTCCGTCCGCGGGGATAGTATCTCCGGGACGTATCACGATGATATCGCCTGCCACGAGCTGCTCCGAGGGGATAGTCAGCTCTCCGCCGTCACGGATAACTCTTGCGGTCTTGGGGGCAAGCTCCGCAAGCTTTCCGAGAGCGTCGGAGGTCTTGGACGTGGAGCGGGCTTCCATGTACTTGCCAGCGGTCACGAGGGTGAGTATCATGGCGGCGGATTCGAAGTAGAGCTGATGTGCGTAGATATGGGCAGTGTCCATGTCCATATGACCCTGCGAATATATAATGCGGTACAGCGAATAAAGGCCGTAGATAAGCGATGCGGAGGAGCCTATCGCCACCAGCGAATCCATATTGGGGACTCTTCTAAAAAGCGCCTTGAAGCCCGATATGAAGAATTTTCGGTTGACGAATATTATCGGCACCGCAAGGATAAACTGCGTAAGAGCGGAAACGCCCATGTTTTCCATGCCTGTGAATACGGGCGGTACTGGCAGCCCGATCATTTCGCCCATGGCAATGTACATCAGCGGCACAAGAAGTATTATCGAGAATATCATGCGGAATTTAAGCGCTTTTTCCTTTTCCGCCTGCCTTTTTAAGAGTTCATTCCGGCGGGAGCTGTACCCGCTCTCGGAGGTGGTTTCCGCAGTTTGCAGCTCAGCGCCGTAGCCTATCGCAGTGACGGCGGAGCATATTTTCTGTACGTCGGCAGGCGATTCGAAGTCCACGGTCATAGCCCCCGACAGCAGATTGACGTTACAGGACTTCACGCCCTCCAGCTTTGACACCGCCTTTGTGACGTTAGCCTGACAAGCGGCGCAGGACATGCCCGTAACGGTAAATTTTTCGGTCATTGATATATCACCTCAGTTTCTTGATAAGCTCGACGGTCTCGTCTATTATCTCCCTGTTGCCCTTTTCAAGCTCGTCGGCGACGCAGGTCTCCATGTGGTCCTGCAGGATAACATACCCGAAGGAGCGCAGCGCGCTTTCCAGAGCGGCTATCTGTATCAGGATATCGCCGCAGTAGCGGTTCTCGTCCAGCATTTTCGATATGCCGCCGAGTTGTCCGCTCATGCGGTTTATGCGGTTTTTCAGGGAGCGGAGCATTTCCTCGTCACGGGGAGTGGCTTTCTTATGACAGCAGGGACAGACCTGCTCCTCATTTATGATATTGTTTTCGTTTTCCATTGAAATATACCCCCTTACGGTATTTTACAGCTTTATTATATACCCATACGGGGTATATATTCAACGAATTTTCAGTAAAAAAATTGTTACAGATCTGATAACGGGTATTGCATTTTTCAAATTAATGTGATATAATGCTATTATGGTAAGCTGTACGGAAAATATAAGAGAGGAGTGATATTATGGGAGGGATCGAAGGCGTAGGCGTAGGCATAGGCGGCTTTTCGGGAGTATCCGCAGGGGGATATTCAAGCGCAAAGGATACCAGGTCGGGCATACGGCAGAAGATTTCAAGCCTTGAATCCAAGCTTGACGAAGCACAGGAAAAGCAGAAGTCTGCGGGGAAGAACCTTTCTTCCGAGATACAGTCGCTGGAAAAACGGATAGATAATCTGAAAAAGCGGCTGGATAAGCTGGAAAATCCCGATAACGGAGAGTGCCGGACCTGCAAGAACCGCAAGTATCAGGACGGCTCGGACGACCCGGGCGTGTCCTTCAAATCCGCGTCCCATATCGACCCCGATAATGCGTCCTCCGTTGTCAGAGGACATGAGATGGAGCACGTCTACCGCAATCAGGCAAAGGCTGAGCGTGAGGGACGGGAAGTGGTCTCTCAGACGGTCACACTGCATACGGGCATCTGCCCCGAGTGCGGACGCTCTTACGTATCGGGCGGAGAGACGCGGACAGTCACCAAGGCAAAGCTTTCCGACGTGTACAACGTTGGCATCGAGGACAAGTCCGAGGGGAAGATATTCGACTCGGTAGCGTGAAGATAATTGATAATTATTTGCGGCTTTTCTGCTTTCGTGAAAAGCCGCTTTTTATTTCCAAAATTTTTTCTCAAAAACCTGTTCCATTTTTCGGACATATATGTTATAATAGATTTCATAGGGATACTAAACTGAAAGGAATGAATCAAATGTCAAGTGAAATAAGAGACGCCGCTCTCTGGGAAAGCGGTAAGATCAAGATCGACTGGGTAAGGGCTAACATGCCTCTGCTTAATTCAATAGAGGAGGATTTCAAGCGTGACCTGCCCTTTAAGGGACTTAAGGTGGCGCTGTCGGTGCACCTTGAAGCAAAGACTGCATATCTCTGCAAGGTCCTTGCCGCAGGCGGAGCGGAAATGTACGTCACAGGCTCCAATCCTCTCTCCACACAGGACGACGTTGCCGCGGCTCTCGTGCATGACGGGCTCAACGTATATGCGTGGTACGACGCTACTCCCGAGGAATATCACCGCCACATCTCAAAGGTAATCGAAGCGGGACCGAATATCATCATCGACGACGGCGGCGATCTGGTGAACCTCATACATAACGAATATCCCGAAAAGATAAAGGACGTGATAGGCGGCTGCGAGGAGACTACCACGGGAATTATCCGCCTTATCGCCATGAACAGGGACGGAAAGCTGAAATTCCCCATGGTGCTGGTAAACAACGCGGACTGCAAGCATCTTTTCGATAACCGCTACGGCACGGGACAGTCTGTCTGGGACGGCATCAACCGCACGACTAATCTCATCGTTGCGGGAAAGAATGTGGTCGTTGCAGGCTATGGCTGGTGCGGAAAGGGCGTTGCCATGAGAGCAAAGGGCTTAGGAGCGTCGGTCATCGTCACCGAGGTAGACCCCATCAAGGCTATGGAAGCGGTAATGGACGGCTTCAAGGTCATGAAAATGGAGGAAGCTGCGAAGATAGGCGATTTCTTCATCACCGTAACGGGCTGCAAGGGCGTTATCACCGAGAAGTCCTTCAATGTTATGAAGGACGGCGCTATCTGCTGCAATGCGGGTCATTTCGACTGCGAGGTAGACGTTGCCCGTCTTAAGGAAATGGCTGTGGAATGCAAGGTAGCCCGTCACAATATCCAGGGCTATATTATGCCCGACGGCAGACAGATAAACGTCATCGCCGAGGGAAGGCTCGTTAATCTTGCAGCAGGCGACGGACATCCCGCCGAGATAATGGACATGAGCTTTGCCATTCAGGCGCTGTCCGCACTGTACCTTGCGCAGAACAGAGGAAAGCTTGATTCTATGATAATCGACGTGCCCAAGTCTATCGACCGCGAGGTGGCAGAGCGGAAGATACGCTTCTGGGGACTGGAGATAGATAAGCTCACCGAGGAGCAGGAAAAATATCTCAACAGCTGGAACTGTTAACTGTAAACTGACTAAGGGGAGGTATAATGAAAAAGCTTAGTATTTTAACGGCAATGGTCCTTATTCTGGGAATAATATCCGCCGTACCTGCGGCTGCGGTCACCTTCAAGCCCGGGTTCACGCTGAACAGCGAAGCGGCGGTGATGATAAATCTTGACAACGAGGAAATAGTCTTCGAGCAGAATTCCACAAAGAAAATGTACCCCGCTTCTCTGACGAAGGTAGTCACTGCGATCGTGGTGCTGGACAATGTGGACGATCTGGAAAATACGTACTTTGAAGCGCCCCTTGCGGTCTTCGACGACCTTTACAACACGGGTGCGCTGACGGTGGGCTATTCCCGCGGCGAGACCATAAGCGTCAAGGACCTGATGTACAGCATGCTTATCTATTCCGCCTGCGAGTCGGCGGGAATACTGGCGTATAATGTGGGCGGGGGAAGCATCCCCAATTTCGTCTCCATGATGAACGACAAGGTGCGGGAGATAGGCTGCGTGGGCACTAATTTCGTGAATCCTCACGGACTTCACGACCGAGATCAGTATACCAATGCTTCGGATATGGCGATGATAGTCAAGTATGCGCTGGACAACTATCCCGAGTTTGAGGAGATTGCCTGCACCTCCGAGTATACGCTGGGCGCCACCAACTATAACGAGAACGGCTGGAAGGTCATAACTCATTCCAACAAGATGACAAATCCCGCCAGCGAATACTACTACCCTTATGCAAAGGGCATAAAAACGGGTACCACCGACGAATCGGGAAGAAATCTCATATCCATGGCGGAGAAAAACGGCATGAGATATCTTCTTGTGACCATGGGCTCGCCATTGTACGATGATGACGGCTATGACTCCTACGGGAATTTCGAGGACCAGATCAAGCTGTATGACTGGGCGTTCGATACCCTGTCCTATCAGCAGATAGTCCCCTCGGGGCAGGAGATAACCGAGCTGCAGGTGAAAATGGGCGCAGATAAGGACTTTGTCCGTCTTGTGACCGCGGAGAGCAGCACTATGCTCTGGTCTGATCAGATAGACGTTGACAAGCTTAAGGTGACTATCGACACAAGCGGCTATACCGACAGCGACGGAGCCATAACCGCCCCCGTGGAGCAGGGACAGAAGCTGGGTACATATAAGCTGTCCCTCAACGGCGAGGATATAGTCACCGTGGACTTAGTGGCGCAGGAAAGCATCGCATTGTCTCACTGGGAATATAATCTTGATAAGGCGAAGCAGTTTTTTGGCTCGGTTTGGTTCAAGGCTGCGGTCATCATTGCCGTTGTCCTTGTGGCAGTATATATCGGAGTGGTGATATCCGCCAACAGCGGCAAAAAGAAGAGAAGGATAAAAAAGGTTCGCAAATCAAGGAAATTTTAAGACAGTACCCCACAAAGTCTGTGTGCGGGGCTGCCTTATGACAGGGAGGAATATATTATGGAAAATCAGAAGAGCGTTATCTCTGCGGCAAACAATTCGAGGATCAAGTTTGAGGTCATCAACGGACATTTTGCCACAAATCACAGCCATGTCAGCAGCTATATCGACATGAGCGGCATCAAGAACAGCCTGAACGGCGCAAAGGAGACCGCCAAGGAGCTTGCTGGAGCCTTCAATTACACTCCCGTCCAGGCGATAATCTGCGTGGAGGGCACACGCATGGTGGGAGCATTCCTTGCAGACGAGCTTTCCTCGGGGCTTCACGGCATCAATGCGGGCATTGACATTTCGGTCATCACGCCCGAATTCGGCATGAACAACGAGATAATCCTCCGTGACAATATCCAGCAGATGATACGCGGAAAGGCAGTGCTTCTGCTTGCATCGTCGGTATCGTCGGGAAAGAGTGTTGCCCAGACCATGGACTGCCTGAATTATTACGGCGGAACGCTCACAGGCGTTGGAGCGATATTCAGCGCTGTTGAAGAGGTCCACGGCATGAAGATAAGCAGCGTATTCACCCCGAAGGATATCCCCGCATATCAGTCCCATAAGCCTGCGGAGTGTCCTATGTGCCAAGCGGGACAGAAGCTGGACGCTATCGTGAACAGCTTCGGATACTCCAAGCTGTGACGTAATAATACGAAAAAAATCAGCCTCCCAAGGTTCGGCATGAGCTTTGGGAGGCTGAATCCATTATGAGTTTTTACCCTTAAGTATGGGTGAAAGATATTTGTATGTGGGGAATACGATGATGACGCTTATCATCGCCTTTACAAAGGTAAA
Organism: Oscillospiraceae bacterium; assembly: GCA_022768245.1. Classification (GTDB taxonomy): domain Bacteria; phylum Bacillota; class Clostridia; order Oscillospirales; family Ruminococcaceae; genus RGIG4694. Next base: position 33,960 of record JALEMR010000017.1, read on the forward strand.
GGGAACGTTGAATATCAACAGACACTGGGGGATAGTCTTTACGCTCGGAAGTATCGCCTGATATGCGGCGAGTATTGCTTCCTTTGGCATGAAGTTGTAGTACACGGGATATACGATGAAATTATTGGTGACAAGGCTTCCCAGCGCCATTACAACTGCGCCGATAATTGCGCCGATAAGTGCGCTTTTGCGGCTTTTTTTCAGCTTGTAGACAAGTCCCGCGGGGATAACGAACAATGCGCCCAGAAGGAAGTTCGCAAGCTCTCCCACGCCGCCGGTGCTCGAGAAGAACAGGTGGATAAGGTTCTTGATAAGGCATACGCAGATTCCCCAGAGCGGTCCGAAGCAGTACGCCGCGATAAGCGCGGGGAAGTCGGACAGGTCCATTTTGATAAAGGGCGGCATCAGCGGCACGGGGAATTCCAGATACATCAGCGCGAACGCCAGTGCGGACAGCATGCCCGTCACAGCCAGCGCGCGGACATTGACCGGCTTGCTTTGTGATACCGTGTTGTTGGAAATTGCTTCGTTTTTCATTTCAGATTACCTCCAAAAAAGTGTTATGCAATCTGTCAGAAAAACCCCCGAAGCGGTGTGCTTCGGGGGTGAAAGTCTGCGTTTTCGGGATATGATATTATAAGATATGCATACCGAAAGCCCATGTTTCTTTCATCCGGACTATACCGTCGGTTTCGGAATTTCACCGAATCAACCTTTGCGTAAACGCACAGGCTCGCGGACTATACCGCCGGTGAGGAATCACACCTCGCCCTGAAACAGCTGCATTGATAATGATATATTGCTTATTCTTCGCCGTCCTCGTCGCTGAGATCGAACTCAAGGAGCTCGCTGCAGTTGGGACAGTTGATGGAGCCTTCCTCCAGCATTGACTTATTGATAACAATGGTATTGCCGCAGGTAGGACAGGTAGCCTCGTACATCTCTTCATCGTCGAAGCCGTAATCGTCATCATCGTCCTCGTCGTCGAGTTCGTCGATGTCGAAGTCGTCATCGTAGTAATCGTCGTCGTCCTCGTCGTCGTAGAGATCCTCTTCCAGCTCGTCAAGGTCGTCGCTGATGGAATCAACTACCTCGCAAACCTCGTCGATCTGGTCCTGCTGATCCTCAAGCTCAAGAGCAATATCGCGGAGAATATCGGCGATAAGGTTGATGACCTTATCATTCTTGTCCATTCCGTCAAGAAGTCCTTTTAAATAAGAGGTTTTTTCGCTGAGTGTCATAATGTTCTCCTTTCCGCTGCTCCGAAGCAGCCTTACGGTTTAGTGGGATCAAACGCGCTCCATGTACTCGCCTGTACGAGTGTCGATGCGGATCATTTCGCCCTCGTCGATAAAGAGAGGCACCTTGATCTCTGCGCCTGTCTCGAGAGTAGCGGGCTTAGTTGCGTTGGTAGCTGTATCGCCCTTGAAGCCGGGGTCGGTCTTTGTGACCTGGAGCTCAACGAAGTTGGGGGGCTCTACTGCGAATACCTTGCCCTTGTATGAGCAAACCTTGCAGATCATCTCTTCCTTAACGAACTTGAAGCTGTCGCCGAGCTCGCTGGGGCTTACGGGAAGATCCTCGTAGGTCTCGGGATCCATGAAGTGATAGAGATCGCCGTCATTGTAGGAATACTGCATATCTCTTCTCTCAACATATGCGGTGGGGAA